>CALXBH010000066.1 GCA_944386475.1 uncultured Clostridia bacterium | reverse complement strand
GTTTTGGCGTTTATAGCATGCAAAATGCCGCCCGTTTGATACGGGCGGCAAGTGTTCTCTTGTCCACACAAAAAGGGCCCCATCGGTAAAACAGGCTGGGGAAAACCCATATGCATTTCTACCCACGCCCTCCGCGGGGAGGGCGACTTGCATAGTCCGCTTCCATCAATTTCTGATTACAATTTCTACCCACGCCCTCCGCGGGGAGGGCGACAAAGCGAGCAGTTTGTCGTGGCAGCGGTGGAAGCGCTATTTCTACCCACGCCCTCCGCGGGGAGGGCGACAGCAAAATGCAACAAAATGACCGTTGCTTTTTGCGACAAAGTGCTAATTAAAATGAAAAATCCTCCAAAAATACCGTTTACTATTTGGCACATTTAAAGATGAAAATAAAAATTATTATGATAATACCAACTCAATTTCGGTGCGAACCTGTCCGGTGATTTCTGTGTGATAAAACCTCGCACTGCGATTCCTCTCGCTTTTGCAGCACAAAGCCATGGCAACACAAATTTCACCACTTTAAGTTAGTTTAAACTAACAAGATGTCATCCTGAGACCATTGCGGAGTACGCCCCACATGCTCCACTTTCGTTTTATAGTGATTGCCCAACTGATAAAACCGCAGGCTGTCAGTCTCCGAGTCAATCAAACTCGTCAGATGATTTTTAAAAGTCACATATTGTGCAGCATCCAGCAGACACTCGAACACGGAATTTTGCACCCGCTGGCCACGATCCACACAAGCTTTTGCCACCTTGCGCAGACGTTTTCGTCCAGCCGGAGTTTCTGTATTGACGTCATAAGTTACCAAAACCAGCATTTATTCCCCTTCCTTTCTGCCTATCCCACTGGATTTATTTCCAGAAAAACGGCGGATACCGCTCCAAATCCCCCCGCAGGGTACGGGCCAGAATAAGCGCCTGTGTATAAGGGACCAGTCCCCAGGGGATTTTTTCATTCAGAAAGGGATGCTGAATACTCTGCTGCTTACGCTGCTGCCAGGCTTTTAAAAAAATGCGCCTCCCGTCCTCTGACAGCAGCACGGCGCCGCTCTCCTGCTTTTGAAAATGCTTGTCCGTCAGGACTTTTTGATTGATACAGGTCACGACAAACCGGTCTGCATACACGGCGCGCAGCTCTTCCATTAGATCCAAAGCCAAGCTGGCGCGGCCAGGCCGGGGCCGATGCAAAAAGCCCACATAAGGATCCAGGCCCACGCCTTCCAATGCGGCTGCACAATCCCGCGCCAGCAGCGTATAGGCAAACGACAATAAGGCATTGATGGGATCCAAGGGCGGCCGGCGGCTGCGTTTAGTAAAGGAAAACGTATCCCGCTGCTGTAAAATCAGGCTGTCAAACCCATCAAAATACCGCTGAGCAGCCTCGCCTTCTATCCCGCGAAGTTCTTCGGTCGTCATGGCCTCCTCCATGCGGGGCAAGGCAGCCGCCAACTGGTCGGACAGCGTCTTTAGTTTTTCTACCGGCACCCTTTGTGGATGATCCCGTGTGGCCCGCTCTAATACCCAGCGGGCGTTGTACACTTTCCCCAGCAAAAAGCCTTTGGCATAGCGGCAACTGGCGGCTGGATCATCGGAGACACGATATTGCTGCTGCCGCAGCAGTACATTCCCGTGCGTTTGTCCCACAGCGCGGGCCAAAAATTTTCCCTTTGGTGAAAAAAAGGCCAAATCCACTCCATGTTCAGCGCAGGCGCCCATTAGCGCCGGAGAAGCGCCCGGGAAGGAAAAGCAGAGAACCGCCTCCAGCGTATGAAGGGCAAACCGGGCAACCTCTGTTTTTTCCCGGTTGACCACTATATTTTCCCCATCCAAAGTCAGATAACTGTCCTCAGTCAAAACAAATAAGGTATTGAGCAGTTTTCTCACAAGGCATCCCCTCCTGCGGCATCGTCCTCCAGATGAGCGCGGATATAGCCGTCCGCATCGCTGCGGCGGCAGAGGACTGGCAGACATAACTCTTTCAGCGAGCACGCGTTGCAGTGTTTTCCCGGCTTAACCTTAGGGGTATATCCTCTGGCAAAATAAGCGTTCATCTCATCAGCCATTGCCTTTGTTTTCTGCCGCAGCTCCGGCGTCAGTTCCACAAGCTCGCGCCGGTGGGTTTCGGCGTAAAAGAGGGCGCCTTTAGGAATATCGCAGACAAGCATCTCCTCCAATGCCATGGCCTGCGCGCAGAGCTGCAGCCGGTCGGCATCGTTTTGTTTGGAGACGCCGTGCTTATACTCCACCGGCACAGGCCGCCAAATCCCCTCATATCCCTGCAGCGGCACTCCGTCCGGATCGGCATGAAACTCCACCACATCGCAGACGCCGGATAATTGCAGCCGATGGCTGATTACCCGCATTCCCCGCACTGTCAGCAGGTCGCCGCGCTTTTCCCGAAAGGTTTCATTGTGGCACCGGTCATGCTGAAGTCGTCCTTCAGCCGTTCGCAGATTTTCGGCCCACTGCTGTTCCAGATGGATCAGCGCCCATTGACGCCGGCAAAAGCAAAAATGCTGAATGCCGGATATGGCAAGATATTCTTCCGGCTCCATCAGGCCATCCTTTCGCAGGTGACTCCGTCCGGCAGGTTGTCCTCCACCCAGACGGTATAGTCACTGTATTGGCGAGGAACGGTCACGCTGTCCGCCCGCTCCACGTGGACGGCGTCAAACAGCTTGTAAGAGGGCGCGTTGCCAAGCTCGCTGTCGTGCTTAAAGACAATCAGCTCCCGCACAGCCATCTTGCCCCTAGCGGCGCTGTGGTCGTTTTCAAACATGTTTAAGACCGCCTGCCATAACAGCTGCAAATCCTCCTCCGAAAAGCCGGTAACCTTTCGCGCCAGGTTGGCCGAAATAAAGCCTTCCGCCCGGTAAAGGGCATAGGGCACGATGTATTTGCGCCCCATTGCTGTGTTCTTTTCCTCCGCATCCGCTTCGGTGGTGATGGCCACCCGGGTGATGGTGATCTCCTGGGGCATAATGGGATCGATGCTGCGGGCAAACCCCAGCTGGACAGGGCCCCGCACCTGGCCGCAGTTTAAAGCGCCCTTTACAAAAGTGGTCATAACGGCGCCGAAAGTGCGGATATCATAAAAATTCTGGCACATAAAGTCCCGGATCTTGCCATCCAGGGAAGGATCGTCTTTTTTCGCCGCTTTCAGATCCTTGTTTATCCCCAGATAAGAGAGCGCTTCGGCGTCGCTGCGCTGCAGGGGAACCTGATCCTTGATATAAATGCGGTAGCCGTCTGCATCCTCTTTTGCGGTTTCCACATAATTGCGGATCTTGCGCTTCAGGCAGACATCCGTCACCAGGCCGCAGCCGGTCTCGGGATCAACACGGGGCATATTGCCGGCGTCCGGGTCGCCGTTGGGGTTTCCGTTCTCCACATCGAACAGGATGACAAAGTCATAACGATTTTTAATAGTTTCAGACATGATTACTTCTCCTCCTTTTTGGTGTAGTGTTTTTCTGTTTCATGGTAATAGCCGATCTGGAAGGCGCTCTGCTCCTCCAGGGTAAGGCGGGCAGGCAGCGTTTGGGTAATGTAGCTATGAAGTTCGGTGAGCCTCTTTTTATAATCGATAGCCAGACCAGGCTTTAATTTAGCCAATTTAGCCAGGTGCTTCTGCGCCAGTTTGATGAGCAACGGGAACACGGTGGCAGGCGTGGAAGAGGCTGAATTAAAGTAACGATCGTTAATCGTCGTGTTGATACCGGGATTGGCATCTTGCTGCACGGCTTCCAGCACCGCAAACAGCCGCCCCAGCACATAGGGCAGATAACTGCTTTGTTCATTAAGTTCCACTGTCATAACCTCCTTGAGTTGTTGATTCTGGGAATTGCGCAAATAATAGGCCTTGAGAATAGCCGCCTGTCCCCGGGAAACATCCTGTTCCGCCCGGATGCGCAGCTTAACGCCATGCAATAGAGTGGCCGGATAAGGGGTGTTATTGAGCACCGCCAGCAATAGGTCGCCGGCCAGCCGGGGATTGGGTTTCACCGGACGGGCGCCGGGGGCGGGCTTGCGAACAGTCTCCTGCACCAGCCTCCATACAGGCAGTTCAGTAAATTTGTCAAAAGACGGGCGAACAATTTTCAGCCTCTCGTAATGAAGAGCCAGATTTCGCGCCATGGTGGCAAAATCGTTCTGCCAGAAAAAGCGCACCGACAAACGCGCCGCATTGGGAGCTAACCCCAGCACATAAAAGCGCATGCTGGGATCCAGGCGGCTGTCGTCCCAGTCAATGGGATCCCCCGCCGCCAGCCTGTGAAGGGTGCCTAGGATATCGCTTTCTGTGTATGTATCGCCAAATACACTAGAAAGAAAACAATCCTGATAAGCGGCGTCTCCCCCTTCCTCCCAGCATACGACGGTGGTATCCCCTATCTGGCAAACCCGATCCCGATCCGCCAAAAGGATGTTCAGCGCCGTTGTGTAAGCAAAGGCGGCGTATTCGCTGGCTGGGGCGTTGGCTCCCTGTTCATGCTCGTAGGAACAAAAGGCCGGCGCATTAAAAGAGACTAAGGACGCCCCGCTGCTCTGGGCTCCAACAACCCCTTTAATGCTGGGATGCAGCCGGGCGATGGGGCCGCGGCGGCCTGTGACAAGGCACAACGCCTCTTCCCCATCGCTGGAATGGTCGTAATGCCGCTGCCAGACCTCCTTAATGGCGTTTTCAACGGCAACCGGTGCGCTGCCGTACCAAAAGGTAAGGTTGCCGCCTTTCATCAGATCCTCCCAGTCCTCCTGAAGGGCCGGATGCTCCTTGGCGCAGGCGGGATCCCACTGCTGAAAAAACCGCACAACCGCGCGGGCCCCAGGGGAATCCACATCCTGGAGCAGCTCCTCATGAAGCTTTTTAGAAGCGGCAAAGCACTCGGCGGTGCGGGCCGGCTTTCCTTTGTCATCGGCCCCCAGCAGATAGCTGCTTGTATCGCACAGGAAATTAGCTGCGACTCCCGCCGTGCGTTTAGCCGGTGCAGGCATGTCCAGCTCCCGGGGAACCAGCGCCGTTTTTTGTCCCCTCTTCACTTCCTCCTGCAAACGAATAAGCTGCACTAAATAGCCTTCGTCATTTAAAACCAATCCATAGGACACCTTTACTTTGGACCAGCCGGGCCGGGTGACTTTTCCAAGCGCCAGCAGATCCTCATAGTACCGGGTCAAAGCCTGTAAGATCATCGTAACACCTCACAGTCTCCCACCTGCATCACGCCATGTTCCAACTTCGCGTAAAAATAGGTCGGGGTGATGTTTTTAGGATCTGTATAGTCAAAGTCATACAGCATCAGCCCCAGATCCCGGGTTTCGTCAATCGTGGGCACAGGCCCGCCCGGCCAGCGCCGGAAATTTGCCGGAAACTCCCGGCAGCCGAAATAGGGGGTGTGAAAACACTGTCCCCGCTCCATCCGGCGGGTTACAATGTCCTGAAACTTGCCCGGATTATCAGACGGCGACGCCTTGGGGGTCATATCAAAGTGAGCTTCGATCACATAATGGACATTCTGTAACAAAAGCGACGCGCGCTGTACAATTTCCTGGGGAGCGGCAAGGTATAGATCCTGTCCGCCTCCTTGCATGGCCTGGCGCACGTTGCGCGCCGAAATCTTTCCGGCGATCTCGTTGCGGCGGATGCTGACAAGCCGGATCGGGTTTAGCACATAGATCTTATCGACGTGCCACCGCAGACCGGGGTGGAAATAAATCGCTTCCACGATTCCTCTCGCCGCCGAGGGGGTCATGACATCATAGGAAACCCGCTCCACTTTCAGTTCCGGTCTTGAAAAAAGGGCATAGGGCCCCCACACTTCCAGCTGAATCATAGGCAAACCTCCTTTATTCTTTTCAGTTTGGCGTCAGATACAAATTCCCTTTCCTGTTTCTACATCCAGCGTCAGACCAGTGCTGCGGTCATACAAAGCGGGGTCCGTCAGGACGTAGCCGCTTCCATCCGCCGGTTCTGCTGCGCCGGCATCCAGCAGCTTATTTAAGTGCTCCGGATAAATATTTATGCTGTATTGCCCGAGCTTTCGGTAAAGTGTCCGGCTAAACTGGCCGGCGCGCAGCTTTTCCACGAGCTTTGCCCCTTCATCCACAGGAATGTAAATGGAAACCATCGTGTTTTCAATCAGGTGGAACATCCCCGCCACGGTGGCAAAGGGGAAGATGCGGCCCTGGAATCCTTTTTGAAAAGCAGGTAAGATGCCCTGCTTGTCCAGGGCAGCATCCCCCTTCACCGCGCGGAAGAAGGAAAAATACGCCTCAATGGCCTGCGGGATGGTCGGATCCGGGAATGTTTCCAGAACACGACGGGCAGAATCCACATTGGAACGGATCATGGAAGGCGCCGGCTGACCCTGCAGCCGGAAAACCGTTACTACGCTTTCTTCCACCCGCCGGCGGCCTTCCCGGTTGCAGCGGCCGGCCGTCTGCAAAACGGAGTCAAGCCCCGCCTCTTCCCGCCAGGCAGTGGGAAAATCCACGTCAACGCCCGCTTCTATCAGCGAAGTAGACACCACCCGGCAGGGCTGTCCGTTTTTCAGGCGGGTACGGATCTCTTGCAGCAATCGTTTGCGGTCTGCCGGGCATAAAAGCGTGGTCAGGCAATAGCGGCCTTCAGGCTCTAGCAAGGCGTAAATTTTCTGAGCAGATGCGCGGCGGTTGACCACGCACAATGTCTGCGGCGCATCGTTTAGCCGGCTGGCCAGTTCCTCCTCTGTCATTTCATCGGAACAACGCAAGGCGGTGCGCCGGAAAAAGCGGTACATTCCCTCTGTATCCGGGCATATTTCCCTCATAGTCAGGCCGGGCGCCAGCTCGTCAAAAAGCGGCTGCAACGCCGGCTGTGTGGCAGTGCACAGCACAGCCGTAACGCCGTAATGCCGCACCAGCTGCCCGATGGCCGCCACGCAAGGGCGCAGATAGTCTACCGGCAGGGTCTGGGCTTCATCAAAAATCACCACGCTGTCCGCTATGTTGTGTAATTTGCGGCAGCGAGATGGAAGATTGCTGTACAAAGATTCAAAAAACTGCACCGCTGTGGTGACGATAACCGGCATATCCCAATTTTCAGTAGCCAACGCCTTGCGGTACAACGTGGGATCCACCTCCCCCTCCGGCACAGAATACTCCACACCGGAATGGTGCTCGAGCACATTGTCATCGCCCAGAATTTCCCGGAACTTCTCCGCTGTCTGGTCAATGATCGAGGTATAGGGGATCACATAAATAATCCGCTTTTTCCCCTGTATGGCCGCATGAGCCAGGGCAAAAGCCAGCGAAGAGACCGTTTTTCCTCCGCCGGTGGGGACGGTCAAGCTGTAAAGCCCACTGCCGGATGTTTCCCCGACCTCTAAACAGGTGCGCAGGATCTCACACCGCTTATGGTTCAGCTCTGTTTTGGCGTCCCACCAGGGAGAGATGTACCGGTTTAACTTCTCCAGCAAATCGGCGGCCGGCTCATATCCCCCTCGGGGAGCAGGGCCGTTCATAAAGGCTTCGGTGTCCAGATAGTCGGCGTCTACCAGGCAGGAGTAGAGCATCCGTATGTAAAAAGACACCGACAGATTATCCATGGGAATTTGCCCGGGACGGCTCGCCTGCGGCGGCTCTATCTCGCCGCGCCAGGCGCTGTAGTCCGGAAGCTGTTTTTTCAGCCGGCCAAACAAGGTGCCTGCATCCGGCGGGTCGGTTTTTGCACCGCCGTCCGGCAAGCCGCCGTGATGCCCGGCAATAGCAAAGGCTGTCTCAAGCTGCCTCAGTGTATACGCCTCTTTTGCACCAGCTGTGGCATGGTCAACCTTTGGGCCGCCGGACAGGCGCTTTTGAAATTCCGAGCTGTATTTTCCAATGTCGTGCAGCTCCCCCGCCTGCTTGGCCTGCTCGCCTCCATGAAATGGCCAGGCGAAGCTTTCCGCCAGAACAGCCGTCCCCCTCAGGTGTTCCTGAACCGTCTGTGTACGCTTGCCGTCCATGGATATGTGGGCGAGAAAGTCCTCTTTGTTTTTTAACTTCTCCATTTATCAACCCCTTCTCCCTATCACGATTTGTCATCGATACTATACAATTTGAAATGTTCTTACTTCAGATGTTTCTATTATATCATAATACGACAAAAAGCTGTACATATTTTATACAATTAAAAATATTTTTGTCATTTATTATAAACAACATCTACAAATATTTTTCCGCTATTTTTCCAGACAGCCTGCGGCATAAAAAAACCTCCCGAAGCTATATAGCTTTGGGAGGGTTTTAGAAAAAAGCCTGTATGCAAATGACGTATTGGGGTTGCCGCCACTTAAACAGTCAGCTAAGGCAATGGCTATGCCGGCCGCTAAAAATCCAATTGAACACCTTCATCGCCGGAGACTCGTTCCAACAACTCCTGCCAGATGTCATTTCCAAGCTCCATCTGAAAGAATTCCTGATGCTCTTGGCTCATGCGCAAGGGATATATCGTAACACCCTCGTCCACCTGAGCGATAAGGGTGCTTTCCTGCTCCTCTCGAGCTGCCGCTTCTTCCATGGTTAGCCCAATCATTATGTCGCTTTCATAGGGGAACGCCTCTGGAAAACCCAACCTAGCTTCCTCAAAAAAGCTGTCCGCCTCAAGGGCAGCCATTTCAGGGCAGGAAATATAATTGGAATACCGCCCATCCTCAAGGACGATTGCCACCAAATCATTATTTTTATCCTCATAAAGTTTCGTTGTTATCATACCGACTGACCTCCTATTGTTTTTGATTGCGAATGGAATATGTATAACTTAAGGTGTCCCTCGTCGCCCGTGATTATAGCCAGCTATAAGAATAAGGAACAATAGCGACTCTGTGGATATTGTACCATAAAAACTATCCGAGCTACAACATGAATTCCCGTTTTTTCTTAGACAAAATGCCCGGCACTGATCAGTGCCGGGCATTGCAAAAATTTTAAACTTACATTTACTCGAAACGCTTTTGGAGTTTTAGAATCAATTTCTGCTGTACCCAATCTGACCATTCCCTCTGTCATGTCATAAAGGGATTTCAAAAACCCGGAACATGAAACCCTCCCGAAGCCATATAGCTTCGGGAGGGTTTTGTGGGAAGCGTTGATAAAAAAGATACCTTTATTAACCTTCTATTATTCTTGCTCGATACATGCCTTTCTCCTTTAACCGCTCCGCTATGGCATAAGCGTCCAACCCTTGAATGGAAATACGCCTGCAT
>CALXBH010000065.1 GCA_944386475.1 uncultured Clostridia bacterium | reverse complement strand
TAACGTTTACGGAAAAGAAAGCTGCAAGGATTGCTGGGCGAAATTTTATTGCAGCGGCGGCTGCAACGCCAACAACTTCCAGTACGCGGGAAGCGTGCTCAAACCGCACAAGCTTTCCTGCGAGCTGGAGAAAAAGCGTTTGGAATGCGCCATTATGATTAAGGCGGCTTTGGCGGACTAATTTTTTATAGGAAAGGGACGGTATCATGAAACAGACCATCGGATTTATCGGTGCAGGCAACATGGCGGGAGCCATCATCACGGGGATCGCCCGTTCTCCCATCGCCGGGGAGGTTGCCGTTATGGTTTACGATCTGGACGCAAGCAAGCCCAAAGCGCTGGCGGAAAAATTCCCCTGTGTAACGGCTTGTCCCTCCGCTAAGGAGGCTGTCTCCCAAGCGGATTATCTGGTTTTGGCGGTAAAACCCCAAAACTTTGAGCAGGCGCTGGAAGAGATCAAAGAGGACGTCCGGCAGGATGCCGTCATCATTTCCATCGCCGCGGGAATTCCGGCCCCTTATATCAAAAAGCAGCTGGGATTTGACGCAAAAGTAGTGTTGGTTATGCCCAACACGCCGCTGATGCTGGGTGCCGGCGCTACCGCTTTAAGCTGTGTGGAGCCCACCTCCCGGGAGGAGTTTGCCTTTGTCCGTTCGCTGTTTGAGCAAAGCGGCGTCGCCAGTGAGATTTCTCCTTCTAAGATGAATGAGATCATCGCCATCAACGGCAGTTCCCCGGCTTTCATCTATCTGTTTGCCAAGGGATTTTTGTCCTACGCCAAACAGCAGGGGATCGAA
Organism: uncultured Clostridia bacterium; assembly: GCA_944386475.1. Lineage (GTDB taxonomy): Bacteria > Bacillota > Clostridia > Oscillospirales > Ruminococcaceae > Metaruminococcus. The sequence goes on along the minus strand of CALXBH010000065.1, from coordinate 29,081 downwards.
GAAAACACCGCGCTCACTTTGTTCAGCCAATCCTTAATCGGCAGCGCCAAGATGCTCACCGATTCGGGCTACACTGTGGACGAGCTTATTAAAATGGTCAGTTCGCCCGGCGGAACCACGCTGGCCGGTTTGCAGGCGTTTTATGACGGCGAACTGGAAAAACAGGTGCTCGACGCCTGTGACCGCTGCACCAAACGGGCCTACGAACTTTCCAAATAGCATAAATTCCCTCTGCGCCGCATAGGAATAAAGTGTCATAAAAAATGCGATGCTGCGGAGGGTTTAAAATGTTTGGGACAAGTCACTTAGAAGCCCCTCAGGGGCTGGAGACGTCTGTTTCTCGGAAAAACAAGCTGCTGTTTTCGTTGTTTTTACTGTTTTTCTTTGGAGTGCTGTATGGCGCGCTGATTGTCAGTTACGGCTCCCCGCAGTTAATTGAAACCCTTTCCTTTATGAAGGAGAGCTTTTTATCCCTGCGTGCGGAGCAATCTTTGCTGCAAACCTTTTTGCGTTCCTTCGGCATCCACGCCGCTTTGCTAACACTGTTGTTCCTCTGTGGGTTTTCTGCCATCTCCCATCTGGTCTCTTTTGGCATGCCGGCTTTTTATGGGCTGGGATTTGGGCTGTCGGTCGGGTATTTGTATGCCTCCATGGGCGCAAAGGCAATTCTCTTTACAGTTGTGATTATCCTGCCGCATTCTATTATTTCTACAGTTGCGCTGGTGCTTGCCTCTCGAGAATCAATACGGCTTTCCAACTTGTTTTTAGCGGGTTTTATCCCCAAGTTAAGCGGGAGCATTAGCTTGCAAGCAGTAAAACTTTACACCTTAAAGTATGTGATTTTGCTGTTGTTTCTGCTGGCGGCTTCTTTTTTGGACGGGCTGTTTACCTTTTTATTTGCGCGCTTCTTCTAATTTTAAAGTTTACACCTTGTTTGTTGACAAAAAGACAAAATTTCAGCATAATATCATCATAACCTTTTGTCGTGTGCGGACGTGAAAGCTCTGAAAGGAAACAAAAATGGGAAATATTTTTAAAATTAATCGGTATGAAGATCCGGGCCCGGGAATTGATAAAGGCGCGCCTAAGAAAAAGCGTTTTTTCCTGTTTTGGGAGATTGTGATCCGGAAATTTTGGAAGCTGATTTTAATTAATCTGCTTTACGTCCTGTTTTGCATTCCTATTGTCACCATCGGCCCGGCTACAGCAGGGCTTACTTATGTGCTGCGCAATTTTTCTCAGGAAGAGCACGCCTTTTTGTGGGGCGATTTTATTGACGCTTTTAAAAAGAACTGGAAGCAGTCGGTGGCAATGGAGATTATTAATGCTGTTGTAATTGTGCTGCTGGTTGCCGCCATTCCTTTTTATTATGCCCTTTTGAACAGCAGCTGGATCTTTTATATTCCCTTTATTCTTTGTTCCGGCGCGGGGATCGTTTTTGTGTTTATGAATTATTATATCCACTTGATGATCGTCAGCGTCAACTTAAAACTCAAGGAAATTATCAAAAATGCTTTTTATCTTTCCTGTGTTTCTGTAAAAACCAATCTGATTACCACCTTTTTCCTGCTTTTGATTTTGGTTCCAGCGGTGCTTTTCTGGTCGATTGGAATCCCGGTGTTTTTGTTTATCGGTTTTGCGTTTGTGGGGCTGATTGTCTGCTTTAACTCTTACCAATATATTCTCCGCTATGTGGTGGAGCCTTATTACGAGAAACAGCGTGTCGCAGATCCGGAAGCGGCTTTGCTGGAGGAAGAAAAACGGAAAGAGGAAGTCATCTTTGAGGATATCGGCACCAAGGAGATTAAGGTGACGCCGCAAAAGACAAAACACAAAAAAGGGAAGACGATTCGATAAAATATGACAAAACCATATTGACAAAATTTCAAAACACTGCTATAATTTTTATCAGTGTTTTGTTGCGGGTTTAGCTCATCTGGTAGAGCGCCACCTTGCCAAGGTGGAGGTAGCGAGTTCGAGCCTCGTAACCCGCTCCAAAAGGGAAGAGAAGGTGGCTGCCAGTGCTATCTTCTCTTCTTTCTTTTTGCCAGGAAAAAATTCCCGGCTGCCGTAACAGCAAACTTATACACCTTCGTTTAGACAAACTTTTCTTGCAAAGGCATACCGGAAAAGCGTATACTGATTTTTATGAGTGTGCGCCAAAAACAGAAAAGGGGTGTAAAGGCTATGAAGGGCGATTTACATTGCCATACCCGGCTTTCCGACGGTTCCCAGGGAATCGAAGAAGTCATTGCCTATGCGAAACGTACAGACTTGGATTTTTTAGCGATCACCGATCATGATACCATGGCGTCGTTTTCCAGGAGCAAGGTTTTAAGTGAACGCTATGGGGTACAGGTGATTCCTGGGGTGGAAATTTCCGCTCACGATTACCAGCGGGACCGTAAGGTGCATATTTTATGCTATATGCCCCTAAAGCCCGACCGGTTGGAGGGAATGTGCCGTAAAATCTGTGAAAACCGCAAAAAAGCGGCTAATGAGATGGCGCGGCAGGTTATGAAGATCTTTCCTATCACCCCCGAATGCATCACCAAATACTCCGCCAGCTCCCAGAGCGTTTATAAGCAGCATATTATGCATGCGCTGATGGACGCCGGGTTTACTACCCGCATCTACGGCAACCTGTTTCATCAGCTGTTTGATCCTCAAGAGGGCTCTTGCTATGTGGGGTGTGAGTGTCCCGACGTGCGCGAGGTGTTGGATCTGGTCCGATCTTCTGGCGGGATTGCGGTGCTGGCACACCCAGGCGTATACAACAGCTTTGATTTAATGGAGGAGTTGTGCGAAGAAGGCCTTTTAGACGGCATTGAAGTCTGGCATTCCCGCAACAAGCCGGGAGATGATGAACGGCTGCTGGAGGTCACGAAGCAGTACCACTTAATCGCCACAGGAGGTTCGGATTACCATGGGATGTACGGCTCTCGCCCCAGCCCGATTGGGCGTTGCTATACGCCGGAGGAATCCATCGACGCGCTGTTTGCGCTTCATGAGAAAAAAAGAGCGGAATAAACCAAATTAACCGGAGGCTATATAGTATGGACGTAAAAGAATTGGCAGTTGTCAAGCACAAAGAGTGGAAGGGAAAAATCGAGATTATCTCTCGGGCGCCCGTTACCAACCGGGAGGAGCTTTCGGTGGCCTATACGCCGGGCGTAGCCCAGCCCTGCCTGGAGATCGAAAAAGATCCGGAGCTTTCCTATGAGCTTACCCGCCGGGGCAATCTGGTGGCTGTTATCACCGACGGCACTGCCGTGCTCGGCCTGGGGGACATTGGCCCCCAGGCTGCCATGCCGGTGATGGAAGGAAAATGCGCCCTGTTTAAAGCCTTTGCGGATGTGGACGCTTTTCCGCTGTGTGTAAACAGCAAGGACGTGGACGAGATCGTGCGGACAGTTGAACTGATCGGGCTTAGCTTTGGCGGCATTAATCTGGAGGATATCGCCGCTCCCCGGTGCTTTGAGATCGAACAAAAGCTGAAACAGCGCTTAGATATTCCCGTTTTCCACGACGATCAGCACGGCACGGCGATTATCGCCTCGGCGGCGCTGATTAACTGCTCCCGTCTGACGAAAAAACCCCTTTCCTCTATGACAGTGGTAATCAACGGAGCAGGGGCCGCCGGTATTGCCATTGCAAAGCTTTTGCTGATGCTGGGAATCGGCGATGTAATCCTGTGTGACAAAAACGGCATCTTGTATCCCGGCGCCGAGGGCATGAACGAAGCTCAGCAGAAGATGGCCGGGCAGACCAATAAAAACATGAGAAAAGGCCTTCTTTCCGATGCGTTGGTAGGTGCCGACGCTTTTATCGGCGTATCCCGTCCGGGGCTGGTGACTCCTCAGATGGTTTCTACCATGGCGGAAAAAGCGGCGGTGTTCGCTATGGCCAACCCCGTGCCGGAAATCATGCCGGACGACGCCAAGGCGGGCGGCGCCTATATTGTAGGCACCGGCCGGAGCGATTTCCCCAATCAGGTTAATAATGTACTGGCATTTCCGGGAATCTTTAAAGGCGCTTTGGCGGTACGCGCCAAGGATATTACCGAGGAAATGAAACTGGCTGCCGCTTATGGTATCGCCGGTATTATTTCGGATGAAGAGCTTTCGCCTGAATATGTACTGCCGGATGCTTTTGACAAGCGGGTGGCTCAGGCGGTGGCTAAAGCAGTGGCGGATAAAGCGGTAGAGCAGGGGCTTGCCAGAATCAAATAAGATAAAGGAGCAGAAACATGATCTATCAATATAAAACCCAGGGTGTATGTTCCCGCGCCATCGAAATAGAATTGGACGGCGATGTGATTAAAAGCGTTCGCTTTGACGGCGGATGCAACGGCAATACTCAAGGGGTAGCCGCTTTGGTAAAAGGCCGCAAGGTGGATGAGGTCGTCGATTTGCTGGAGGATATCCGCTGCGGACACAAAAATACTTCCTGTCCAGCGCAGTTAGCGCAGGCTTTGATGGAGGCTGTCCAGCAGCAGCTTTAAAAACGTCTTATAAAGAGGTGATTTTATGGCGGATCATGACCAATATATGTCGGACGAAGATGTAAAGGTCGCAAACTTTTCGGATCAAGACGCCCCGGTGGACGATACCGAAGAATTGATTGAAGACGTTCAGGAGCAAAAGCAAAACGGGAATATAGATAAAGCCCGAAAACTAGGCCGCTTGCTGGCACAAGAGGTAGATTCCAACGACGGGGAATTTATCTTTGGCCTGGACCAGCAGGAAAGCGCGGATATCATCTGCCAGCGCCGTTTGCTGCTGGCGTTTGTGGTAAACTACGGCCTTGAAATTTACTTAAAAAACCAGTTGGTGTCACAGACGGCGCAAAATACCTTTTTTGAAACGATTCAGAATACCTCGCCCAGCATTGACAAGGATATCAAACAGCAGGGAGCGTTTTCTTACTACTACCTTTGTGTAAGGGATTCTGAAAAACCCGCCGAGGCTATCGGCAAAACTTTTGCGGAGCTGTGCGACCGAAAAGGGGACTGCATTTACGCAAAGCTGGGATCTGCGCTTTTTGAGTATTTCCTAGTCGTTGTGGATGATCGCGTAAAGGCTTTGCAGTTTCAGGAATAATAACACTCATAGCATTTCATAATAAGGTATTGTGTAAAAGATTCCTTTTCATCTGCCGATTTAAAAAGTAGGTGAAAAGGAATCTTGCCATTTAAAAAATTAGGAGGCCGGCTTTATGTGGGCGGAACAAAGTGTTTTTTATCAGATTTATCCTCTGGGCTGCTGCGGGGCGCCAAGAGAAAATGATGGGCAGATGGTGCCTCGGGTGCGGAAATTGGCTGAAGAAAAATGGGTAAAACATCTTTGCCGCCTGGGCGCTAACGCCGTTTATTTTTCCCCGGTCTTTCAGTCTGACCGGCACGGATATGACACCCGGGACTTTAGAACCATTGACTGCCGGCTGGGCGGCAATGAAGATTTTGCTGAGGTCTGCCATGTTTATCATCAAAACGGCATCCGCGTAGTGCTGGACGGTGTTTTTCACCATGTGGGACGCGGTTTTTGGGCATTTCAGGATGTGCTGAAAAACCGGGAAAATTCTCCTTATAAAGATTGGTTTTACCTGAATTTCCAGGGGAATTCTCCTTATAACGACGGGCTTTGGTACGAAGGCTGGGAAGGCCATTTTGAGCTTGTGAAGTTAAACCTGCAAAATCCGCAGGTTGTCAATCATATTTTTGAGAGCATCCGCTTTTGGGTAGAACAGTTTAACATCGACGGCCTCCGGCTGGATGTGGCCTACTGCTTGGATCGGGAATTTTTAAAACAGCTGCGCAGTTTCTGCGATGGGATAAAGCCGGATTTTTACCTGATCGGGGAAGTCCTCTTCGGCGATTACAACCAGATCGTCAATCCCCAGATGCTTCACAGCTGCACCAATTATGAGTGTTATAAAGGCCTTTACTCCAGCTTTAACAGCCTGAACATGTTTGAGATCTCCCATTCCTTGAGCCGCCAGTTCGGGCCGGAAAACTGGACTCTTTACAAGGGAAAACATCTCCTTTGCTTTGCCGATAATCATGACGTCACCCGGGTCGCCAGCATTTTGCAGGATAAGCGGCATCTTCCGCTTTTGTATACGGTTCTGTTCTCGATGCCTGGTATCCCGTGTGTGTATTATGGGAGCGAATGGGGAGCAGAAGGGGAGAAGTCCCAGGGGGACGATGCGCTGCGTCCCGCTGTGGAGGAGCCCCAATGGAATGAGCTGACCGATTGGATCGCGGCGTTAAGTCAGATTCACAAAACGGAAAAGGCTCTTCAATACGGCGGCTACCGGCCTGCTATTCTCACTAACAAACAGCTGGTGCTGGAACGGGAGTGGGAAGGGGAGCGCGTGTTTGCCGGCGTCAATCTGGAGGAATCCCCCTATTCTTTCTCCCTTAACGCCGGGCAGGGAACCGATTTGTTGACAGGACAGCCAGCCGATCTTTCCGCAACGCTGACATTGCCTGGTTTTGGCGCAGGTATCTGGAAAGCAGGCCGATGACTTGGTACGATAAAAGTGTGATAAAAAATCCCGGTATGTTTTTAAACACACCGGGATTTTTCCATAAGTTATTGATGTTTTTTCGCGGACAGCTGTGTAACCGTTATTTTTATTATTGCTACATTTCCTGCTTCAAACTCTGTAAAGCATATATCCTTTCCCGTTTGATGCTTCATCAGAAGGGAAAGGGCTTTTTGCTTTTCTGAAGTATCCTTAACGATTTGGGCTTTCCCGTTTCCGATGATGCTGGCATAGCGGTAGAAATATCCACAGGCCTTGTCGGATTCCACCAGTTCGTGCCGGCAGTCCATCTCAATTCCCACCTGGGGATTTTCCCGCAAAAGGGAAATCTTGCGCCCCTCTTTGGCGGAGTGTAAATAAATATTAAGTGAATCACCTTGCCACTCGTATCCAAAGTTCATCGGAACGATATAAACGCCTTCGGGCGAAGCCATGCCGATCCGGCACACCTTGCACTGGGCGAGGATTTTCTGGATTTCGTTTTGATCGGTAACTTCCCGATCTTTTCTCCGCATAGAAGGCCACCTCTTTTATTTGCAGTCATGATAGAGTTCATCTTTAATACTGTACAGTAAAAACACTTGCAGCCTATATTGAGGCCGCAAGTGTTTTTCGTCAGCAGTCGATTTTATCCAATATACCGCCTAATTTTGCCAGCAGGATGCCGTAGTTAGTCACCGGAACGCCCGCTTCAGCAAACTTGGCGATTCTGGACAACACATAGCGGCGGTTAAACATACAGGCGCCGCACTGGACGGCCATGTGATACCGGCTTAAATCTTCCGGCAGGGAAGGACCGCTGACTACATCCACCTGTAATCCTTCTCCCACTCGTTTGCGCAGAAGGCCGGGGATTTTAATCCGGCCAATATCGCCGTCCAGAGGGTTATGGGAACAGGCCTCCAGGATAAGCACCTTGTCGCTTTCCCGCAGAGTATCCAGCGCCTTGGCGCCCTCTAAATAAGCGTGGATGTCACCCTTATACCGGGCCATTAACACCGAGAAGGAGGTAAGGATGCTTTGGGGAGGCTTGTGCTCATACACATAGGGAAACACCTGGGAGTCGGTGATAATCAGCTTGGGAGGCTCCTTCATTTGCTCGAGCGCCTGTTCCATCTGATCGGTGGTGACGATGGTCACCACCGCCTTTAAATCCAAAAGATCCCGAATGGTCTGCACCTGCGGCAAAATCAGCCGGCCTTTGGGAGCCTGGATATCCTGGGGAGCGATGAGCAGCACGCTGTCCCCCTTTTGTACCAGATGTCCGGTAATGCTGGGAAGCTCCGCATCCTGACCGATCACGTCAATGAGCTTTTGTTTCAGCTCTTGAATACCGGTTTGCCGGACGGTGCTGACGGGCAGGGGAGAGAGCTTCTTTAAATCCTCCGGGATCTCCGGCGCAAGCTCCGTTTTGTTATAGACGCAGATGGTTTTTATCTGCTTGCGCCTTAGCTCTTCAAGCCACTGGAATTCTTCGTCGTGCCTTGTCCTGTCGGCGGAAAAGACCATAATAGCCGCGTCGATTTTATCCAGGATCTCCCGGGTTTTTTGCACCCGGATTTCCCCCAGCTTGCCGGTATCGTCAAACCCGGCGGTGTCAATAAACACGCAGGGGCCAATGGGCAAAAGTTCCATGGGCTTGTACACAGGATCGGTGGTGGTGCCCGCTACATCGGAGACTAATGCGATTTCTTGGCCGGAAATGGCGTTAATCAGGGAGGATTTTCCGCTGTTTGCCGCGCCGAAAATGCCGATGTGGACCCGCTCAGCCATGGGGGTCTGCTGTAAGGAGTTGACAGCCATGGTCGGTTCGCTCCTTTCGCGATAAAAGTGAATTAGAAACGGAAATCCCGCTCGCCGTGAGCGATTTTATCCAGATTTTCCAGGGTAATGGCCTTCACCTTTTCATTGGAAATGTGCTTTACTTCCTCGGCAATTACCCGGTCGATGCTCTCCTTGGTCTGGGGAGAGGCGTAGTCCTCCCGGTATTCTTTCAGGGTCATCAAAGCGTTGGGCTGACATACGTTGCAGATTTGCCCCGCCTTTGCCAAAGACATAAACCGGTCGCCGGTGCGGCCTTCCCGGTAGCACGCCGTGCAGAAGCTGGGCACATAGCCGCTTTCACACAGCCAGCCGATCACCTGGTCCAATGTCCGGTGGTCGTTGACCTCAAACTGAGCGGTGTCCTCCCGCTGTTCCTCATTTTCTTTGGCATAACCGCCGATGCCGGTGCTGGAGCCGCCGCTGACCTGGGAAACGCCCAAGCGGATGACCTCCGCCCGAAGCTGAGGCGATTCGCGGGTGGAGATGATGATGCCGGTATAGGGGACTGCGCAGCGTAAAATCGCCACGATCTTTTTGAATTCCTCGTCCGGGACGGCGTGAGGATACACTTCTTCCACGCCCTCAGCGGGACGGATGCGGGGAACGCTGATGGTGTGAGGGCCGACGCCGTGGACGTCCTCTAAATGTTTGATGTGCAGCATCATGGCCACCACATCATACTTGTGGTCGTAAAGCCCCAGCAGTGCGCCGATGCCTACATCGTCGATGCCGCCTTCCATCGCCCGGTCCATCGCCTCGGTGTGGTAGGCATAGTTGTGCTTGGGCCCCTTGGGATGCATGTATTCATAGGTGGGTTTGTGATAGGTCTCCTGGAACAGGATATAGGTGCCGATGCCGGCTTCTTTTAATTTGCGGTAATTTTCCACCGTCGTAGCGGCGATGTTAACGTTTACCCGGCGGATGGCGCCGTTTTTATGCTTGATGCCGTAGATCGTTTTAATGCTCTCCAAGACATACTCGATGGGACAGTTGACCGGATCCTCGCCGGTTTCCAGCGCCAGGCGCTTGTGTCCCATATCCTGCAGCGCCACAACCTCTTTGACAATCTCTTCCTGGGAGAGCTGTTTGCGCTGCATCTCGCAGTTTTTGTTGTGATAAGCGCAGTAGCGGCAGGCGTTGACGCAGTAGTTGGAGAGATACAAAGGCGCAAACAGTACGATCCGCCGGCCATAGATATGCAGCTTGATCTGCTCGGCGATCTCGTACAGCTTGTTTATCACTTCTTGGTCTTCACAGGCGAGCAAAAGGGAAACCTGCCGGTGATTTAAGCCCTTCATAGTAGCTGCCTGCTCCAAAACCTTTTGGATTTCCTCTTTGTTGTCTTTGTTTTTGACGCCGTATTCCAGCGCGTCCATCACTTCTTCGTGACAGATAAATTCTTCAGCGTGGGGAGATTTGGAATTATACATGTTTTACAGACCTTTCTTGTTATCATTTTTTAAAAGATGTCAGCCTTTGACAGCCTTCATCTGGATTCGCACATAATCCGCATGCCAGCTGCCCTGCTGATACAGGCTGGAGCGTAAGCGTTCCGCCGCTTGTTTAATGATCTCTTCCTGCTCCGCTTTAGTTGGAACCACCGAAAAGGGGGTTTTGACAAACATATGGATCCAGTCTGTCAAACCGCCGTCACCTTTTAACAGGGTGGGACGGTCAAAAAGAAGGGCATATTTTACGCAAAAGCCCGCTTGCTCCACCAGGTTGGCATATTCTCCGACGGAGGGGAAATAAAAGGGCATTTGATAGGAATAGCCATGTTCGGAAAACACACCTTCCAAAGCCTGATGGATCAGCCGGTTATTGCCTTTTCCTCCAAACTCAAACACAAACTGGCCGCCCTGTTTTAAAGCCCGGTACACACAATTAAGCATATCCGCCTGTTTATCCCTATCAATCCAGTGAAAGACGGCGTTGGAAAAAACAACATCCACCGGCTGGGGTAACTGAAAATTTTCGGCGGCTCCATAGAGAAACGGGATTTCCGGGTAGTTTTTCTGGGCAATCTCCAAAAGCTCCTTGGAGGCGTCAAGGCCCATCACCGACAGTCCTTTGTCCTGCAACGCTTTGGTCAGCACCCCGTTTCCGCATCCCAAATCCAGCAGGGTGCGGGCGGTGTTCATATCGATTAAATCGATCAGCCGGTTTCCGTATTGTGGGACAAAGGAAAAATCAGCGGTGTATTTTTGGGCGTCCCAAGCGATATTCATAGCAAAGCCATTCCTTTTTTGAGATTTTAACAGGGAGTAAGCCCCAGGGAACGCAGCTGTTCTTCCAGCTTTATCCGGTCCTTGGGGATGTCAAGCTCTAGGGGCTTGTCGGAGGGATAAATGTCGTATAACTGCTGGAACTCAGGTGGGGTCACCTTTTTCATGATGACGTTGGCGCCGCAGGAAAACACATGCCGCCGCTCTGTGGAGTCCAGCACCTCCAGCGCCGTCGTCGCCGGAAGGTTGGCAGAAGGCAGCAGCAGCCGCGCCGCCGCCACCGCCCGGACAGTCATGCGGGAGGATCCGGCGGGATGGTCCTTTAAGCTTGTCTGGGGATGGGGGATAAACGGCCCGATCCCGGCCATATCACAGGGGATCGACCTTAACAAAAGCAGGTCTTTGGCAATGGTTTGAGCGGTCTGTCCCGGCAGGCCGATCATAAAACCGCTGCCCGTTTCGTAGCCCAGCCGCTTTAGCTCCTTTAAACAGGCGACCCGGTTTTCCAGCGTGCCGCAGGGATGAAGGGAAGCGTAAATCGCCGGATCGGCGGTTTCGTGCTTTAAAAGATACCGGTCGGCGCCAGCATTACGAAACTGCTTATAATCCTCAAAATCCCGTTCTCCTACGCTTAAGGTGACGGCGATGGGACATCGGCCCTTGATCTCCCGGACGATCTCACTTAAAAGCTCCCCCGTATAAAAGGGATCTTCTCCCGACTGCAAAACAATGGTTTGATAACCAGCCTCCCAGGCTTTTACCGTCTGTGTGACGATCTCTTCCGGCTCCATCCGGTAGCGGGAAAGGGCGGTGTTTTTGCAGTTTAGCCCGCAATAAGCGCATTGACGGCGGCAGTAGTTGGAAAATTCCAGGATCGCCCGAATGCGGATTTCATCCCCAAATATCGCGCGTTTTACCCGATCCGCTGTATCAAACAGTTCCTTCTCGTTTTCATCGGATAACAGGGGAACAATGTCCTTTTCACCGGGGGAAAAGCCGTTTTGAACCGCCTTATAAAATTCGGCCGGCCTCATTTGTCTTTCCCGGAGGACTTAGCGAACATCGACTTGACGCTGATCCCCTCCACTTGTCCCAGTTTTCCGCTTAAAGCGGAGATCACCTGTTCCGGCGCGTCCATAACAATGGTGATAACGCTGATTTCCCGGGAGCGGTAGGGGATCCCCATGCGGCCGACGATGTATTGAGAATGCTCATGAAGCAGGTCGTTGACCTTGCCTGCCGCTTCCATGTCCTCGATGATAATGCCGATGACGGCAAGACGGTTTTCCACGGTGTAACGCCTTCCTTTCCAAAATAAAAAATCCTCCCGGCCGGGCAGGGATTTCTGCCCGCGGGAGGATGATTCACGGATATCCTTAACAGCATGCTTGGGAATTCGTGCAATCTTACTCTCAGGGCGGGCCTTCGAAGCTCAGAATGCCGGGATTACTCATTTATTATATCGGACAGGGCGAATTTTGTCAACGGATGAGTCTGCTAGAGGAGCGCGCTATTAAAAGGGTATGTCTATCGTAAATAGGCGCTTTCTCACTTGGATTTTCCGATACACTGTGATATAATAAGAAAAAATTTGTTGGAGAGGAACATATATTATGCGTGGCAGATTTTTCAAGGCCGCTGCCGTTTTATGCGCCGTTGCTGTGATAGGCGGATTGTCTGCCTGTCAAACGCAGACGGCTTCTATAGGGGCGAGTCCTGTACCGATGGGGCATATTACCCAGGACAGTAAAGACGGTTATATTACTTTCAGCTTTGATATGCCTGAAAACTGGACGGCAGGTGCAGGCGATCAATTTTCCGTCGGTTGTTATGATAAAGAACAAATTGATTCTGATGCGACCAGTTATGAAGAATTGCCATTAGTGGTTCACATTTCCAATTATCCATGCTATTCGCGTGATTCATCTATTACAACATCTCCAATTTATCAAGAACTCTTCAATGGAAATCCCGAACCTTTTAAAGAAGATTTAATACAATCATTTCAAGAACCATTTCAAGGACAAACAGCAGCATTAGAAACATTTGATTGCCAATATTACGATGGAAAAAAGGGAACTATTATAAAAATCGAATATACCTATACTGTGGAAGAGAATCAGGTTACACAAGTAAAATGTTTTCGCAGTGATATTCCCAACTATATCGTTCAGGGAGGGATTGATCCAGCGTTTCCTTTATCCTCGGGCGATATCGCCTTGTGGGTAATGGATTCTCTGGAGGTGACAGAGCATTTTTCTATAAAAGATGGAGTTTTCCAAAAAACAGATAGTTGACAATGCTTTTGTCATAAATTACATAAACAGGGAAGGATCCTATGAAAATTATCCACACCTCCGACTGGCACTTGGGGAAGGTTGTCAACGAATACAGTATGCTGGAGGACCAGCGCTTTTTTTTACATAAACTCATCGACTTTTTGGTGACAGAACGCGCGGATGCGCTCATTATTGCAGGCGATCTGTTCGACCGCAGCGTCCCTTCCGCCGAGGCGGTGGATTTGGCGGACGAGATCCTGTGCCGGATCGTGAAAGAGGCCGGTATCCCCGTGCTGGCCGTTGCGGGGAATCACGATTCCCCCGAACGCCTTACCTTTGTCAGCCGCCTATATGAGCAAAGCGGCCTTTATGTGGAAGGGAACATAAAGGATCCTGTTCGCCGGGTGGATTTGTCCGATCAGTTCGGCCCGGTTTCCTTTTATCTTCTGCCTTATCTGGAACCTGCTGGGGCAAGGGCCCTGTATCCGGACAAGGGGATTCGTACTTTTGACGACGCTTACCGGGCCGTATGCGAGGAGATGCTCCAAAGCTTAGACACCTCCCGGCGCAACGTCCTTGTCGCCCACGGCTTTTTTTCCTATCTGCGGGAGGACGGCCGGGATTATACTCCCGTTCTCAGCGAATCGGAAGTCTCGGTGGGAGGGAGCGACCTTGTCAACGCACGGCTGTTCGATCCTTTTGACTATGTGGCGCTGGGGCATCTGCACGCGCCGCAAAAGCTGGGAAAGGACACCATCCGCTATGGGGGTTCTCTGTTAAAATACTCGGTGGACGAGGCTTCCCAGAAAAAATCGGTGGCGGTCATCGAGCTAAAAGAAAAAGGGGAGACTGCCCTCTCTTTTACATCCCTTCGGCCCCGCCGGGACCTGCGGGTGGTGACCGGCACGGTGGAGGAGCTTTGCAAAAAGGAAAATCAGGCAGGGCTTTCTTTAGACGACTATGTGTTTGCTAAACTGACGGACAAGCAGCCGGTGCTGGACGCTGTAGGAAAACTGCGGACGGTGTTTCCCAACATCATGGGGTTAAGCTATGAGGAATACCGGCCGGAGCATCAAAAGCTGTTAAGCTCCCGGGAGATCCGCTCCCAAACGGCGGAGGAGCTGTTTTACAAGTTCTATGAAGATATGACAGGGGAACCATTAAACTCCCGGCAGGAGGAAATCATCCAGTCGGCCGTGCGGGATGCCCAAAGGGAGGAAGAGGCCAGATGAGACCTAAAAAGCTGATTATGACGGCCTTTGGCCCTTATTCCGACACCCAGACGGTGGATTTTGAGGAGCTGGGGAATCGCCCGATGTTTGTCATCACCGGCCCCACGGGTGCGGGAAAGACGACGATCTTTGACGGTATCGCCTTTGCCTTGTACGGGGACGCCAGCGGGGATGTGCGGCTGAGCGAAAATTTCAAAAGCCAGTATGCCCCGGTGGACCGCCGCTGTTCGGTGGAGCTGACCTTCGAGGTCCACCAAAAGGAATACCGGGTGGTGCGCACTCCTAAGCAGATGAAATTGGGCCGGGACGGTTCTCCCCGGTGGGAAAACGCCTCCGCCACCTTGATTTTGCCGGACGGAGCTGTCGTGACCGGCCCGGCGGAGGTCAACCCCCGCATCATTGCGCTGCTGGGGCTGACAAAGGAGCAGTTTAAAAAAATCGTCATGCTCCCCCAGGGGGAATTCCGCAAGCTGCTTCTGGAAAAAAACGACACCAAGCAGGAGATCTTCCGCAAGATCTTCTCCACCCAGCTGTTTGAGAAGGTGACCAAAACCCTGTTAAATCAGGCGAAAGAGCTGGAGCAGAAGCTTTCGGTGATCGGCGCGGAAAACAAAACCAGCCTAAAGTCCATCGACTGCGGCCAGGATGAAATCCTGGGGGATTTGCTCGCGCAGGAGTTCCCGGACTACGGGGAGCTGACTGCCCGCCTGGAAATCCTTTTGGAACAGGACAAACAGCTTTTTACCCAAAATAACGAGGAGCTTTCCCGCCTGCTGGCGGAAAAAGAGGGGGTCCCCTTAGCCCAGGCGGAGGAACAAAACCGCAAGTTTGACAGGCTCGATAACCTCAAGCGGGAGTGGGAGCTTTTATCCAAACAAGCTCCCGCCCAGGAAGAGCGCATCACGCTCCAGGAGCGGCTGGCGGGCTGCCAAAAGGGCTATTTTATCGAACAGTCCATCGGGGAAACCAAAACGGGGATCGCCCGGCTTCAAAAGGAGCAGGAGGCCGCTAAAGCACAGCTTGAACAGGTTAAGGCCGCCCTGGCCGGATGGGAGCAAAAAAGCGGGGAGCTTCCAGCCGCAGAACAGGCGCTTGCAGCCGTCCGGGAACAAAAAATCACCTTGCAAAAAAGCAAAGAGCAGCTTTCCAAGCGGGACGCTTTGCAAAAAGAGCGGGAGCAGCTTTCAAAAGAGCTCGTCAAGTCTAAGGAAAGCCTTGAACGCCTTACTTTAGCCGCTAAGGCCGCGGAGGAAAAACGCCTTTTTAGTGAAACGAAAGAGACCTTCGCTTTGGTTCGCTCCTGCCGGGAAGAGATCGCCGGGTTTTACGAGACCTATGACGCCTACCAGGCGCAGAAACAACAATATGAAGCCGTTTTCAAAAGCTTTTTAAATCAGCAGGCGGCTTTTTTGGCGGACGGGCTTGTGGAAGATACGCCCTGTCCCGTTTGCGGCTCCCGGGAGCACCCCGCCCCGGCGCATTTTTCCGGAAAACGGGTGATCGAACAAGAGCTTAACCTCTCTAAAAAAGCCTTTGAGGAACTCACCCGCCGGCTTCAGGAAAAAAACAGCCGGTGCCGGACGGTGATCGGGCAGCTGCTGGAAACGGGCGTCTGGGACGGCAAAAAAGCGGAGGAGATCCTCACCGGCTGCCGGGAGGAAGAAAACAGAAAAGCGTATTTTGATGAACCGGAAAAGCGGCTTTCCCAGACCGCAGGAGAACAATACCGCCGTTTGCAGGAACTTTCTTCCTCCCTTCAAAACATGGGCGGTGCTTTAAAAGAACAGGAACCTGCACAAATCAAAGAGCTAACAGACCGGGAAAAAGAGCGGCAGCTCTCTTTGGAGGCGGCTCTGCAAATGAAAGACGCCGCCCTGTCGGAGACCGAGGCTTCGTTGCAGGGGATTTCCTCTCTAAACGAGCTGGCCCGGGAAGAGGCGTCCTTAAAACAGCAGGAAGCGAATCTGGAACAGCAGATTAAACAGGTACAGGAGGGCCTTTCCCAAAGCCGGGCGGACAAAATGCGCTATGACGAACGCATCCGGCAGCTGACAGGGTTCCTTGCCACCGAAACGCAAAAGCTCACAAACCTGCGGGAACAGTTCCGGGCCATTTTGCTGGAAAGTGGCATCGATTCCAACGAGCAGTATTTGGAGCTAAAAGGAAAGCTTTCCTCCCTTCCGGAGCTTGAAAAGGCCATCGAAGCCTATCGCCATCAGGCCGCTGTCAACCGGCAGATGGCCGAAACCCTTACGGAGGAGCTAAAAGGGAAGCAGCGGATCGACCTTGACCAGTTAAAAGAAAAACGGGAACAGCTTGCCGCCCAATACGACGCCGCTTTTCAAAAACAGCTTTCTTTAAAATCCCGGATCGAGCGCAATCAGGGAGCGCTTTTCCAGCTGCAAAAAAATCAAAAGGAATACCAAAAAATCGATCAGGAATATCAGGCGGTGGGCGGGCTTGCTAAGTTAGCAAACGGTAACAACGCCCAGCGGATGTCCTTTGAGCGGTATGTGCTGGCGTCTTACTTTGAGGACATTGTGGAAAGCGCTAATCTAAGGCTGTCTCAGATGACCAATTCTCGGTACGAGCTGCGTCGGAAAGAAGAAAAAGAACGGCATGGCAAGGGCTCCGGCCTGGAGTTAGAAGTGTTTGACAGCTATACCGGAAAACTGCGGGATGTAACGACCCTGTCCGGCGGGGAGAGCTTTAAGGCCTCTTTAAGCCTTGCTTTGGGACTGGCGGACATTGTCAGCAGCTACGCCGGTGGGGTGGAGATTAACACCATGTTTATTGACGAGGGTTTCGGCACGTTGGACAACGAGTCCTTAGACAGCGCCATAAACGCTCTCATGCAGCTGCAAGCCGGCGGGCGGATGATCGGAATTATCTCCCATGTGCCGGAGCTGAAAGAGCGGATTGACGCCAAACTTGTGGTAACGCCCACCAAAAACGGCAGCACTGTCCATTTTGAGTTTCATTAAACTGGTTTGGCATAAACGGGGGATTGACGTATGGATAAACAGACATCGGATAAATGGGTAAAACTTCTTTTGGCGATCTGCGCGGTAATGGTTGTTGGAATCGTTTTATATAACGCCATCAACACGCCGCCGGCCAGCGGCCCTACCGTGCAATACCTCACCGAAAGCTATTCTCTGGAAAAGGAGAGCAGTGACAAGGCCATAACAGAAAGCGTCGAACCGCCGGACACAGGTACAGCAAAGGCGCCGGCATCTTCTTCCCCAAAAGAGGCTGCGAACAGCAGCTCCAGGGCGCAGAAGGCCGCTGCATCCTCCCGGGTTACCTCCAGCAGATCTGGTTCGTCCGGGAAAACTTCCTCTGCCTATTCTTCCCAAGAAGCAAGCTCCGGAGAAGAAAGCAGCGGCCCTATACAAAAAAGTAACATCAATACCGCCACCTATGAGCAGCTTATGGCTGTGGATGGGATTGGCGAGGTAATCGCCCGGAACATCATCGAGTTCCGGGACAACTGCGGCGGTTTTGACAACATGGACCAGCTGATGAACGTGAGCGGAATCGGTTATGCGCGCAGGAATCTTTTAATGGAATATTTTTACGCCGCTCCCGCAGAGGGATAATCGACACAAGGAACAATATGGATATTATCGGCTACTTACAACGAAACAAAGGGATCCTTTTGCATCCCCAGCAGATAAAAGCGGTGGAAGCGGTGAGCGGGAAAACACTGCTGCTGGCAGTCCCCGGCTCCGGGAAAACCACCGTGCTTACTGCGAGGATCATGAATCTTGTTGCCAACCACGGGGCAAATCCATCTTCCATCCTGACGGTCACCTTCAGCCGGGAAGCGGCCCGGGATATGGAAAAGCGGTTTTATCAGCTGTTCGGAGATGTATTTCATGAGTCTCTCCGCTTTTCCACCATCCACAGCCTTTGCTACCGCATTTTGGCAAGCTATGCCAAAAACAGCCGGACGGCCATGCCCAAACTCATCCAGGGGGAGGAGCGGCTTTCTCTTTTGCGGGAAATCTACCGGCAGATAAACCGTCAAACAATCAGTGACGAAGATCTGGATTATCTGTCAGGCCGCATATCCTTTTGCAAAAACACCGGATCGCGTGGAAAGGAAAATGCCTTTCCAGAAAAGAACCTCTCCCGCCCGGAAGAGGTGTTTGCCTGTTATGAGAGATATAAAAAGGAGCAGGGAAGGATGGACTTTGACGATATGGGGCTTTATGCCCTGGCATTACTGACAAAGGTTTCCCCTTTACGGGAAGCGTATGCTCGCCGCTACCGCCATATCAGCCTGGATGAAGCCCAGGACACCTCCGCTGTTCAGCAGGCGATCCTAAAACTGCTAAACCAAAACAGCAGATCCTATTTCGCCGTGGGGGACGACGATCAGAGTATTTACGGCTTCCGCGGCGCCTGTCCGGAGCAGATGCTGCGGTTTTCTCAGGATTATCCCGGCGGGACCGTCCTGAAGCTGGAACAAAACTTTCGTTCCAGCTATGCCATTGTGAAGCGTGCAGACCGGTTTATCCGTCAAAACGGCCGGCTGAAAGACAAAAATATGCTGTGTGAAAACCGAATACAGGAGGGGGTAACGGTTAAAGAGCTTCCAGACTACAGCCGGCAGTATGCGGAGATCCTTCGCTCCCTGCAAGAAAAAGGGGAGGGGACGGCCGCCGTTCTCTACCGGTTAAACGACAGCGCGGTTCCTTTGGCGGACGCTTTGCTGCGGGAAGGGATTCCTTTTTACCTAAAAGAAAACCGCCAGAGCTTTTTTCACTCGGCGGTGGTACGGGATATACAGGCGTTTTTGCGGTTGGGAGCGGACCAAAAGAATTTAGAGGCTTTTGGGGCGATTTACTACAAACTCTACTGTTCCCGTATGATGTTTGAACAGGTGAAAGAGCATATCGGGCGGGTAGACAGCGTGTGGGAAGCGCTGCTTTCCATCCATGGGCTTCCGGAGTATATGAAGCATAAAATCGCCCGCTATGAACGGGATTTTCCAGCTTTACTATTAAAGCCGCCCGTCCAGGCGATCCGGTTTATTGAACAAAACTTAGGGTATGGCAGTTATATGGATGCCAAGATGGGGAATAAAGCCCTAAACCGCCTGCGGATGCAGTGCTTGTATGAAATTGCCGGCCGCTGCCGGACGGTATTTGATTTTTTGGCCCGGTTAAAGGAACTTCCGGTTTTGCTTAGTGACTGTACGAAAAACACCGGTGCGCCTCTTACCCTCAGTACCGTTCATTCCTGTAAAGGCTTGGAATTTGACAGCGTATACCTCCTGGACCTGATCGACGGGGTGTTTCCGTATACGGAAACAGAAGCCCCCACCCCCGAAGAGGCAAGGCTTTTTTATGTTGCGGTCACCCGCGCCAAACGGCAGCTGTTTTTATATCGTTCCCACAGCCAAAACGGGACGGATGCATTATCCTCCCGTTTTTTGGAACAGTTTTAAAAACGCATCCGTGCCGTTTTAACGGTCGAATGCGTGGGAGTTATCTTTCAGCTGTAGGGTTGCAATAATCGGATAATGGTCGGAAGGGAAGCGGCCGTCCACATTTCCCCGCTCAATCTCCACGTCCACCACCTCAAAATCATCACTGATAAAAATATAATCAATAGGGTTTGTTTTTAGTTTTTCCTTAAAACCATGATAGGTGTTGCGGTAACCTCCCAGCTTTTCCTGCACCGGTAAAGGAGCGTGGCAGAAAACGTCATGGAACTGGATATGCCGGTAAGGGTGGAGGTTATATTTTAAGATTTTAATGGGTTTGGAACCAGGCTTGGCGTTTAAATCGCCCATTAAGATGGTCGGCATGGGAGAAGTTTGATTGAGTTCATCTGCTGTTTTTAAAATCAGTTGCACCGCCCGGTTGCGCGCCACAGGGCTGACGTGGTCAAAATGGGTGTTAAACACTCGGATTTTTCGGTCGATTTTTTTTAAGTAAATCTCCACCACTGTGCAGATACGGGGGAACGCCGCTAAAAACGAACGGCTTCCGCTTTTATCCGGCTTTTTGGAAAGCCAGAAGGTTTTGGTAAAGGAAACATCAGTGTCATCGTCTTTAATGATGACGTCCGAATGCTCGTTGGCGGCGGTGCGGGAGCGGCCTACGCCAATAAGCTGATATCCAAAAAGCATATCGCTTAAATCCCGTTTCATATGGGGAAGAAGCTCCTGTACGCCGATCACGCAGGCTCCGGAATCCTTAATGACATTGGCGACCAGTTCTTTCCGGCCATCCCAGCGGTTTTTCCGCTTGAATTTTCCATCCCGTTTTACGTTGAAGGAAACAACGGTAATGAGATCGTTTCTTTTGGCAGAAGCCACCAGACATCAACCTTCTTTGCAATTTCTGTAGGATAAATTTCGATTTTTCCGGCGCTGATAAACAGGCCCTTTGGTTTGTTCATGAAATTAGGATTGATTAATTTTTGCATTTATAGTATAGTATATTTTAGTTTGGAATAAAAGTGGTTTTATCTGTATTTTTTATAAAATTATCCTTCATTCGTCTTTCAAATTTCTTATAAAGTTATGAAGCGATCATGTTTGTTTGACAAAAAGCTGTCTGAAAAAGACGTTTGCTTTTCTATTATAAAAAACGAAACAGGAATGAGGTAAACCATGAAAAAAAATATTTTTCACACAATCTCTGCACTGGTGTTGGCCGCCTGTATAATGATGTTGGGATTTGCTGGCTGTAGCGGAAATCAGTCCTATTCATTCGGCCCTCAGGAAAATGTGTCGGAGATCAGCAGCGAATATCAGGCAAAGCTGCAGGAGAGGCTTAACGCCGCAGGCGTAGCCCCGGTAGGAGTAAGCTTTTACGGTTACAACGCCACCTTTGACGACCAGGGGCGGTTAACGGTGGAAGGCTTCTTCCGCAACCGCACCGGTGAAACGATTACCAATCTGGAATGCGACATCACGATCCGGGTGGAAAATATCACCGTGGCTTACGGCCATTTTTCTCTGCCGGAGGAAGATTTCGGCACCCTTGAAAGCGGCGATTCCCGCCCGTGGACGCTGATTTTTGGTTCTGATGATGTCATTAACCGAGGTCAGGATATGTCCAATTATCAAGTCATGGTCGAATGCAATTACACCAAGGCGTAACAGGAGGCTATAAAACATGAAACCGGTACAACTGCACCATTCCGCTGCGGCATCCCGCTTGGTGGAAGAGTCTATGCTGGCCTGCCAGGTTGGAAGCGGCACGGTAAATGTATTGGCTACACCGATGATGATTGCGCTGATGGAACAGGCGGCATCCCTTTGCCTTTCCGATTATCTGGAGGAAGGGGAGACGTCGGTTGGCACCTATCTGGCAACCGATCATTCCCGCGCCACTCCGCCGGGGGCTACGGTTACCGCTACGGCGGAGATTTTGTCCGCAGACGGAAAATGCGTCACCTTCCGCGTGGAGGCCAGTGATGAAAAAGGGATTATTGGGCAGGGAACCCACAAACGGGTTGTTGTCAATGAGCAGCGGTTTGAACAACGCGCCAAGGAATCTTTAAACAGCTGAAAATCTGCGACGAAAAGAATAAAAAAACAAACCGCACGAAAATTTTACATGCGGTTTGTTTTTTTGACAGCGCCGCCGGCTTTTGAAAAGGTTGACAAATTATGGCCGAATTGATACTATATAAAATGGATTTATTATAAACAGCGAGTAGCTTGATAAGGATTTGGAGTGTGAGTATATAATGCCGGAAAACAAACGATGCCTTGGGTGCATGAAAGAAATCGGCAATAATACCGTCTGCCCTTATTGCGGTTATATTGAAGGCACCCCCCATCTGCCGACTTATTTAGAGCCTGGTACCATCCTGCAAGAACGCTATGTAGTTGGAAAGCTGTTAAGCTATAACGGTGAAGGCGCCACCTATATTGCTTTTGACAAATCGCTGGAAAGCATTGTCGAGTTGCGGGAATATCTGCCTGACGCCTTGGCAAACCGGGAGGAAAACAGTTCAAACGTCCACATTATCGCCGGCTGTGAAACGCAATACAAGGCGCTGATGGCGGAGTTTATTGAGCTTTCTAACATGATGACCAAATTCCGTACCCTGACCCATGTGATTCAGGTGTACGAGGTATTTGAGGCCAACAACACCGTCTATGCGATTCATGAGCATGTGGACGGCTGTGTTCCCCTTCGGCAATATCTGATGCAGAATGCCGGGGAACTTAACTGGCAGGAAGCCGTAAAAATGTTTACTCCTCTTATGACCACACTGGGAGTTTTGCATGCGTCCAACATCATCCACCGGGGGATCAGCCCAGAGACGATCTTGGTTACCAAACGCAACGAATTAAAGTTGGACGGTTTTTGCATCAGCGCCTGCCGCGCGGCAAAATCGGAGCTTTCTGCTCAGCTTTTTGCCGGTTATGCGGCGCCGGAGCAGTATTCTACCAGCAGCTGGCACGGTCCCTGGACAGATGTATACGCCTTAGGCGCAGTGCTGTATAAAGCATTAACCGGCACGATGCCTCCCGAGGCCATGAGCCGCTCCATCAATGACAATCTGTTGGATCCCCATACCTTGAACCCAAGCATCCCCAAACAGATTTCCGACGTTATCATGGATGCTATGCGCCTTTCACCCGACAACCGCATCCAAACGATGCGGGAGCTTTCCAACCGCCTTTCCCAGCCGGTTCCAGTAAATGAACCGATCGCGATTAAAGACACGGAGGAAGAGCCGGAAGAGCCTCCAAAATCCACCAAAAAATATGGATTGGTGGCTGCCGGTGTCACCTTTGGCGTCCTTTTGGTAATCGCTGTTTTGATTATTATGTTTGTTTTGGGCGGTAATGAAGAGCCGATTACTGGAAGCGAAATCAGCATTCCGGATTACTCTTCTTCCATTAGTTCTCAGGCCGCTTCGGACGATGGTAAAAACTTCGGCATGCCCAATTTGGTGGGACTCGTTTATGAGACAGTTAAAGTGACGGATGACTATACCTCTATGCTGAAGATTACGCCGAAGTATGAATATAACGAAAGTTATGCTAAAGGCATTATTTTTGAGCAGACCATAGAGGTTAATACTCCTATCAGTTTAGGGACCGAAGTAACGGTCACCGTAAGCTTGGGTTCTCAATTTCCCCGGATCCCGGATTATTATGGGCTGCAGAAAGAGGAATACATCGCAGAGCTGGAACGCCTTGGCATTACAAATTACGAGATCGTGGAGGAAGCTGCAGCAGGCCGTGACAATGGCTATGTCCTTCGTCTTGACCGGGAGCCTGGAACCACGATTGATATTAATTCGGAAGATACCCTGAAAATCTATGTTGTGAGCAATCCTGAAAGCTCGGAAGTTCCCAGCAGTGAAGAAAGCAGCCGCAGCAACCACTACGGCGACAATGACAGCGGCGACAGCAGCATAAACAGCCAAGGGTATTATTATGACTATAACTACAATTATGGCCGTTAATTCCGACTATTTCCTTGGTTAAAAAATTATATGGCAAAATAAATACCCCCGCAAATGTGAACAGGTCCACTAATAACGGATAATATAAAGAAACCACCCCCGGAGTAGGATAAAACTACAACGGGGGTGAATTTGTATTGAGAAGATATGCCCATATCAAACAATACCTTTTCCTTTTTATCCCTTTCGCATGTATATCCGCCGCCGCCCTGCAATATGATAATGACAGGCGCCGGTAAAAAGCCGGACCAGCCGGGACAAGGGGATGGGGTAATTTGTTGAGACAGCATAGGAAAAAACGGGGACAGAATCTTTTGGAAGGCGCTGTTATCCTGACTGGAGCTATGGTCGTTGTTAAGCTGTTTGGCGCGCTGTTTAAAATATTTGTCTTAAAACAGCTTTCCGGCATCGGTGCAGCCTATTTTAACACGGCCTATACCTTGTTTACGCCGGTTTATTCCCTGGCGCTGGCGGGATTTCCCACGGCGGTAGCAAAAATGGTGGCGGGTTATGAAGCGCAAAAGCGTTTTCGGGACATCAAAAAAACCGTGCGGGTATCCGCTTTTCTGTTTTTGGCGGTCGGACTGTTTGGAAGCCTGGTGCTTGGCCTTGCCGCCTATCCCTATGTAAAGTTTAACGCTATGGAAGGGGCGCTTATGGCCACCCTTGCCATTGCGCCCTCGCTTTTATTTTTGTGTATCACATCGGTGCTCCGGGGATATTACGAAGGAATGCGGGATATGCGTCCTACGGCAGTTTCCGAAGTGGTGGAAGTCGTCGTCAAGGTGCTGGTAGGGCTTGTGGCCACCTGGTTTGTTATCCATATCGGATACGAACAATACGCCTTTAGCGGCGTGGTATTTGGCCATCCAGCCGCCTCGGAGGAGCAGGCATACCTGCTTATTATGCCTTATGCTGCCGCTGCGGCCATTACCGGTGTCACCGCCAGCACACTGGCAGGGATGATCTATATGATCCTGCGGTATAAGCGCAGGGGAGACGGCATCACACAGGCGGAACTTTATGCTTCGCCAAAACCGGAACGGGCTAAGGAAATCATTAAAAAGCTCGTCAAAATTGCGATCCCGATTTCGTTAGGGGCTTTTGTGCTCAATCTGGCGACGCTGATTGATACCATGACGATTACCAACGGGATGAACCATGCCTTTACTAAGCACTTTGAAGCCATTGATTCGATCTTTGGGAAAATTGTCCCGAAAGAAAATTATAACCCCGAGTTGTTTGGAACCTTTTTATACGGCGCTTATTCCTTTGCGTTTTCCATTTTCAATCTTGTGCCCGCTTTTACCGGGATTTTTGGAAAAAGCGCTTTGCCAAATGTGGTTCACTGCTGGGCCTCTAAAAACAGGGAAGGGCTGACCCGCAATATTGAATCCACTTTGCGGGTATCCTCCCTGATCGCAGTTCCGGCGGGGATTGGCCTTTGCGCTTTGGCGGAGCCCCTGCTAAGCCTGTTATATTCCTCCCAGCCAGCTGAAGTGGCCATCGCTTATCCTTCCATGCAGATCATGGGGATCAGCGTGATCTTTTTGGCCATTCTGACCCCGGCTTTCAGTATTTTGCAGGCAGTAGACAAAGTTTATCTGCCGGTAAAGCTGATGGTGATAGGATCGCTTTTAAAAATAGCGGTCAATCTCCTTTTGATCCCGATTCCTGCCATCAACCTGAAAGGCGCGGCATTGGGGACGCTTATTTGCTATCTTTTTATCGCCGCGGCAAGCCTTATCCTGGTGCAAAAGGCCGCTGGTGTTAAACTTCGTATGAGCGGCATTGTCCTGAAACCGGCGATAGCAGGCATCTTTTGCGGTATTAGCGCCTGGTCGGGCTTTGGGCTGCTGCAAAGGGAGCTATCTCAGGGCGTTTCCACCATTCTGGCAGTCACTATAGGCGCCTTTGTATACCTTTTGGTCCTGTTGATTGTAAAGGGGATTTCCCGTCAGGATGTCAGAATGCTGCCGAAGGGAGAAAAAATTGCAAAAACACTTGAAAAATGGGGGCTTTTAGGTTAATATAATAAACAGGATTTTCAATGCGGAGGGCTTTGTATGGCTGACTTTACCTTTAAAGACCGGTATTCCATCGACGACCTGCTGCGGATTATGGAAATTCTCCGAAACGGCTGTCCCTGGGATCGGGAGCAAACCCATGAAAGCATCCGCAAAAATATGATCGAGGAAACCTACGAGGTAGTCGAAGCCATCGACAAACAGGATCCCGCCCTTTTGCGGGAAGAGCTGGGGGATGTTTTGCTCCAGGTGGTGTTCCATTCCCGCATGGAAGAGGAAGCCGGCCGTTTTACCTTTGACGATGTGGCAAATGATATTTGCCAAAAGCTGATCGAGCGTCATCCTCATATTTTCGGGGATGTGGTAGCGGATAATTCCGACCAGGTACTGAAAAATTGGGATGCCATCAAAAAGCAGCAAAAGCATCAGAAAACCTATACCCAGACGCTGGAGGATGTACCGGCGGTACTGCCCGCGCTGATGCGGGCCTCCAAGGTGCAGCAGCGTGCTGCCAGGGCCGGTTTTGACTATCCGGATCTATCCGGCGCTTTGGAAGACTTAAAAAGCGAAGTCGTCGAACTGACAGACGCTATCACGCAAAACGATTCTCAAAATGCCGAAGAAGAGTTGGGAGATATTTTGTTTGCGGCTGTGAATGTTTCCCGCTTTTTAAAGACCGATGCGGAGGAAACGCTGACAAGGTCTACCGAAAAGTTTATCCGCCGTTTTAAAAAGGTGGAGGAACTGGCTGCCGCCCGGAAGATAGACATGAAATCGGCGGGCATCGACACCCTTAACGAGCTTTGGAAGCAGGCGAAACAGGACTGACATTCATAGGAAGGATGTCCCAGCAACTGGACGTTTTCCTATTGGATAAATTAAAAAACTATTATGGAGGTCAAAACAATGACTAAAACCGAGTTAATTGCTGCTGTAGCGGCTAAAGCAGAGCTTTCTAAAAAGGACGCTGATAAAGCGGTTAACGCTGTTATCGATGCGATTACGGAGGCTATGGTAAACGGTGATAAGGTTCAGCTGGTTGGCTTTGGCACCTTTGAAGTCCGTGACCGTGCTGCGAGAGAGGGTAAAAATCCTTCTACCGGCGAAAAGATCAGCATTCCTGCGACCAAGGTTCCTGCTTTCAAAGCCGGCAAGGCTCTGAAAGACGTTGTTGCGAAATAAATTTTTATTGCATTGCGGAAAAACAAGGGAGCCAAACTGGCTCCCTTGTTT
Source organism: uncultured Clostridia bacterium (assembly GCA_944386475.1). Taxonomy (GTDB): domain Bacteria; phylum Bacillota; class Clostridia; order Oscillospirales; family Ruminococcaceae; genus Metaruminococcus. The sequence goes on along the minus strand of CALXBH010000065.1, from coordinate 2,259 downwards.
TTTAGTAAAGAAGGGAGAGTGAGATGAATGCGTTTAGATAAATATTTGAAGGTGACTCGCTTGATTAAGCGCCGTACCATAGCCAACGAGGCCTGCGACGCCGGAAAAATTCTTGTGAACGGCAAACCTGCCAGAGCTTCTTATGATGTTAAAGTAGGGGACGTGATCGAGATCAACATGGGTGCGCATCCGCTGAAGGCCAAGGTTTTAAAGGTCAGCGAGCATGTTACCAAAGAAAACGCTTCGGAAAATTTTGTCATTATCGACTGACAAACAAACGGAACCGGCATATTGTCCTTTTATCCAGAATAAACTGTAGCATCGGTATCATGAGTCTCATGTTAATGAGCCTTGGAAAGTTCAGGATAAAAGGAGTGTGTCTTATATGCCGGAAGACAAGAGGACGATTAAATTACCCCATAACGTCATTATGGAAGACCGGAAATCATTAAGTATCTCCGGAGTGTCTGATATTGACAGCTTTGATGAGCAAACGGTAGTTTTATTTACCGACATGGGGGAACTGACGGTGAAAGGGTTTAACCTTCATATCAATAAACTCAACGTGGAAACCGGGGAACTGACCATGGAAGGGGAGATCTGTGCTCTTTCCTATTCGGATCAGGAGCGCCGGGAGGGCGGCTTTTTCTCAAAGCTGTTTAAGTAAAAGCTTGCCGTAACGGGTTGGGGGATATTGTTGTGGATTTAACCATTTCAAATCAGACAATGGTGTTTTTATATGCCTGCCTTTTGGGAGTGGGGCTTGGCGTCTGCTACGATGTGTTCCGCATCCTGCGCGTAGCGCTCCCTTTGGGGACGGTGGTCACGTTTATAGAGGATATCCTTTACTTTGCGGTGACAGCGATAGCAACCTTTACTTTTTTGCTATATTTTACCCAGGGCCAAATCCGGGTGTATGTTTTGCTGGGGGAAGTATTAGGCTGGGTGCTTTATTATGTTACCGTCGGCAGTTTGGTTATTAAGATTTCCAAAGCCATTGTGGGCAGCATCCGGTTTGTCTTAAAATGGCTGTATCGTATTTTTTTATCGCCATTTGTCCGCCTTTTTTGTTTTTTAGGACGAAAAATATGTAAACTTTTTGTTAACATAAGAAATAAGGCCAAAAATGCGGCTGTTAGGCAAAAATTTAACTTGAAAAAAAAGGAGATCTTATTGTATAATTTAGATAACCAACATTCTGCAAAAACAAAGGACGTTCAGAAAAATGGCAAAGGCAAGAAAAAAAAGTAGGAATATCGTCCTGATTATTGCGGTACTCTTTTTTTTAGGGTATGCGGTGGTGTCGCTTGTCATGTCGCAGATGTCCATCAACCAAAAAAAAGAGGAGAATGCACAGCTCCAAGCACAGATCGAGCAGGAAAAGCTTGAGATTGAGGAGCTTGATTATCTGCTCCGCTCCGGTGGAGATCAGGACTATATCGAACGAGTTGCGCGGGAAAAACTGGGGTATATCTCGCCCAACGAACGTGTGTTTATCGATATTTCCGGGAAATAACACGTTTTTTGTTTTGAGGGAATTTTGGGGTCAATTTATGCCGGTGTAAACAATATCCGGCAGGTGTATTTACAAGGAGGCATTTGTTTTTTTTATGCAGCTTGAAGTAGGAAAAATCGTAGAAGGCAAGGTTACAGGAATTACAAAATTCGGCGCTTTTGTGGAGCTTTCTCAGGGCGTTACGGGTATGGTGCACATTTCGGAAGTTGCCTCTACCTTTGTTAAAGAGATTAGTGATTTCGTCAAGGAAGGCGATACGGTAAAGGTAAAGATCTTAAATATCGGCGACGATGGAAAGATCAGCCTCTCCATGAAGCAGGCACAGCCTGCGCCGCCGTCCAAGAAACCGGTAAATCCGTCTTCTCAACGGCCTCCGCAGTATCGAAAGGATTTCTCCCAGAAAAAAGAAGAACCCACTTCGTTTGAGGATATGATGTCGAAGTTTAAGCAGTCCAGCGATGAAAAAATGTCCGACTTAAAGCGGTTTATGGATAATAAACGGGGTTCTTATTCCCGCAGAGGCGGAAGATAACAGTACTGCTTATTTTGTTTATATTTCCGGATAATCAAAACGCCCAAAAGCCTACCGGATGACAGGCTTTTGGGCGTTTTTTCATTGATTTGGAAACCACCGGCTCTGCCGGTGGAGGTGCACCGCAAAAAGCTTTAGCTTCAAGCATCGAGCGAAGCGAGTTGCTAACAGCAATCTCCTGAAAATAGAAAAGCTTTCGTTAGGACAACAA
>CALXBH010000064.1 GCA_944386475.1 uncultured Clostridia bacterium | reverse complement strand
CTTCTATTTTACCACAGCTTGGGGTCTTTGTCAACCCCTCGCCGGCCTCCCTCGCGGGACAGCTTATTTATATTACCACATCCCCTCCCACCTGTCAATACCTTTTTTTAGCTTTTTTTGAGTTTTTGGGGATTTGTGCTATAAGCACAGTAAAAGTTTGTATTCTTGTCGATTTTTATCGCATATGAATATCTCTTTTTAATAGAATCCCTTAAAAGTGCCGAATTCCCTTTCATTTTGCCGCGCCGTAGATCGTTCAAACGTTACAGGCCGCCTCGGCTATATATTAAGGTATCCGATTATCAACACCCGAGTTTTAGATAAGGAAAAATTACATCTAAAATGCATCTATATCAGCCGGGGTAAACAAGATGGGCATCGTCAATCTGCTTAAGGGTATTATGGAGATACCGGTTTGCCCAGAATTTTGCCATGGGCAGATTCATATCCAAGTAGTTGCCGCAGTCTTTTGCGCTCGCCCCAGGAATTTCTCCCTGATAATCCCGGATAAAGGAAAACATCTCTTTTAAAAGGCCGACTATGTCTTTTGACTGATAATCCCCTGTAAGCAGCAGATAAAATCCCGTCCGGCAGCCCATCGGCCCAAAATACAGGATTTTCGGGCCAAACTCCTTGTGATTCCTTAAAAAAGTCGCCCCCAGATGTTCCAGCGCATGAACCTCCCCGGTATTCATCACCGGTTCGTCGTTGGGAGAAGTCATGCGGATGTCAAAGGTGGTCACCACCTGGTCACCCACCTGGTCCTTCCGGGATACATAAACGCCCGGCTGCAATTTGATATGGTCGATGGTAAAGCTTGTGATCTTTTCCATCCTGTTCACCTCACTGCTTATTATTGTCCTTCCTGTGATAGTATAGCACAGACTGCGCTTTCCTGTCACACAATTTTACGGCAGGCCTTTTGCGCTCCATAAACTACCCGCTCTTACTCATAAAGATACCGGTGCGCCAAGTTATGACTCCGCGTTTTCCGTATTCTGTATTAAAAACTGGGTCATCCAATCGCAGACATCCTGCAAGGTGGTATCCGGCTGAAAGGATCTGGTTTCGTCCCGGTCATTATTATCGGAAATCAGATAAATACTTTTCTCGTCTATTGTAAAATCTATAATATTCCCGTTTCTTTCCATGATCATACTAATCTCCTTCCCGTCTGAATCCGCGTGATCGATTTCCGTTTTTTCATCAAAAATCTTCAGCAAACCCCCGTTATCATACGCTTCCCAAATCTCTTTAAAAAGGCCTGTACGGACCCCCTCATTTTCATCGACGCAAAGAAAAAGAGAGTCCTCAGCAGAACTTTTCGCCAAGGTGTACCGAACTTTTTCCAGTTCTCTGGCCAGTCTCCGCCCGGCCCCTCGAATAATAATTTGGAAATCCTTTCCCGAAATAACCATGCAGGAAGAATTTTTCAAGTCTCTGCGTAAATATTGAATCTCCTGGATCGCTGAATAAAGCAGATACCCGGTTGAGTAGCTATGCCTTTTGTCCACGATGGTATACGCATTAAAAAAGGCCAGCCGGTCTTCCATCAAAACGCAGAGCACCTTTCCAATACAGAATTGATTTAAAATCGAAAGAACAATAAGGGGGCTCGAAATCACAAAGAAAATCAGGCAGGCCATAAGCGTGTCGCCCAACGCTTCGGGATCCTTCAGACTGTAAATAAAATAGATTACAATAGCAAGATAGACGGCAAGCAAGATGTGGATAAAATGCTGTTCCCGAATTTTCTTCCCCTGCACGTCCTTATGTGTAAAATGCGAAATTCTCTTCATGATGCCTCTCCACTTTGTTAAACGTAAAGTAAAAGGAGTGCTGCAGACTTTTCGTTTGCAGCACTCCTCATTTTTACACAATAAAATTAGGCGTTGTCTTCCTCTTTCATTTTTGCAAAGCATTCGCTGCAATAGACCGGGCGGTCTTCACGAGGCCGGAAAGGAACTTTTGCTTCAGCGCCGCAGGCCGCACACTGGGCGGTGAACATTTCTCTCTGCGCCTTGTTGGCGTTCTTTCTGGCGTCGCGGCATTCCTTGCATCTCTGAGGCTCGTTTACAAAGCCTTTCTCCGCATAGAACTCCTGCTCGCCAGCAGTGAACACGAATTCTTTGCCGCATTCTTTACAGGTTAAGGTCTTGTCTGTGTACATGATACATACCTCTCTCTAAGGATAAAATATTTGCCCCAGACGGATTTGCACCGCCACCTTTGAAAAACAACGCTCTGACTCTCTTAAGCTATTGGGCCATAACAACTATCTGCGGATTATCCTATCCAAAACCGGAACAGACCTTACCGGTCTGCAATTTTCAGCTTTCGTCTGACGCGTTGCAGGGCATTATCAACCGCCTTAGAAGTCGTATGCAGCATATTGGCCATCTGCTCATAGCTAAAGCCCTTTACATAGCAGGACAGGACTTCTCTCTCAAACGGAGACAACAGGGATTCCATCTTCCTTTTTAACGACTGGAGCCGCTCCCTCTCAATCAGGATAGACTCCGGGTTCTCCCCCTCATCCGCCAAAGCCGTACTGCCGAGCACATCCTCCAGCGCAATGTCAGATGTATGCTGCGCCGCAGTGTTTGTACGGGCAACCGCCTTACGGATCCGGTTATCTATGCAGACGCTTGCGTAGGTAGCAAAGCTGCTTCCCCCATCCGGGCGGTAGGTACGGATGGCATCCATCAGGCCGATCAATCCTTCCTGGGACAGATCGTCCGTCTCTAAAGACCGGCCGCGCCGAACAGAAGCCTTGCGATGAACCAGCGATAAATAGCGAACGACCAGGACATTTGCAGCATCTTCATTGCCTTTGGCACAAAGTTCCAGCAAGCTGCCGTCGTCCAACGGAAGCATCGCGTCAAATGGAATTGGTTGTTGCATTGCATCACTCCGAAAAACAACTGCACCCGCAAACTGTTTCAATCATACCGTATCACTTGTAAAAAGTCAAGAGGTTTCTTGTCAGATTGTTAAAAAATTCTAATCTTCACTGTCGTTTTTCAGCACTTTATATCAAAAAATAGTTGCTTTTCCGACAGTTTAGCCCTTTATTTTCCGCAAAACCTCTTCCACCGCTTTGGGATGGTTTGTCAAAAGCCCGATCACCGCTTTATAAACCTCCCCTGAAAAAGCAGAAAACCGCTCTTTTATTTCTTCAGCCTGCATCTGATCCGGCGCAAACAGCTTTAAAGAAAACAGATCGCTGCCCACATCATGAATGACACACTCCACAAAATAGCCGTCCTCTACCTTTTGGATATGAGTTTGAATCTGGCGTTCCTTTTTAAGCTTGGCCTGTAAATTCATTGCCCCGCGGACCACCCTTTCCCGGAGAGATCGGGGAAGGCTGGTCTGCAGCTTGTGGGCAGTCTCTTTCCCTAAAGGCTCCAGAACATAACATTCTCCCCCTTCAGGCTGTTTTTGCACCGACAGATGCCCGGAACTTATCAGTTCCTGTTCCGCTTGGGCAAACTTAAAGTAATTAGCCGCGCCCTCCTGCTGAAAAATGGTGTTCACCTGGTCTTTGGTCAGCGGGAAATCCACCGAGTCGATTAAATAACAAATCAGGATCTTTATCTCATAAAGGTCTTGCAGCCCTTCTGAACCCACCCCGGCCACATAAGAATCAAAGTCTTTTCTCATAATAAAAACAGGCTCCTTCCGCAGGAGATCCTTTTTAAGGAATTAAGGACTCCTGTTTTTAGACTACCACACAACCGGTAAAAAGAAAAGGGGAAGCCTGTAAATTTAGCACTGTTTTTCTGCCCATGCCGCACGTATCTTAAATTCCTTAAAGAATTGATTTTACCGCTATGATTTGATAAAATAAAAGAGTTACCCCCCCTGCTGCCTGCGGCCGGCAAATGAAACGATAAAGGAGTTTTTGCGCTATGCTGGTAACAATCCAAAACGGTCTTTGTTCCGCCTCTATTGATACAAAAGGGGCGCAGCTCACCTCCTATTTTGACGGAGCGCGGGAGCTTATCTGGCAGGCGGATCCCCGCTATTGGGGAAAAAGCTTTCCAATTTTATTCCCCATCATCGGCCTTTTAAAGGATAACCGCACCATCATCGATGGGAAAGAATATATAATTTCCAAGCACGGCTTTGCACGGGACTGGGAATTCTCCCTGCTGTCCCGGCAGGAAGACCGCGCCGTCTTCCGACTGGAGGATTCCCCGGAAACCCTTTCGGTTTTCCCCCGGCGGTTTTCCCTCACCGTTTGCTACACGCTACAGGAGCGTGGCTTATCCATTGATTATCAGGTGGAAAACAAAGATACCCTTCCTATGCCCTACTGCTTTGGGCTGCATCCGGCGCTTTGCTGCCCCATGACGCCGGAAGAGGATTTTTCCCAGTATGCCCTGACCTTTGAAAAGCCGGAGACGATAAATTCCCCTGCTATCATGCCGGATTCCGGCGTCATGGATTTAAACGACCGCACCCTGGTGCTGGAAAACGCGCGGACGCTTCCTTTACGTTATGAGCTGTTTGACCGGGACGCCCTTACCCTAGAAGAGCTTTCCTCTTCCTGGGTACAGCTGTCCGGCCCCTCCGGCAAAGGGGTGCAGCTAACTTTCGGCGGCTTTACCTCCCTGGGACTGTGGACGCCCGACCACAAACAGGCGCCCTTTTTGTGCATCGAGCCCTGGGCCGGTATGAACGACCGCACCGGTGAGGACGGCGTTTTGGCTCATAAGTATGGCGCTCGCACTGCCGCACCGGGAGAAACCGACCGTTACTCCCTGCTGATTACTCCGCTGGGATAAAAGCGAGACGACAAAAAGGCCATGGCAAACACGCCATGGCCTTTTTACTTGACTTATTTATTAACTTGTCATGAAACGCTTTTCTTTAGTTCCAGTTACTGTTTCGGCGGACTCACTCCAAACTTGTTATTCATTCAAAAAGAGAAACCTCTTGGAAAAAACAGTTTTCATCTTGTTTCTTCACTCATTCCCTAATTGGATTTCCTAACTTCATTTAGTACATGGGACTCACCTTATGCAAAGCACATGTTTTTTGCTTTTCTTCTTTTCTATGGTGTAAGCTCGCTGGAAGCGGCTTTTAAAGCCTTTATAATAAATTTGCTCTCGGTTGGTTTTTCTTTCCTCCAACTTTTCTTCCAGAACAGCTTTTGCTGCCCATCCAACAACCAGGCACCGCAACCAATCATTCGTAATCTTTCATGTTCGATCTTTCATCTGGCATTTAAAAACTGCGAATCACCGTTTTGCGTTGGTGAACGCTTTCACATTCTTTTCCAACCTACTTTGCGGTTTTCCTGTCATCTTCCGAGTAACCCATCAACCGAGTAAGCATCCTTAGATAACGAAATAATGAAAGCCTAAACATAGACGTTTTTGTCAAAATCTTCAGAACCTATCTTTGGGATTTTATTAGCTTACAATCTTTTTCTGTTCCTCACCGTTTTTATCGGTTTTTTTCGCGGTCATTACTTTCACCAGGAATCGAACAACCTCTACTTCTTTCACCCGCCGGTTATTGGTTTACAGCTTATTCTGTAAGCCTTCCCTAAAAATTATTCTGAACCGATTTTTTATTGGCAGCTTCTTCTTTCTAATCCAACGAACTTACCCATAGAAAAACCAGAAGACTGACTTTCCATACTGTCCATTGGACTCACCCCTTTGTTGTTTATTTGGGTTCTTTCTCTGTCTATAATATAACATAGGGCAAGGAATATGTCAATAGTTTTTTTGAACTTTTTTATATTTTTTTATTCATATTGCTTTTAGGCGTTTTTTTAATTGACTTTATGGCAAATCAACGTTAGAATAAGGATATCCGTAATCAACGACCCGCTTTTTTACATAGAGAGGGAATATGCAGGAGGCGCTTCATGGACGAAGAAATGATGGATTATAACCCGGATATCTACACTTTGATTGACGAAGAGGGAAACGAGCAGGCTTTTGAACTGCTGGACGTGCTGGAAACCGAAGAGGGCGAGCGTTATTTCGCGCTGATCCCCTACTTTGAGTCTCCTGAGGACAGTTTGGACGACGACGGCGATATGGTGATTTTAAAATCTCAGATGGTGGACGGAGAGGAAATGATGGCCTCCATCGACGATGATGATGAGTATGAACGCATCGGCAACCTGTTTTTGGAGCGTCTGTCCGATATGTTTGAAGAGCAGGAAGGCGAAGAATAAATCCCCTTGGTGCAATTTACTATTGAAATCTGCGCCGCAACTTGCTATAATACCAAGTAGCAGGTAAAACAAAATGAAATCGTTTCTGCCTTGCCAGTTAGCACAGTTTTCTATTAATCCAACAAATATTTTAAGGGAGCTTTGACTCCGGCGGCGGATTGCAGACCTCCCGCTTTGGCGGACGAAGGGAGCGTGAAACCCTCGGGCGGGCACCCACCTGTCTATAACGACGGGTTATTATGAACTGTGCGACTACAAGGTGGATTCCTTTTGCAAATGAAAAATCCGGCCGGCCTTACCGGCTGGATTTTTTTGCTTATATAAATCAAAACAAAAGGAGGCATCCCCTATGCAGCCCTGGCTCGCAAGAACAAATGCCCTGATCGGCAGCGCCGCCCTGGAACGGCTGGCCGCCTCCCGGGTGGCCATCGTCGGCCTGGGCGGCGTTGGCGGCTCCGCGGCAGAAGCCCTCTGCCGCGCCGGCGTTGGCACCTTGCTTTTGGTGGATCATGACACGGTGGATATCACGAACCTTAACCGGCAGCTGTTTGCCACCGCCGAAAGCGTAGGAACCTCTAAGTGCCAGGCAGCAGCCCAGCGGCTTTCCTCCATCACCACTGACTGTCATCTTGTGCTGTTTGACCGCTTTTACTCCCCAGAGGATAACGCCTTTTTGTGGGATAGTTCCCCTGATTTTATTGTGGACGCCATCGACACGGTAAGCTGCAAGCTGGACTTGATCGAGCAGGCCGTCCGACGGGGGATCCCCATTATCTCCAGCATGGGGACGGGAAACCGCTTAGACCCCACCCGGTTTCGCATCGGCGATATCAAGGACACCGCCGGCTGCGGCTGCGGCCTGGCGCGGGTGATGCGGCGGGAGCTTAAAAAAAGGGGCATCCCTTCCCTGCCGGTGGTGTACTCCACCGAGCAGCCGGCAGCCGTCCAAAGCGGCGAGCAAAACGGCCGCCACATCCCCGCCAGCATCTCCTTTTGTCCTCCCGCCGCCGGATACTGTCTGGCAAGCTATGTGGTGCGCCGCCTGGCGGGACTGTAAAGGAAGCATTGCAAAATATACGGTACTGCTAAAATATCCCCCGAGCATGGTGCTCGGGGGATATTTTTTATTATCGCTTATTCTTGGCAAGCGGCGATCTCCTGCTCCAATTCCGCGAGGGTAAAGGACTGCTTGGGTGTTTCCTGGGCGTCGGAATCTCTGAAAAACTCCGGTTCATAGGGCGGGATATGCCGGGAAAAGGTGCCGTCCTCCCGTTTGACAAACCGGGCCTGGAAGGTGCCTATTTCCCCATAGATCCCCGGCGGGAAGGGCGGCTGAGGATCATCCTTCGTGCTCGCCAAAAATAAGACATATTCCTCCCCTACCTTGGGGATGGGGATTCCCATAAAGAAATCCTCATACACGCCGTTTTGTTTTTGTTCCTCCGTCAGGTCTGAAAACCGGAACTCGTTGTCAAACACCTCGATCATTTTGGAAACACGAAGATAGCCGCCACGAGCCAAAATTGAAATGGTCTGCCCCGGTTTTAAGTCTCCTTTATAGGTCTTGGTGATCTCAAACTGGTAAAGGGTTTGCCCCACACCGGTCTCGTCAAAATTCTCGGTGCTTTTGACTGTGCCGCGGAGGATGTCGGTGCTGTCCTCATACAGGTCAGGGACCCTGTAATAGATCCGCGCGAAGTCGGCGGTTGAACCAACCTCCCCTACCTTTTCATAGCCGCCCTGACCCGATCCGTAAAAAGTAAGCTTTAGCGGCCCCTGGGTAGGCGCCGGGGCTTGGGAAGAAGGATTTTGTTCCTCCTGGTCGGAAGAAGCCGGCGATTGTTCGCCGTCCGTGTTTCCCGTATCCGGCTGGGAGGGTGTCTTAAAGGGCGTTTCGCTAAGCGTTTCGCTTTGTCCGGCCTGAGAAGATACATCCTCCTGGGACGCCGCCCCTGTCGCGCCCCCACCGGAGGCAATGCCACTGGCAGAATCCCCATTTTCCGGCGTCTGTCCACAGCCCGTGCAGCACAACAGCAGGCATACGGTAAAAATCGTTAATCCCCGTTTTAACATGATTCCCACTCTCCTTTATGACACTTTTTCCTTCCTGTCCTTGTTTGGATGACTCCATCAGGGGCTCCCATCATATAAGACACCTTTTTTATTGTTTCTGTGCGGATAATCGAAAATTTTTTAAGATTAGATAAATTATGCTTCGTTTGATCCTTAAGGCTCTTCCCTTTCTTTACAACAAGCAGCCCAGGCCTTGGCCCAGGCTGCTTGTTTATTCTTCTGACTGTCATTCTTGGCAAGCGGCGATTTCCTGCTCCAATTCCGGGAGGGTAAAGGACTGCTTGGGTGTTTCCTGGGTGTCGAGATCTTTAAAAAACTCCGGCTCATAGGGCGGGACATGCCGGGAAAAGGTCCCGTCCTCCCGTTTGACAAACCGGGCCTGGAAGGTGCCTTTTTCCACATAAATTCCCGACGGGAAAGGCGGCTGAGGATCATCGTCCTTCGTGCTCGCCAAAAACAGGACGTATTCTTCCCCTGCCTCCGGGATAGGGACTCCCATAAAGAAATCCTCATACACGCCATTTTGTTTTTGTGCCTCCGTCAAATCCGAAAACCGGAACTCGTTATCAAACACCTCGATCATTTTAGAGACCCGGACATATCCTCCGGAAGTCATGACCGATATCGTCTGCCCAGGCTGTAAATCCCCTTTATAGGTCTTGGTGATTTCAAACTGATAAAGCGTATTTCCTACACCGGTTTCGTCAAAATTCTCGGTGCTTTTGACCGTACCGTGAAGAATGTCGGTGCTGTCCTCATACAGTTCGGAAACCCTGTAATAGATCCGCGCAAAGCTGGGAGCTGATCCCACCGCACCTACCTTTTCATAGCCGCCCTGACCCGATCCGTAAAAAGTAAGCTTTAGCGGCCCTTGAGTAGGCGCCGGGGCTTGGGAGGAACTACTTTGTTCCTCCTGTTTGGAAGATTGTTCGCCGTTCGTGTTTCCCGTATCCGGCTGAGAGGGTGTCTCGGAAGACGTCTCAGAGGGCGTCTCGCTAAGCGTCCCGCTTTGTCCGGCCTGGGAAGATACATCCTCCTGGGACGCCGCCCCTGTCGCGCCCCCGCCGGAGGCAAGATCGCCGGAGACGATACCGCTGGAAAAATCCCCATTGTCCGGCGTTTGTCCGCAGCCGGCACAACATAACAACAGGCATACGGTAAAAATCGTTAATCCCCGTTTTAACATATTTTCCACTCTCCTTTATCCATATAAATAGTTGATGGTTTGCAGATCGATCAGTCCCGGCTTATGTACATACCAATCATTAGCCCGCATAATACTGCTATTCGCACTGCTTCCCATGTTATGCGCCAAACCAAAAGCATGGCCAAACTCATGGGAAATAACAGCCTTTTGCGTATCAAGTTTAATGTGAGGACTGCTAGCATCATCAAACGCCTTTCCGTTTAACATGATTGACGCCCATTTATAGTTTTGACTAGGAGGAAACGGCAAACGGCTATCTTCGCTACTGTTTAAAAATAATCTTGTTTCTGCAAATGTTCCTGTTTGCCATGGTGAAAAACTTTCGTAATGGATTTCAAACACTGCGCTACTTTTTGTTGTGGTGAGACCTATATCAATAGAGGTCGTCAAAGTAGCAGATGTCCTTACCCATTCGTCCCGAGCCTGGGTGATTAAACTTTTATACTGTTGGGCATTAGGATTGATCCAGTAGTAGCGCAAATGGCTTCCGTAGCTCCCTACCCCTCCAATCATTTTAGCGTTATTAGGATAGGTATAATACGTTACTGCACTGGCCGAAAATGGACTAAACATGGCCACCGCCAGACTAAGAGCTAAAATCCCGCTTGCTATTAGACCTTTCCTTCGCTTTTTTAACACATTTGTCACTCCCCTTTTTATGTCCTTTGTACCTCACTTTATTCTATTTATCTTATATCTGTAAAATCCCCTTCCCTGACCCAAATAATCCAAATTTCTCCTTTCCTTAGTTTATTATACCTTGTTTTCCTGTATATGGCAAAAAGTATTTGGTGAAAAGTATTGTTTTATTGAAAATAAATGGATGATTTTACTAAAAATTATCTATTTTACAATTCACTCCGTTCCTCTTTTTTACTCCGTCCTGATAATTGATCCAAACTTGTTTATACTAATTCCAAAAGCCTCCAAACTGCCGGGAGAAAAGGATGTGGGATAACATGAAACAGACGCTCCAAAAATACTACTATCTGTTGCTGGGCGCTGTAGCCGGGCTTTTAAACGGGCTGTTCGGTTCGGGAGGAGGCGTCGCCGTGGTGCCCATGCTGGAAAAAGCGGACATCCCGCCTAAAAAAGCCCACGCCACTTCAATCGCCATCATCCTCCCCTTGAGCATTGTCAGCGTCGGTTTTTACCTGTACCGTCAAAACTTTCAGATCATGGACGCCCTTCCCTATGTCCCGGGAGGATTAGCGGGAGCGGTGGTAGGGTCGCTTCTTTTGAAAAAAATCCCAAACGATCTGCTCCGGCGGATCTTTGGGGCGCTGATCATTGTTTCCTCCGCCCGGATTCTGTTTTTTAAGTAGGAGGGATAACATGCCCGAATGGATCATCATCGGACTGGTTTCTTTTTTCACCGGAGTTGCCGCCTCCCTGGGGCTGGGCGGCGGCTTTGTGCTGCTCATTTATCTCACGGCCTTTGCCGGGGTTCCCCAGCTGGAAGCTCAGGGAATTAACCTGATTTTTTTCCTGCCCATCGCCGCTTTGTCGCTCATCTTCCACACCAAAAACAAGCTGATCGATAAAAAACCGCTGCTCCCGTCCATTTTAACAGGGGCAGCCGCCGTTGTTTTGGGCGTGCTGCTGGCCGGCGTGCTGGGGTCAAAATGGCTGTCCAAGCTGTTTGCTATATTTATTTTATATGTGGGGATCAAAGAGCTTTTCCACAAAAAATCAGAGAAAACCGCGGAAAATTCGGGGAAACGCCTTGAAAACACCTGATTTCTTTGGTGATTCTGCCCGACGAAATTCATGTTATAATAACATTATACATTATTTCTATGGCCAGGGCGGTTCGCTCCCATGACTTGCTACCGCCCTCATAATGATTAATAGGCTTATCCAACCGCCAAGCGGCTGCTTGCACTTATTTCACAATCGACTGCAAAGGAGTGGTACTTTATGGCAGAACAGATCCAGATCACCGCAGACAGCACCTGCGACCTTTCCCCCGAGCTGATTAAACAGCATCATATCCAAATTTTACCCCTGTATATCGTCAAAGGAGAGGAGTCCTTAAAAGACGGGGTAGAGATCGTCCCCCAGGATATCTACGACTATTTTGACAAAACCGGCAACGTCACCAAGACCGCAGCGGCTTCGGTGGAGGATTACCGAAACCTGTTCGCTCCTCTTGTAGAACAGGGAAAAACGGTGATCCATGTAAACATCAGCCACGGATTTTCCAGCTGCTATCAAAACGCCTGTCTGGCGGCGGAGGAATTTGAAAACGTGTATGTCGTCGATTCCATGAACCTTTCCACCGGCAGCGGCCACATTGTCCTTAAAGCTGCGGAGCTGGCGGAACAGGGCCTGTCTGCCAAAGAGGTGGTGGACACCGTGACCGCTTTGGTCCCCAAAGTAGAGGCAAGCTTTGTTATTGACACCCTCACCTATCTGCACAAAGGCGGCCGGTGCTCCTCGGTAGCGGCACTGGGGGCCAACCTGTTAAAGCTAAAGCCCTGCATCGAAGTGGCCGATGGTCTGATGCATGTGGGCAAAAAGTTCCGGGGGGCGCTTTTAAAATGTATGGAGGAATATGTGACCCTGCGGCTTAAAGACCGTGAGGATATTGATTACTCCCGGATTTTTATCACCCACACCAGCTGTCCCAGGGAGATCGTCGACCGGGTCCGCCAGTTAGTGGAACAATACGGCCGGTTCCAGGAGATCATCGAAACCGTCGCCGGCTGCACCATCACCAGCCACTGCGGGCCGCACACGTTAGGCGTTTTATTTTTGCGGAAATAAGGAACGGCTACAAACGGTTGTCCTTCTTCTGAATTTTAAAGACAAGCCAAAGGGAGCGCTGCAAAACGAAAGTTTGCAGCGCTCCCTTTTCTTAACGCTGTGAAAAATATTTTCCCTGAAAGCTTCCCCGCCGGTAAAGCTCCTTATCGATCTCGTTTAGCACTACAAATTTTTGAAGGCTCCACAGCGGGCCGATTAAATCCTCTTTTTTGCCGTCGCCGGTCACCCGCTGGATAACCGTTTCGGGCGGGAGCACCTCCAGCTGGTCGCAGACGGTCTGCACATATTCCTCTAGCGTCATAAGAGGAAACTCCCCCGCGGCAAGCTCCCGCGCGATCGGCGTTCCCCGCAGCACATGGAGCAGGTGGATTTTCACGCAAAACGGCCGCAGCTTGGCCACCTCCCGGGCGGTCGCAAGCATCATCGCCCGGTCCTCGCCGGGAAGCCCATCGATCAAGTGGATACACACCGGGATGTTTTTGTCGATAAGCTTATGATAGCCCTCCAAAAACTCCTCCCAAGTGTGGCCCCGGTTGATTCTCTCCGCTGTTTTATCGTGCACCGATTGCAGTCCCAGCTCCACCATCAAAAACGTTCGGGAGCAAAGCTCTGCTAAATATTCTACCACATCCTCCGGCAGGGCATCTGCCCGGGTGGCCACCGCTAAGCCCACCACGCCCGGTTCTGCCAACACCGGTTCGTACAACGCCCGCAGGCGTTCCACCGGCGCATAAGTGTTGGTAAACGCCTGAAAATAGGCGATGATTTTGGTATCCGGCCATTTTTTTGCCATCTGCTCCCTGCCCTGGCGAAGCTGGGAAACCACGCTAAGCTTCCGGCTGCCGGCAAAGTCCCCGCTCCCCCGGTGGGAACAGTAGGTACAGCCCCCTGTTCCTTTCGTTCCGTCAATATTCGGGCAGGTAAAGCCGCCGTCCAAAGAGACCTTGGCGATCTTTTCCCCAAACCGCTTACGCAGATAGTAGTTCCAGGTATAATAGCGCTTGTTGTCCCCGGAGTAGGCAAAGGGATTTTTTTCCGCCTGGGTTTGCTTGTCCATCCTAAAACACCCGGTTTTTGCAGATATCATACAACGGGCAGACGCCGCATTCCGGCTTGCGGGCCTTACAGACCTCCCGGCCAAACAGCACCAGCCGGTGGCAGAAATCCCCCGATTCTTCCGGCGGAAGCACCTTGCGCAGCTGTTGTTCCACCTTGACGGGATCACTCCCCTGGGTGATCCCCAGCCGGCCGCAGATACGGATGCAGTGGGTGTCGGTCACATAGGACGGCTGGCCGTAAACATCCCCTAAAATCAGGTTGGCGGTTTTGCGGCCGATTCCCGGCAGTTTTAAAAGCTCCTCCATAGAGTCGGGCACCACGCCACCGTACTGGGTCAGGAGCATCTGGGCCGCCTGCACCACCTGCTTTGCTTTCATTTTATAAAGCCCGCAGGGCTTGACGATCTCCTCCACACCCCCGATATCCGCCTGGGCCAGCGATTCCAGGGTAGGGTACTTGGAAAACAGCTCTTTGGTGACGATATTCACCCGGGCGTCGGTACACTGGGCGGAAAGGCGGGTGGCGATCAGCAGCTCATAAGGCTTTGTATAGGTGAGCGAACACACAGCCTGGGGATATTTTTCCTTCAGCCGAGCCACCGCCTCCAAGGTGATTTGCTTTTTGGTCATTGGTAAAATCCTCTCCTGTATGGCAAGATATTCGTAAAATTGTGGTCTCTTTCAAAACAGCTGTATAATTCCCTGGTTACAGCGCCGGCGCCTGATACAGCCGCTCCATACTGCCGTCGTCTCCTTTAACCATGGTCAAAAAGGTCCAGCCGTATTTTTCGTAAAAGGAGGTGTGATCGGTCACCAGATACAACGTGTCAAACCCCATCTCCCCGCAGTCCCGGCGGGCCAAAGAAAGGAGTTTGCCGGCAATCCCCCGGCAGCGGTAAGGCTCCTCCACAAACAGGGCGCACAGGTTGGGGGTTAGGTCCTTCCGGTCATGGAAGTCATTATCGATGATCCCCGCTCCCGCCACAATCTCCCCTTTGTCGTTTAACGCCAGATACCACCGGGGCACCTTAGCCTGGGGGAGCAGGGATTCTTCCATACTCTCCCGGTAGGCCTCTTCCGGGACGCCCCACCGGCGGGAAAACCACCGGGCGGCCGTATGCAAAAGCTCCGGACATTCCTGTAAGCGTTTTAATGTGATCAGTTCCGTCACGGTTTATCCTCCTCCTAGTTTTTTAAACTGGATCAGCTTTATAAATCCATCGTTGTCCTTTAAGGAGATATAAAAGTCCTTGTCATCGGTTTCAATGTGGATCCTGTCCAGTGAATTGGCGGAAGAAGCAAGCCCACAGTGGCTTTTTTCCAGAACGGTAATTGCGGATAAATCGATTCTATCTTTCCAAAAGCCATAACGAAAAATAAAATAGCTGTCATAGACATCCACATAGTTTCGCACCATAATGGGAATAAAAAGGAGATCAAACAGATAAAGAAAAATGTACAGCCCGATCATCAAAGCAGTCCACTGAAAATCAGGGTGAAAACACGCCCACAACGGAAGGAGATTATAAAAAAGGACAACCCCGTAAAACCAAACCGCATTTTTGCCGTAAAACCGTTTCATCATTGATTCCCTCTTGTTGCAAAAATCTGTAGTGCTATAATGGCAGTGCTATTATAGCACTGCCATTATAGCACTCCTATAGGATAAAGGCAATCATCCTTTTCCCCTTGGCTATCTTCATTTTACCGGCGCGGACAGATTGTTTTTAGGACTTTAAAAATTTCTCTTGCCATTTTGGTTTATTTGTGCTATAATAAATTCCGTTGTTTAGATGGTATGCGCCCGTAGCGCAGTTGGATAGCGCGTCAGACTCCGACTCTGAAGGCCGCTGGTTCGAATCCAGTCGGGCGTACCAGACCTGCGGTGATCAAATTGTTCACCGCAGGTTTTTTCTTTATTTTGAAGTTTCGTACCCGCGCTTAGGGCAGGTCTCTTTTTCGTCACCGCTTTCTACATCGGAGCAAAGTACGCTTTGCTCCTCCTTTTCCGCAAAAAGTCGCGTTCGCATCGGCTAACGGCTTGTAAACGCGCCGTTTTCACGCCGATTGGCTCTCTACCAACTTTTTGCGGGTGCGCCTGTCGGCGCCAATCTTTTTTTGTCAACGCTTCCCACACCTGCGGTGAGCAATTCGCTCACCGCAGGTTTTTTCTATTTTTGGTTGTTGTGCCCGCGTTTAAGTCGGGGATCTTTTTATCAAGTCTTTTCAAGTTAAAAGCTGCATTTTGAAAAATCAAAATGCAGCTTTTGCTTTATCTGTATTCTATTTTAACCTGACAAAACCACCAATTATCCCATCATTTCCCCGAAAAGTAACGCTCAACCGGATCACACACTGCAAAGGCTTCTGATATGACGGCTACTGAATTTTCTGCTGCATATGTTCCTGATACACGGAATCGGGATCGATCCCTTGCAGTTTGATAACAGCGTCTGCATATTTCGATGAGCTGTCTAACCTCTTTACAGATTCATCAAGGATGTCTTTATATTTGGAAACGTCTAATTTTTTCTTTTTGAGCAGGATTAAAACCGTCAAAAGCGCGAGAATCGGCCCTACAATTAATAAAGCCAGCAGAAAATTCTCCAATGCAAAAGTAAGCGCCAAAAGCGCAAAAAGGCCGCAAGGCATATATAATAAAAACAGCATCGTATTTAAGCTGTTTCCTGAATCTTTAAGGATTTTTTTCGGAGAAAGCAGGGCCGGCTCTAAAATATAAGGATCATAATTCAGCGCTCCGCAATGCGGACAGGAATAAAATGGGTTGCCATAGGTATTTCCTTCTGTCACACGCTCTGTTTTTGCTTTCTCTGAACAATTTACGCACTTATATGTTCGATATTGCTTCATTACAACCGCCATAATGGTATCCCCTTTATCTGTGAAAAAATTATGAATAGATGCCGTTTTTAGTAAAGCATAACTGTTCAGGTTTTGTCAAGTATTTTTGCAGTATCATTTAGCCTGCAAGCCAAAAGAATGGGATAGAAAAACACACAAGCTTATGATATGCTATACGATAAAGGAAACGTTGCTTTCATTGCTGTTCCCTGCCTTTTATATTATAATAAAATAAAGAATAAATCTGATAAAATGAGGAGAGAGTCAAATGACGGAAAAAGAAAAATCCTATGCCGAAATGCTGTATCAGCCTGGAGACCCTGAACTTGTTGCCGATCGGGATGTAACGGTAAAAAAAGTATACGAATACAACAATATGAACCCATTAGACCGCAGCGCCCGGCAAGCCGCTATCCGGGAAATATTAGGCGGGGCCGGAGAAAACTGCGTGGTGGAACAGCCGTTTTTCTGCACTTACGGGTACAACACCACGGTGGGGGATAATTTTTTCCTCAACGTAAACGGCAAACTGATGGACAGCGGAAAAATCACCATCGGGAACAATGTGTTCATCGCCCCTAACGTGTCGATCATCACCGAAGAGCACGCAATGGATGTAAAACAGCGGGCAGAGGGATTGGAATACACCCATCCGGTCACCATTGGGGACAATGTGTGGATCTGCACCGGCGCGATTATCCTGCCGGGGGTAACCATCGGATCAAACAGCGTCATCGGCGCGGGCAGCGTAGTCACCAAAGACATCCCGCCGGACAGCCTGGCGGTAGGAAACCCCTGCAAGGTCATTCGCAAGCTTTCACAGGAATAGCCGCCGTCTCCCCTGGCGGCAAAGTAAATTCTCCTTGACTTGGAGTCTGGTTCAAGGTCTATAATAATGATAAGGGAATACGGCTGCATCAGGCGGCCTTATCCTATAAATCCATGACAAAAAGACTTGTCACAAGGAGGTAACGGTTATGTCCAATCAAAAACCTGTGCCCGGGACGGGCGGCGATCAATATATCCCCTATACTGAACGTACTGGCGGAGAATCCGTGGTGTATTTTACCCGGGATCTCTCGGCCGAAGGCCTTCAGAAAATTTTCGGCCGTGTAAGCGGAAACTTAACTGGAAAAGTCGGCGTCAAGCTGCACACCGGCGAACCGAACGGCCCCAACATCATTCCGCGCCCCTGGGTGGAGGCGCTGATGAAAAACGACCTGCCGGACGCCTCCATCGTGGAGACCAACACCTATTATGAAGGCGGCCGCTATACCACCGAACAGCACCGGGAAACCCTCCGCGTCAACGGCTGGACCTTCTGCCCGGTGGACATTATGGATGAAGACGGCACCGCCCCTTTGCCTGTAAAAGGCGGAAAATGGTTCACCGAAATGCAGATGGGCAAAAATCTGCTTCACTATAACTCCCTGTTTGTTCTAACCCACTTTAAAGGCCATACCCAAGGCGGCTTCGGCGGCTCTAACAAAAATATCGGCATCGGCTGCGCGGATGGCCGCATCGGCAAAAAGATGATCCACACAACCCCTGGCTCCGACGACATGTGGGATATTGCCAAGGAAGAGTTTATGGAGCGGATGACCGAATCCGCCAAAGCGGTGGTGGATTATTTCGGGGAGCATATCAGCTTTGTAAACGTCCTGCGCAACATGTCGGTCTCCTGTGACTGCGAAGGAACCGCTGCTGCGCCGGTGGTGACCCCCAACATCGGCATTTTGGCCTCCCGGGATATTCTGGCTATCGATCAGGCGTCAGTAGATCTGGTATACGCCCTAAAGGAAGCCGACCACCACGATCTGGTGGAACGCATGGAGTCCCGCCATGGCCTGCGGCAGTTAAGCTATATGAAAGAACTGCGCATGGGAAACGACCGGTATACCCTGGTGGACATCGACCGTGGGGACGCGGCGATCACCCCCGAGGATGCGGTCAAAGATGTCATCCCCTTTGGGGCAGAAAAATAACGGGCTTTTGAAAAAAGGCCGGTACAAAGTCAAAACCGCCAGACTGATTCAGTCAAAAAATGCCGCCCACACTAGATGGGCGGCATTCGTTTTTTAAAGAGACGGCCTCAAAACGAAAGTTTGAGGCCGTCTCTTTTTTTACAGGTTTTCTTTAAAGAAGTTTTCGATTCCCTGGGCGGCGGCTTCTTCGTCCGCGCCCTCGACTGTTACCGTCAAAGTATCGCCGCATTTAACCCCCATGCCCATTAAGGACATCAGCCGGGTGGCGTCGGAGGATTTTTCCCCTTTGATGATCGTAATGCGGCTTTGGTACTCCTTAGCCGCCTTGACTAACAGCCCGGCCGGCCGGGCATGGATTCCCACAGGATCGGTAATGGTGTAGGTAAACTGTTTCATACTGTCCTATAGCTCCTTTTGTTTATTTTGATGAACCGCCGTCGCGCAGCAGGATCAAAGACTCATAGGGCCGAAGCTCCATGGGGTTATTAGGCTCCCCGTCCGGGTAGTTTGACAAAATAACCCGGTACCCCTCCAGGGGAACGGGGCAGTTCCACCGGCAGGGTTTGCGGTAAAAATTATTGATGCAGAGTAAGGATTCCTCCTGCCAATCCCGCCGGTAGGCCAGCACAGAAGGGTGCTCCTGATCCAGCGGCTCAAAATCCCCCTGAGCCAGCACCGGATGCTCTTTTCGCAGGCGGATCAGCGCCTGATAATAAGAGAAGATGGAGTCCGGATCCCCTACCTGGCTTTGGGCGTTGATATTTCGGTAATTGGGGTTCACGCTGATCCAGGGTGTCCCGGCGGTAAAGCCGGCGTTTTCCCTTTCGTCCCACTGCATGGGGGTGCGGCTGTTGTCCCGGGAGTGGACCTTTAAAATCTCATAAGCGGCGCTTTCGCTCATTCCCTTGTCCCGCAGAATCTGGAAGTGATTGAAGCTTTCCACATCCCGGTACTGACTGAGATCGGTAAAGTGGGCGTTGGTCATCCCCAGCTCCTCGCCCTGGTAGATGTACGGCGTTCCCCGCAGGCAGTGAATCACCGAAGCCAGCATTTTCGCCGATTCTTTCCAGTAAATACCCTCGTCCCCAAAGCGGGACACCACCCGGGGGTGGTCGTGGTTGCACCAGAACACGGCGTTCCAGGCGTTGTGCGCCGCCATGCCCTGCTGCCAGGAAAACAGGATGTTTTTAAGCTTTAAAAAGTCCGCCGGCACCAGCACCCACTTTTCGTTCCCCATAAAGTCCACCTTTAGATGGTGGAAGGAAAACACCATGGACAGCTCGCCGCTGTCCGCGCCCGCATAGTCACAGCAGTTTTCCATGGAGGTGGAGGACATCTCCCCCACCGTGATGATCTCCGCATCCCGGCCGAAGGATTCCCGGTTTAGCTCCTTTAAAAACTCGTGAATCCGGGGGCCGTCGGTATAAAACCGGCGGCCGTCTCCCTCATTATCGTCGGTAAACTCCCCTTTGCTGATGAGGTTGATTACATCAAACCGGAAGCCCTTGACCCCTTTATCCATCCAAAAGCGGACGATGTCCTGCACCTCCCGGCGCACAGCCGGATTTTCCCAGTTTAGATCCGCCTGGGTCTTGTCGAACAGGTGGAGGTAATACTCGTCAAACGCGGGGACGTATTCCCAGGCATTGCCGCCAAACTTGCTCTCCCAGTTGGTGGGCGGGCCGCCGTCCGGCTTCCCCTTTCGGAAAATATAGTAATCCTTATACACCGGGTCCCCTGCCAGGGCCTTTTGAAACCACCGGTGCTGGGTGGAGGTGTGGTTAAACACCATGTCCAGCATCAGCCGGATGCCCCTGGCGTCCGCCTCCCGCACCAGGTCGTCAAAATCCGCCATCGTGCCGTACCGGGGATCGATCTCCCGGTAGTCCGCCACGTCGTACCCGTTGTCGTTTTGGGGAGAGACGAAAAAGGGCGTCAGCCAAAGGTAATCCACTCCCAGCTCCTTGAGGTAATCGAGCTTGTCAATAACGCCCTGCAGCTCGCCCAGCCCGTCGCCGTTTGTGTCCAAAAAGGATTTAGGGTAAATCTGATAGACCGTACTGCTTTTAAAATCCTTCATACGATCCTCTCCTATTCATATTTCATCACCGTTGTTTTTCCGGCCTCGGCGTCGATACCAGTGAGGAACTCCACTTGGCTGCTGCCGGGATCGGTGACCAAAAACGCGGTGATGGTGGGATGCCCGGCTTTGCGGATTTTATCCAGGCTAAAGGTGATGAGCTTATCGCCCGCATGCACCTCGTCCCCTTCCTTTACATGCAGCACAAAGCCGTCGCCGTTCATCGAGACAGTATCGATCCCCACGTGGATCAAAAGCTCGATGCCATTTTTCAGGGTCAAGCCGCAGGCGTGGCGGCTGTCCTCGATCACCGAGGACACTGTCGCATCCGCCGGGGCCAATACATCCTCGCTGGTGGGATCGATCCCCACGCCGTCTCCCAAAACGCCCTGGGAAAACACCTCGTCCGGGATCTCCGCCAGTGGCAGAATCCGGCCGGAGAGGGGAGCTTTGATCTCCCCTGCCGCCGGGTTTTTTGCCTCTTCCGTCGCGATCAGGAAATCGGAAGTGTTCTCTGTTTGCTCCGGTAAAACGGCCTCTGCGGCAGCTTCCACTTCGCCCGCCCGGTCGGCGGCCTTTAATTTGCGGGAACCTACGAACAGGGTCAGCAAAAATGGCACGGCGATGGCCACCGCCATAGCGATGGCGAAATTAATCCAGTACTGGGGCTTGATGGAAAGGATGCCCGGCAGGCCGCCGACACCGATGGAAAACGCCTCTACGCCGGTTCCCACCGAGATTACTGCCGCGCAGGCGGAGCCGATCATTCCGCAAAACAGGGGGAACCCGTATTTAAGGTTGACGCCGAACAGCGCCGGTTCGGTAACCCCCAGATAACAGGAAATGACGGCGGGAACGTTTACCTGCTGGGCGCGGCGGTTTTTTCGCTGCAAAACGCTCATGGCCAGCACCGCCGAGCCCTGGGCGATGTTGGACAGGGCGATCATCGGCCATAGGATCGTTCCCCCATAGCTGTTGGCAAGCTGGGTGTCGATGGCGTTTGTCATGTGGTGCAGGCCGGTCATGACTACCGGCGCGTACAGCAGCCCAAACACCGCCGCAAACAGCCACCGGAAATTGGAGGTAAGGCCCATATTTACCACGTTGGCAATGGCGTCGCCGATGGTCCAGCCGATGGGACCCACCACTGTGTGAGCAATAACGACCGCAGGCACCAGCGAGCAGAAGGGCACCACGATCATGCTGATGACTTCAGGACAGATCTTTTTAAAGAATTTTTCCAGGTAAACCAGTACAAAGCCCGACAGCATCGCTGCAATAACCTGGCCCTGATAGCCGATCATCTCTACTTTGGCAAAGCCGAAATCCCACACAGGGATATCCGCAGTGTTCATATCGGGAGTTATACTAAATCCGTTGAGCAGTTGGGGAGACACCAGCGTCAGTCCCAAAATAATACCTAAAATCTGGGTGGTGCCCATCTTGCGGGTGATCGACCAGACGATTCCCACTGGCAGCAGATGGAACACCGCTTCACCGATCAGCCATAAAAAGCTGTACACGCCTGACCAAAACTGAGAGATGTCCGCCAGGCTCTGGGTGCCGTTATTAAAAAAGTTGATCTCGCCGATGATGTTGCGGAAGCCTAAAATCAAACCGCCGCAGATCAGCGCCGGGATTAAGGGAGCAAAAATCTCTCCCAAAACGCCCATGATCCGCTGAATCCACGACTGATTGGTTTTGGCCGCAGCCTTCACCTGATCCTTGCTCACCCCTTCGATCCCGGCGTTGGCGGTAAACTCCTTATAAAAATTAGCCACATCGTTGCCGATGATGACCTGGAACTGCCCCGCCTGGGTGAAGGTTCCTTTCACCGAGGGGATCTTTTCGATCTCCTCCTTGTTGGCTTTGGCGGAATCGAGCAGCACAAACCGCATCCGGGTCATACAGTGGGACACCGCCTGGATGTTTTCCTTTCCGCCGATATGCTGGAGCAGCGCTTGCACATCTGTCTGATATTTCGCCATAGGGCATTCCTCCTTGCGACGTTGTAAAGTATAGGGTAAACGTCTTTTCACCTATCATCATAACGCACTTGTTTAAACAAGTCAATCAGGTGATTTCATAAAGCTTTTGCAGGGTTTTTGTCTATTTTAACCAGCGGGCTTTTGGTTGACTTCTGCCGGGGGTGCGTGGTAAAGTATTTATGTGAAAAAAGTCACTTATCTCCGGGAGGTGTCCTCCAACGCCGCAGAAAAAATACAACCAGATTTATTATGCGCTGAAAAACCGGATTGAATCCGGCGAATATCCGGTGGGGCATCTGTTACCCTCGGAAAACACCCTGATCGAAGAATTCGGCTGCTCCCGCAATACGGTGCGCCGGGCCGTTTCCGAGCTGGTGCGGGAGGGCTATGCCCAAACGCGGCAGGGGCTTGGGGTTTATAATATTTTTCACCCGCTGGAGCCGTCCTCCTACACCATGGGGGTCATTGAATCCTTCCGGGAATCCTCCAGCCGAACCCACCAGCCCGCTCGAACACGGGTTATTTTATTTTCCACCTGCACAGCGGATGCAGCGATCGCCCGGCTGACCGGTTTTGAGGAAGGGACCGAGCTTTTTTATTTGCAGCGACTGCATGAGATCAGCGGCGTTCCTTTAATTTTGAACCACAACTACTTCCGGCGGGACTGTATGCCCGGGCTGACGCCTCAAATTGCCGAGGCCTCCATCTACCGGTATCTAGAGCAGGAGCTTCACATGTCCATTGTCACCAGCAAGCGAACCATCACGGTGGAAAAGGCGACGCCCCTGGACAAACAGTGGATTGATTTGGGAGAGTACGACTGCCTGGCTGTGCTAAGCAATCAGGTTTTTAACAGTGACGGCATTATGTTTGAATACACCCAGTCCCGGCACCACCCTGAAATTTTCCGCTTTCAGGACAACGCCATCCGCCGGATCAAGCCGGAAGAATTCAAATAGAAAGCACGAAAAAAGCCTTGGAATTTAGTATTCCAAGGCTTTTTTGTATTATGAATTTGTTATGAAATAAATTCGAAAATCCATTCTGCTGTTTACTTGTAGGGAAGAACCTCCGGATCGGACAAAACGCCCACCTGTTGCAGGACGTATTCTTCCGACCAGCCGTCGTTTACCGAACGCCAGCAACCGGGATGTAAGAACCGGTCTCCCGCGCCCACCATGTGGACTGCGCCGAAAGTGTTGACCCGACTGCCGAACAGCACGATATCGATAGTCCCTTTCTCAAAATCCGCAAGGTCTACGTCGTAGGGGGCAAAGGCGATCTCGCCCTGGCGCACACCGTCTACCTCGATTCCCAGTAAAGCGCCCCGGTAGTGGGGAATGTGAATCCGGCAGCCGGGTTTTTTAAGCTCTACCGGCAGATGATAGGTGATGTTGCCGCCGTAGAAAGGCAGCCCCTGGCTTACCACATCGCCAAAATCAAGTTCCCGCACCGGCGGGATAATTACGCCGTGGTCACCCTCCACCCGGACGCCAAAATCGCCCAGCAGATAACACCATTCAAAACCAATGCTCTCGCCGAAGGGAAGAATCACTTCCAAAACGTTGTCCCCTTTAGGAATCGTCCCCAACTTCACGGTGCCGATGCACTTATCGGTATAATAACCCGCCGGTTTTGCATCGATCTTTTGGCCGTTTAAGTAAATTTCCGCCAGCTCCGCGTCCTCCAGCGCCAGGGAAACGTCCGAGACCTCCACTTCGCTTGTAACCGCAAACCGCAGCCGGGCTTTGTGGGTAAAGGTCTCTTTGGGCAGGGTCCAGGGCTGGGCGATCTCGCCCTCCCGGCGGGGAAGTCCAAGGTCTGCCCGCAGCACGTTGTCAGCCCGCAAAAGCTCCTGCTCCGGCCGGTAAGCTTCGTCATCCAGTGCGAACTGTGCCCGGTCGAGCATCAAAACATTGGGCTCGCTGAGGGTGACGGGGACCCGTCTTGCCACCCGCACCGGGCTTTCCAGCACCCGGTCGGACAAAGGCGCTAAAACGGGAGCCTCGCTGGCAGGAATAAGCTTTAACAGCAGGCTGTCCTGGTTGTGGAACACCCGCTCCAAGCAGGTCCGCCCGTTTTTCCAGGTGGCGGCAAGCTCACGGATTTCCCCAGTGAGGGTGTTGTATTCCTCTGCGCGGTACAGCCCTTTGATGGAAATGCGCACACCGTCCCGGCGCACGAAGTCCGGATCGCCCATGGGCCGGCCGGCCGCAATAAACAGCCAGTTACAGCCGTTGTCCTCCCGCATCTGGTATAAAAGATGGCCGGTCATAACGCCGTCCATAAATTTCATGGATACAAGCCGCTCGCCTTCCACCGCGTCCATCAAGGCGCTGCGGCTGAAGGTGATCACCTGTGCGTCTTTGGCAAGCTCTTTTCCAGCGTCGGACAAAACAGCGTCCTGATATTTGGGCGCATCCCCCATGATGATCAGATGGCCGCCCTGCTTGGCAAACTGAGCCAGACGCTCCACCGTGCTGGAGCGCAGCGTCTCACAGCCGGGGACGATCACCGCGTCGTAGGACATCTCGCCCACCTGCAAGGGGTTAGCGGCCTTTTCGCAAAGGGAGGGGAACAACGACTCGTCAATATAGTCAAAGTCGATGCCGCCGAACAGCAGCCACTCGGTGACGTTGCGGAAGTTGTCCTCCAGCTGCTCCCTGGCTAAAGAGGTCTGGGAGGAGGGACCCCAGTGGAGCCAGTAGGACTCGATGGGATGTACCACCGCTACCTTTACCTTGGCTTTTCCGCGGGTCATCGCCGTATTGACCCGGGCAAAGTGATCCTCCACCAGCTTATACTCCCGGCACCAGGGCACCTGATAGTTGATGCTGGCCGGATAGTCCCGCTTGGCCTCGCCCTTCATGGACACCCAGGACAGATGAGGTACCCGCAGGGTGACGCCTAAAGCCGCCTGCCAGTCGCCCTGTAATTTGTGGCGTCTAAAGTCAAAACTCCAGCTGGTGACGCCGTAAAGCTCGGACATAACGCCCTCCCGGCCGAACTGATGGGAGGCGGACTGAGCCTGTTTGGCGGTGGTGTATTCATAGTTGTCACCCAGCATGTCGATGCCGGGAAGCTCAAAGCCCCGGTAGGCGCGCATCGCTTCGCCCAAAGCGGCGGTCTGGCTGCGCAGGGTGGGTTCCTCCATCATATGCCCGGTGAGCATGATGCCGTTTTCCCGGCACCAGGCGCCGCAGTTGTCGGCAAACGCCTGGGTGAACCGCTCGGTGATGTGGTCGTGATAATGGTATCGGACGGTGGAAACCTCGCCGTTCGGCTTTTCCCAGAAAAGCTCCGGCAGGCCGGCGATCAGGTCTTCCCCATAGGTTTCAGCGAACGTCTCGGTCAAATCCTCCGTCCAGGGGAGGGTGATGTCCCGCACATCCTCCGGGAAGCAGAAGGTGGACTTATGGGAAAACTGGGGTTCATCAGTGAAGATCGAGGGGACGGTTTCGCCGAAATCCTCCCCCACCTTGTTTTTATAGGTCTCGTAGGTGATCTCGATAAACCGGTCCATCGCCGCTTTATCCAGGGTGTTTACATAAGTCTGGTTGTTGTACCAGGGGCTGGGGGTCGCCCGCTCTAAATAAGCGTACCACACCCAGCCTTTGGGTTGTTCGCCCTTTTTAATCTGTTTATATGAGGCAAGGCAGCCGTTTTCATCCAACACGATGTCATACGCTGCCAGCAGCCGGCCGTTTTCCGACCGGGAACCGTGGGCTGCCGAGACGTTTTCCGCCTGGAATCCCTGGCCGGTGTAAGGAAACGGAGTGAACAAAAGATGCTGGGAACGGTATTTTTCCTCTTTGGTCACCATGCCGCCCGCCGAACCGGAAGGCCAGCGGTCTTCGTCATACAGATAGGCACGGCAGCCGTCCTCTTTGGCCTTGTCCACAACAGCCTTGACACAGGACATAAATTCCTCCCCCAGATAGGGGGTGTCAAGCCCGGTGCGGGCGTGCATGTGGGCGCCGCCAAAGCCCATCTGCTCTAAGCACTCAAACTGTTCTAACAGCATCTCTTTGCTGAGCTTTGTGTTCCAGGCCCAGAAAGGCGCCCCTCTGTATTCCGCCGTTGGGTTTTTAAAAAGGGCGTCGGAAAGCGCCTTCTCTTTACTTTTGGGATACATCATACGCTTCGTACCTCCTCTCTCCGGCCAAAAGCCGAAGAAATCTGATGATGATAAGAATTTTGGGCAGGGCTATCCCCTGAGATTTGTTTTATTTTACTGCATGTACTCCCTAAAAACAATCCTTTTTTCTGCATTCAGGTGTAAAAAATTCACCGGATTTTTCAGTGGTTTTTCCCAGAAATCCCCGAAAAACACCTTGACAAAATTTGATTCCACGCTATAATAAAAACCGTTAAAATTTCGTTGTGGATTTTTTGGACGCTGTTCCCTTTTCGCCACACAGTTATCACCTTTGATAATTGTGTGGCTTTTTGTTTGCCGCAAACCCCGCGGCATTTTTGAAATTTGAGGAGGATTTTCTGTGAACGAAACCTTTATGAAAGAAAAACCGGTTTTCTCCCTGCTGATGAGCATGGGGCTTCCCATGGCGCTTTCCATGCTGGTTAACTCCTTATACAACATCGTGGACAGCTTTTTTGTGGCGAAAATCAGCGAGGACGCTATGAACGCGCTGTCCCTGGTATTCCCGGTGCAGAATTTTATTAACGCCGTAGCCATCGGTTTCGGCGTCGGCATCAGCGCGTCCATTGCCTATTACCTAGGGGCAGGGGACAAGAAAAAAGCAAACCAGTCGGCCACCCAGGGACTGCTTTTCGCCGCCATCCACGGGGTTGTGCTCACTGTCCTCTGCATCGCGGTGATGCCCGCTTTTTTAAGGCTTTTTACCTCCTCCCAGCCGGTGATCGATCTTGGGATCCGGTATTCCGTCATCGCATTTGCCTTTTCTTTGGTGATCTCCCTTGGCATTTCCTTTGAAAAGATCTTTCAAGGGGTAGGCCGCATGAAAGTGACGATGGTGAGCCTGGCCGCCGGGTGTATTGCCAATATTATCCTGGACCCTTTTTTAATCTTCGGCATCGGCCCGTTCCCCCAAATGGGAATTGAAGGCGCGGCGCTGGCCACCGGCATCGGGCAGGTGCTGACTCTTGCAATCTACCTGATCGTCTACTTGAAAATGCCTATTCCCGTTCGCATCGGGAAGCAGTATCTTTCCCCCGACCGGGAAGTCGCCGTCCGGCTGTATGCCGTGGGCGTACCCGCGACGTTTAACCTCGCCCTGCCCTCTCTGTTAATCTCCGCTTTAAACGCCATTTTGTCCGCCTATTCCCAGATCTATGTGGTTATCCTGGGGATCTATTACAAACTGCAAACCTTTTTGTATCTGCCCGCCAACGGAATCATCCAGGGGATGCGCCCGCTGATCGGCTACAACTTCGGCGCTGGGGAGCACCGGCGGGTGAAAAAAATCTATCTTCTCACCCTGTGCATGAGCGGAACCATCCTGCTGGCCGGGACGGTTGTCTGCCTTGCCTGCCCCGGCTGGCTCATCGGCCTGTTTACCCAAAACGAGGAGACCATCCGCGCCGGGGAAACCGCCCTTCGCATCATCAGTGCAGGCTTTGCCGTCTCCGCTATATCGGTGACCTCCTCGGGAGCGCTGGAGGGGCTGGGCAAAGGGCTCCCCTCCTTTGTGATCTCCTTATTCCGCTACGCGGTCATCATT
Organism: uncultured Clostridia bacterium; assembly: GCA_944386475.1. Lineage (GTDB taxonomy): Bacteria > Bacillota > Clostridia > Oscillospirales > Ruminococcaceae > Metaruminococcus. The sequence goes on along the minus strand of CALXBH010000064.1, from coordinate 33,114 downwards.
ATCCCGGCGGCATATGCGTTAAGCCGGCTGTTTGGCCCCGACGGCGTTTGGAACGCCTTTTGGATCACCGAGGTCATCGCCGCCGTGATCTCCCTTTACGTCTACCGCCGGTCGGTGCGAACCGACGGATAAGTCTGCCGCCACTACGCTGTTACGATATCATGTATAAGCAGGGAATATTGTTTCTCCCGCAGGTTTTTTACAAATTCCTCTATATCCGCTGCTTCCGGCATTTCGATCCCGCACCGGGGCTTATAGGTATCCCCGTGGTAATCGGAGCCGCAGGTTAAAAGCAGGTCATGGGCTTTGGCAAAGGCGGTCACCCGCTGTTTTTCATTGGTTTTATACAATGGATGGCAGTTAATCTCCACCCCGTGCAAAAACCGGGGATCCTGGGGCACCGCCCCGTTGCGGTATGGGTGTGCCTGGATCAGCAGCGCGCGGTTGGCGCAGCAGTACCGGTACAGCTCCTCCTGGGTATAGGTATATAACACGGGAACCGAGAGAAACTCCTCCGGGGTAAGGCCATAAAGCAAATAATCGATGTTCGGCGTCCGGGAAAGGGTCACCTCCGCCCCGAAAAGCACCTGGATGCCCACCTGCTCCCCGTAGGCTTTAGCATCCTCATATTCCTTCACAAAGCGCTTTGTCCAGTCCCGGAAAGGCTCGTTTATATAAGACTCTTTAAAGTGATTGGTCAAAACGATTCCCTGGGTATGCTCTTGTGCGCATCTGTCCAGCACCTGCTGGACGGTCAGCCGGCTGCACCGGCTGATCCCCTTAGAATGGATATGTGCATCGATGAGCAACGAAACCACCTCCTGTTTTTTCTCATTATACTCTTTTTCTCTTTCAAAGACAAAAAACAGTTGACAAACCGGCAAAAGGGATTATAATTGAAACTGAAAATCATTTTCAATTAGGAGTGACGCCGTTTGTTGGACGTTTTATTGGATACTGGTTTGGACACCTTAAAAACCATACCAATTTTATACCTTGTCTACCTGCTGATGGAGTGGATGGAGGGCCGGATGAACGCGGGAAAGCTGCATCAGTCCCGGATTGGTTCCATCGGCCCGGTGGTAGGCTCTTTGCTGGGGTGCATCCCCCAGTGCGGCTTTTCCGCCGCCTGTGCCTCCCTGTATAATGGAGGGGTGATCGGCGCGGGAACACTGATCGCCGTGTTTATTTCCACCTCGGATGAAGCGGTTCCCATTTTGATCTCCCATTTTGACAACGCCTGGGCCATCCTCCCCTTAATCGGGATCAAGGTGCTTATCGCCATCGCCGCCGGTTACCTGTTTAAGTACACCCTTTTCCGAAAGGAAGTGTTAAAAGCCCATCCTGCCCCCGAGGAACAGGGCGAACTGGGGGAACACCCCGAAGGAAGCTGCTGCCATCATCACCGGTCAATCTTCCTCACCGCGCTGGAGCACACCATTAAGATCGGCCTGTTTATCTTAGTCACCCTGCTTGCCATCAATCTGATCGTTTTCTGGATCGGCGAGGACCGGATCGGCTCCCTGCTGTTAAACGACAGCATCTTCCAGCCGGTTTTGACCGCTATTATCGGACTGATTCCCGGATGCGCCGCCTCGGTTTTAATTACCGAACTGTTCGTCCAGGGAACCATCAGCTTTGGCTCTGCCGTGGCAGGTCTGATTACCGGCACCGGCTTTGGCTACATCCTGCTTTTAAAAGGCCGGAAAGGCAACAAAAAAGAGGCTTTTAAAATCATTCTCTGCATCCTGGCGGTGGGAATGGTATCCGGCGTTGTGATTCAGCTGCTGATGAATCTGCTGTAAACGGGAAAGGAAGGAATAAGTCCATGCCCTGTCATCATCAAGACGATGCCCCTTTGGAGATCCCTGCACTGTTAAAAAAATACCATTTAAAAGTCACCCGGCAGCGGGAGGGGATTTTAACGGCGCTTTTAGCCCACCATGCGCCCATGACCGCGGAGGAGCTTTACCTCTCCCTAAAGGCCGCCGGGGAAAACTATGGCCTTTCCACCGTCTACCGCACCCTGGGGAGCTTAGAGCAGTGCGGCGTGATTGAAAAAGCATTCCTGCCGGGGGATACAAGCCAGTACTACCGCTTTTCCCAGCGGGGCCACCGGCATCATTTAATCTGTGTGGGATGCCGGAAGACCGTTTCCATCGATGAATGTCCGGTGGAGCAGTTTTCAGTAGCGGTGGGCGAGAAAAACGGCTTTACCGTCACCGGCCACTCCTTTGAAATCTTTGGCTTGTGTCCCGACTGCCAGGCGCTAAAAAAGGAAAAGCATGATCCCCAGGAAAAATGACCGCCACTGAGCAAAAACGGCTTGGAGGAAAATCCTCCAAGCCGTTTTTTGTCGTTTATTCCGTTTAATCCTCCGGCGCAAAGCGCTCAATCACCGCCGCGGCGGTTCGCAGCCCGTCCACCGCAGCGCTCATAATGCCGCCGGCATAACCGGCTCCCTCGCCGCAGGGATACAGCCCCTCAGCCCCCGGAGCCATGCGGGTCGCCTCCTGCCGCAGGATCCGCACCGGCGAGGAGGTCCTCGTCTCCACCCCGGTTAAAACGCCGTCGGCACTACCAAAGCCGTGGAGCTTTCGCTCAAACCGCCGAAGGCCTTTTTCCATCATATCCGTCACCGGCTCCGGCAAAAGCTGCCGGAAATCCGCGCCGGTGACTCCCAGCGCGTAGCTTGGCCGCACGCTTTTTAACTGAATGCCGGGCTTTCCTTCCAAAAAGCGGCCGACTGTTGTCGCCGGCGCCTTATAGCCGCCTCCCGCGGCAAACGCCGCCTGTTCCAGCCGGCGCTGAAAGGCCACCGCCTCCATGGGATCGCTGCCGAAATCCTGAGGCCCCACCGATACCACCAGCGCGGCGTTGGCGTTTTCCCGGTCTCTGGCGTACTCGCTCATCCCATTGGTGACAACGCCCCCCGCTTCCGAGGCGGCGGGGACCACTGTTCCTCCCGGGCACATGCAGAAGGTGTACACCCCCCGATCGTTTTCCCGGTAGGAAAGCTGGTATTCCCCTTTGGGGAGCCTTGGGTCTCCCGCCAGGCGGCCGTATAATCCCCGCTCGACAACCTCCTGGCGCTGTTCGATCCTGGCGCCTACCGAAAAGGGCTTTGCCTCCATAGAGATGCCCATATCCCGCAGCATAAAAAAGGTGTCCCGGGCGCTGTGGCCGATGGCCAGCAGCAAGGCGGAAGCGGGGATTTCGCCTTTAGAGGTCTTGACGCCGACAAGTTTTCCCTCTCTAAGACAAAGGCCGGTCAAAGCGGTGTCAAACAGCACCTCTCCGCCTAAAGAAAGGATCTCCTCCCGGATGTTTTTCACCACACCCCGCAGCTTGTCGGTTCCGATATGGGGCTTGGCGCGTTTTAAAATATCCGGCGGAGCGCCATGTTCCGCCAAGGCGGCCAGCACATACTCGCAATAGGGGTCCGAGATGCGGGTTGTCAGCTTGCCGTCCGAAAAGGTGCCCGCGCCCCCTTCCCCAAACTGGACGTTGCAGTTTTCCGAAAGCCTGCCGGTTTTCCAAAACTCCTCCACCGCCTGCACCCGGCGCTCCACCGGGCCGCCCCGCTCCAGCACCAGGGGGCGGTAGCCGTATTTCGCCAGCAAAAGCGCCGCAAACATCCCCGCAGGCCCAAAGCCCGCCACCACCATGCGGCCCTCCGGTTTTTCTTTGCCCGGGGAGAGGGAAAGGGAAAACCGTTCCCGGTAAGATATACAAGGGTCGGAGGCTGCTAAAGCAGCCTCCGACTCGTGAGAGGTGAGTTCGATTCCCACCGTGCTTACAAAATGAGGATGATCCCGGTGGCGGGCATCCAGCGACTGCTTTACAAGATAAGCAGCGGTAATCCGGCTTTCCGGCACACCCAGACGCTTTTTCGCCAGGCGGATGGCTTCCTGCTCCGCCTGATCCAGCCCGGTTATAATTCCTGACAGATAAATCGGCATATCGGTCTCCTTTTTCCTGTTAACTGCCGTTGGGGGTAGCGGTCACCAGCGCCTCATACTCGCCCACTGCCCAGCAGGGCTCGCTCTGCCCCGGTATCGTGATCTTAATAGGCGCCCTAAACTGACCGGAACTCACCGTCACCTCGGCAAAGTCCACCGCAGCCACAATATCCTGGGCGGTGAGAGACTCCATCACAGCGGCCGTTCCCACAATTTTCACATTTAAGCTCTGGGTGTCCACCTGGACGGAATATCCGTCGGGAGGATTGACGGTATTCACCTCATTGACAGTAAACGTTTTGGACACATAATCATCCGTTTCAAACTTCACCGTAGCGGTGGTCACATTCTGCACATTGGTAAAGCCCGCCGGCAGACCGATGTTAAAGGTAAAGCTGGAACCCACATCAATGTTGCGGAAATCTACAAAGCCAAGGTTGATTTCCGCCACGTTGGAGATCGCTTCGCTGGAGCCTGCAACCTCCACGGTAGAAGGAGTGATCGTGTATTTAAGGGTATCTTCTGACAGCCCGTCCGGAATATTGTTAAAACGGATGGTTAATGGGATCGTCTTGTGCATGGAAACTGAAACGGTCAGCTGAAGCTTGGTGGGCTCATAGGATACATAGGGCAGATCAACGGCGTTGCCGTCCCCGTCGTACATCACAAGTTCCCCATCGATCGTCATGGACTGGGAGATGGTTTCATTCCGGTCAGACACCACGGCCACGCTGGCGACCCTTTCGATATCGCTTTGAGGGCCTGTCAGGGTCACCGAATCGGTGGTGGCATAGACGTTATCCAAAATAAAGCCATCCTGGGCGCTGATCCCGTTTGCCTGGGCATAAAGAGGGAACTCCTGGCTGACAACATGGTCAAACCGGGCTCTGATCGTCAAGGACTGGTTGGAGACGATTTCGTAATCCGGATCGTCGCTCACCTTGGTGACCGATACATTTAAATCATACTCCCCGGCGGAAGTCACGTTGGAAACGTCCGCCACCGCCTGAAAATTTGCGGTGGTAAGTGCGCCCACCTTATACCTGCGGCCGCGGACCAAAACGCTCACCGTGGCGTCGTCGCCCCAAATAACGTCCAGCCCCTGTTCTTTTGCCGCCGACTTATCCAGCGAAATAGTCACAGGGATGTTTTCAATAGTTACGCTCTGGTCGGGATTGACGGTTACCGCAATCACCGTCCAGGTGATAATCGCAATAATCAGGGAGAGGATAATGACAAATTTTTTGTTGTCCAGCAGGTTGCCGATGTTCCGTTTTTTCTTCATTTTTTCTTCCCCCTTAAAAACGTCCGCTTTTTCTTTTCGTTTTCATCGGGTTTTTCCGGTATCAGCTTACCCCGCAGATAGGTGCGCAGCGTATCGCGGTTAAAATCGCGGTAGATTTCACCGTCCTCCGCCACCGAGATCGTCCCCGTCTCCTCCGAGACCACCACGATCACCGCGTCGGAGTTTTCGCTCATGCCAATGGCCGCCCGGTGGCGGGAACCAAGCTGGCGGGCGATATGCTCTTCCTTTTGAGGCTTGGGCAAAAAGCAGGAAGCGGCTAAAATGATGCCGTCCCGCATAATGACCGCCCCGTCATGCAGAGGGGAATTGTGGAAAAACAGGTTTCCAAACAGTTCCACACTGGGTTTGGCCTCCAAAATAACGCCGGTGCTGATCTGCTCACCCAGTTTAGTCTGCCGCTCGCAGACGATCAGCGCGCCGGTTTTGGTTTTAGAAAGCTCGCTGGCAGCGGTGGCAATAACCTCAATGGTATGGCCCCACTCTTGCTCAGCTTTTTCGTAATGCTCGCTGCCAATGCCGAATACGCCGAAATTGCGCACCTTGGTCCGCCCCAGTTTTTCCAGCGCCCGGCGAAGCTCCGGCTGGAAGACGACAATCAGGGCGATAACACCGATGTCAAACACCCTTTGCAGCAGGTAGCTGATAGCGTTTAAAGACAAAACATTCGCCACCACGCTGGCAATAGCGAATAAAATAATGCCCTTTAACAGCTGTTGGGCCCTGGTCTCCCGGATCAGCTTAATCGCCAGGTAAATAATATAGGTTAAAAGCAGAATATCAATCGCGTCGGTGATCCGGAAGGTTGCCAATACACTGATGACCGAATCCCAAAGGGTGGAGGAAAACTGCTTCACATACTCCCAAACGGTGGAGAAAAAATCCATATGGCTTCATCCTTTATTTTGAAAGCCCCGCCTGCCGCCGGCAGAACAGGCGCTACCACATTTTTATACTTACTGTTATAGTTTACCACGATCTGCCCTATGTTTCAAGCGCGGCCGGCATGATTTTTAGCAATTTTTTTGACCGCCTGGGCAAACATTTCCACCTGAGCCGGCTTGGAGGAAAAGCCGGGCGAAAACCGGATGGTCCCCGTCTCCATGGTGCCTAATACCCGATGGGCGGAAGGGGCGCAGTGCAGCCCCGCCCGGACGGCAAACCCCTCCCCGTCCAAAAGCTCAGCCGCCTCCATAGAGGTCATCCCCTCGATGTTAAAGCTTAAAACCGGTGCACGGTCTCCGTGGCGGATAGGCGGACAGTAAAGCCGGATTCCTTCCTTTCCGCTTAAATCGCCGTACAGCTGGGCGCACAGGGAAAGTTCGTGGTCATAGATTTCCTCAATGCCCCGGCGCTTTAAAAACTGCGCCCCGGCCAATAGAGACAAAATCCCCACGGTGTTCGCCGTCCCGCTCTCAAACCGATCAGGAAGGAAATCCGGCTGGGCGATATCCGCGGAAGCGCTTCCCGTCCCCCCTTCCAGCACCGTCGCCAGCTGAATATCCGGGGCGACTGCCATGACCCCCGTCCCTGTGACTCCCATTAAGCTTTTGTGCCCGGCACAGCACAAAACGCTGATCTGCTGCTTTTCCATGTGGACGGGCAAAATCCCCGCCGCCTGGGCGGCATCTACGATAAACACAATGTTTTTGCGCTTGCAGAGACTCCCCAGCTCCTTGATAGGTAAAACCGCTCCCGTCACGTTGGAGGCATAGGTGCACACAATCGCTTTGGTCTCGGGCAAAATCGCCTTTTCAAAATTTGCCAGGGTGATAAAAGGGCGCTCTTCATCCACCTGGGCGATGCTGTAGGTCACCTTTCCCGACTTGCTTAAAGCATACAGGGGGCGCATCACCGAGTTATGCTCCAACGAGGAGGTCACCACATGTCCTCCGCCGGCCATCACCCCCTTGATGGCCATATTCAGCGCATGGGTGCAGTTGAGGGTAAAGGCGACGTTTTCCACCTGGGGCACTCCCAAAAGCTCCGCCACCGCCCTTCTTGCCTCATAGACCTTTTCGGCGGTCTTTAAAGAAATCCGGTGCCCGCTGCGCCCTGGATTTCCGCCGTAATACACCGCCGCCCCCGAGACGGCGGACAGCACACTTTTGGGCTTGGGATAGGTGGTAGCCGCGTTGTCAAAATAAATCATGGCGAATACTCCTTACTCTGCATAAATTCCTCTGTCAAATTTTATGCAGAGCCGCCGGGGCCTAGACTATCCTTTGCCGGGGAAACAAAGGATATCCCCAAAAGTCAGGCTTTTTATGACAAAACTATGCGCCGCGGACAAAAAGTCTGCGGCGCATAAAGATGCTCTATATTTCGGCCGTTCCAATCACTCGGATGCCGGCATCGGAAAGCATCCGTGCCAGCCTTTCCTTGTTGCCGTCCACCCGCAGGCTGTAGCTGCATCCCAGATTTCCCAGCTCCCGGGGCGTGCGCTCCAAGTGGGCGCGGATTCCCTGGGACATCAGATAGTCCCTGGCCTTCATGGCATAGGTGATGGAACTGAGCATAATCAGCTGTCTCATAAAAAATCACCTTCTCCGTCATACCCCATTGTATGCCTTTTGAGTGCAGGGTGCTAGAAAGGTGATTTTTTTAAAATTTTCGGGAATGCTAAAAGATATACAGTGAAAACAGCGTCCCTTAAAAGCGCGCTTACACCAGCAGGCAGACGGCGTGAGCAGCGATGCCAAGGCCTTCTCCGGTAAAGCCTAGGCCCTCTTCGGTGGTGGCTTTTATATTAACCTGATCTTCCCCCATGCTGCACGATGCGGCCAGGATCCGCCTCATCTCCGGGATATGGGGCTTCATTTTCGGCGCCTGGGCTAAAATGGTGGCGTCGATGTTTTCGATCCGGTAGCCTTTTTGCTTTAATAGGATGCACACCTGTTTTAAAAGCTCCACGCTGTCGGCGCCCCGGTAAGCCTCGTCGGTATCCGGGAAGTGGATGCCGATATCCCCCAGGCCCGCCGCGCCCAGAAGCGCATCCATCACCGCGTGGATAAGCACATCCGCGTCGGAATGTCCCAAAAGGCCTTTTTCATAGGGGATCTTCACCCCGCCGATGATAAGCTCCCTTCCCTTTTGCAGCCGGTGTACATCATAGCCGTGTCCGATTCTCATCCTAAGCGCCTCCTTTTATTTTCTCTAGCATAGCAGGTATGGGGCGAAATTTCAAGTTCATGGATTATTGTTGTTTTTTATTGACTTTAAACTAGGATTCTTGTATACTGCAACTGTAATAAAATCCAGAAAGGAACGTGGCGTCCATGGCAGTTTTAGTAACTGGCGGAGCGGGATTTATCGGCTCTCACACCTGCGTTGAGCTTTTAAACGCGGGGGAGGAAGTCGTCATTCTGGATAACTTCGTCAACTCCAAACCGGAAGCGTTAAACCGTATCCGCACGATCACCGGCAAGGACTTTAAGTTCTATGAGGTAGATCTTCTCGACCGGGAAGGCGTCAAAAAAGTCTTCCGGGAAAACGATATTGATTCGGTCATCCATTTTGCAGGCTTAAAGGCTGTAGGCGAATCGGTGCAGCAGCCCCTGCGGTATTATCATAACAACCTCACCGGCACCCTGATCCTCTGTGAGGAGATGGCTGCCGCCAACGTCAAGCGGATGGTGTTCAGTTCCTCCGCGACGGTTTACGGCACTCCCAAAACCGTCCCCATTAAAGAGGATTTCCCTCTTTCCACCACCAACCCCTATGGCAGCACCAAGCTGATGATCGAACAGATCCTGCGGGACATCTATGTGGCCGACCATGATTGGAGCATCGCATTGCTTCGGTACTTTAATCCCATCGGCGCCCACAAAAGCGGCCTTTTGGGAGAAGACCCCAACGGTATCCCCAACAACCTGATGCCCTATATCGCCCAGGTGGCGGCCGGCCGGCTGGAATGCCTGAGCGTTTTTGGTGACGATTATCCCACCCATGACGGCACCGGCGTGCGGGATTACATCCATGTGGTGGATCTTGCCAAAGGGCATTTGTGCGCAGTGGCCAAAGTCCGCAAGGATAAGGGCGTGGACGCCTATAACCTGGGCACCGGCACCGGTTACTCGGTGCTGGATGTGGTGCACGCCTTTGAAAAGGCAAACAACGTCAAGGTAAACTACAAAATCGCTCCCCGGCGGCCCGGCGATATCGCGGAATGCTATGCCGATCCCAGCTATGCAAAGGAACAGCTTGGCTGGGCTGCGGAAAAAGGACTGGAAGAAATGTGCCGGGATACCTGGAATTTCACCAAAAACAACCCCAACGGCATCGAATAATCAGGATGATGAAAGGAGTGCCGCAAAACGCTTGTTTTGCGGCACTCCTTTTTCTCAAGCAGGCTTTTCCGGCTGTTTTTCTGCACAGGAAAAATACAGCCGGTCGTCCGAAAAAACAACGGAAATACCTTTTTTGTTAAAATAGTCTTCGATACAGGCAAACGCCCGCTCTTTTCGGTCGCCGGTCAGGCAGCATTCCCCCGGCGGTTCGATACATGCCACCTGATCGTTTTTATAGCTGACACGATACCGAGTAGCCAGCTTTTGCAGCTGGTCATTGAGCAAAACGATATCTCGATACTCTATTTTCATGGAATTCCCTTCTTATTAAACGTCTATAATTGTATTCTATCACACCGGCGGGCCTTTTTCCACTAAGCCGGTATTCTAGGGCCGATAAACCACCCGCCTATTTTCATAACGACAAAAAGGAGTAAGGACAAATGCGTCAGACAGATTTTGCACAGGGAAGCGTTTACCGGAACATCTGGAGCCTTTCCCTCCCCTTGATGGCGGCGCAGCTGGCCAACCTTTTGTACAGTGTGGTAGACCGGATTTACATCGGCCACATGGATGGGGAAAACTCCTTGGCGCTCACCGGCCTTGGCATCTGTTTTCCCATTATCACCATTGTGGCCGCCTTTGCCAGCCTGTTCGGCTCCGGCGGCGCGCCGCTGTGCTCCATGGAGCTTGGGAAGGGAAACCGGGAGGAAGCCCAGGCGATTATGGGGAATTCCTTTGTCTGCCTGGTGGCCTCCGGCGCGGTGCTCACGGCGATCTGCCTTGTTTTCCACAAGCCTATCTTGTACCTGTTCGGCGCCAGCGACGTCACCTACCCTTACGCGGCCCCGTACATCCTGTGGTATCTCTGCGGGTCGGTGTTTGTGATGATCGCCACGGGGATGAACAGCTTTATCAACTGCCAGGGGTTCGGCCGCGTGGGGATGTTTACCATCCTGCTGGGCGCGGGCGCCAATATTGTTTTGGATCCGCTGTTTATCTTCGTCTTCCACATGGGGATTCAGGGCGCAGCCATCGCTACGGTGATCTCCCAGATTTTGTCCGCTTTATGGGTGCTGCGCTTTTTAACCGGCAAACAGGCCCTTTTGCGGCTGGAAAAGCGCGCTTTAAAGCTAGACGGCAGCCGGGTAAAGCGGATCACCGCCCTGGGGCTGTCCGGATTTGTGATGCAGGTGACCAACGGTCTGGTGCAGATGGTCTGCAATGCGAGCTTGCAGCGATGGGGCGGCGAGCTTTATGTGGGAGTGATGACGGTGGCCAACACCATCCGGGAGATCCTCACCACCCCGGTGATGGCCTTCAGCAGCGGCGCAGCTCCGGTGATGAGCTACGACTACGGCGCCAGGCGGTATGACCGGGTCAAAAAAGCCATCCGGTTTATGTCGGCCGGCTGTATCATTTATACTGTGACTGCATGGCTGATCCTCAGCCTGTTTACCGCCCCCATCATCCGCCTGTTCAGCCGGGATACCGCGCTGATCCAGACGGGCGTGCCTATTATTCAGCTTTATTTCTTCGGCTTTTTCATGATGGCCTTCCAGTTTGCCGGACAAAACACCTTTGTGGCTTTAGGAAAATCCAGGCACGCCGTGTTTTTCTCACTGTTCCGCAAGGTGATTATCGTCGTCCCCCTCACCCTTTTGCTCCCCCACTTTTGGGGGCTTAAAACCAACGGCGTCTTTTTGGCGGAACCGGTTTCCAACTTTATCGGAGGAGCCGCCTGCTTTATCACCATGCTGTGCACCGTGCTGCCGGAACTTTCGGAAAAGCGCTCCAAAATTTCCGGCAAGGCCTGAATTTCCTTTTTCTGCAAAAACGGCAGGCGGAAAGTTCCGCCTGCCGTTTTATTTTACTTGCAAAAGACTTCCACATAATTTTCGATCGCCTGTTTGATGATGGCTACTGCGTCCTCCCGGCCACTGACCTCATCCACAGCGGTCTCTTTGTTTTCCAATGCCTTGTACACCGTAAAAAAGTGGCGCATCTCGGCGAAAACATGCTCCGGCAGCTGGGAGATGTCCGTGTATTCGTTATAGGTAGGATCGTTAAAGGGGATCGCAATAATTTTTTCATCGTTCCGCCCGCCGTCCAGCATCTTGATAACGCCGATGGGATAACTGCGGGTAAGGGTCAAGGGCTCCAACGCCTCCGAACAGAGCAAAAGGATGTCCAGCGGGTCCCCGTCGTCTCCCAGGGTGCGGGGGATAAACCCGTAGTTTGCTGGATAATGGGTGGAGGTATACAGAATTCGGTCTAAGATAATCAGGCCGGTTTCTTTATCCAGTTCGTACTTCTTTTTGCTTCCCTTTGGGATCTCGATCACCGAAATAAAATCGGTGGGAGAAATCCGTTTAGGACTGATATCATGCCAGATATTGCCCATATCTAAATTACCCCTTTTTTCTTTTATGGTACCCAAATCCCGTCCGGCTGTCAATAGGAAATCCACAGTAGAAAAGAATCTTTCAAAAAACGTCTTACAAGCCGCGCCTTATGGAAAAAGCGCCGTTTTGTGGACGGCGCTTTTTCCTTTTGCTGTATTCACTTTTACAGATCAAACGCCGCCAGGGTGTATCCCTGCTCCCGCAAATTGTCGATGAAATCGCCTAAAATCTCGGTGTTAGTCGCCGACACCGCGTGCAGCAGGTAAACAGCCCCGGGATGGGCCGCCTTGGTCACTTTTTCCAGTGCCTTCTGGGGGTCCATTTGGTTATCCGGATCCCAGTCAGCGTATGCGTAACTCCAAAACACGCTTTTATAACCCATAGATTGGGTAATCGCCAGCGTGCGCTCGGAAAATTCCCCCATAGGCGGGCGGAACAGCGTCATGTCATACTGAAACTGTTCTTTCACCTCGTCATGGAGTTTTTGAATCTCCTCTTTTGCCTGTTCGGTAGTCACACCGGGCATCGATGGATGACTCCAGGTGTGGTTGCCCACTGCGTGCCCTTCTGCAACCATCCGTTTCACAAGGTCAGGATTGCGCTTTACATAATCGTGGGTCACAAAAAACACTGCCGGGACCTTTTTTTGCTGAAGCGTATCCAATATTTTTGCGGTATAGCCGTTTTCATAGCCTTCGTCAAAGGTGAGATAAATTTTCTTTTCCTCTGCCTTGCCGATAAAGACAGCGCCGTATTTTCCATACTTTTCCTGATATTGGTCGCAAGAAACCGGGCGGTTTTTTTCATCCACCTGTGTTCCCTGTCCCCAGCCATTTTTCTGGTTGCTCAGTGCGTCTAAAGAGACGCCTTCCGGCGCTGCTCCCGCCTGCTCATCAGACTCCACCGCCGGCATATAATCCGACGTCAGCGAATTATTGCCTGCAGCCGGGTCAAACTGGGAACTTTCCCCGGAAGAGTTTTCCGCCGAAGAACGATCTGTGGATGAGGTTTCATCCTCTATTTTCGAACAGCCGGTTAAAAGGGCTGCCGTACACAAAACAGCCGCCAGGCACAAGCAGATTCCTTTTTCTTTTTTAGGCATGAATAACGTCTCCTCCCGCTTTTTGTATTTGGACATGCTCCGCGATGATTCTGTCTGTACCTGGCTGTCCTTACTAGTATGGGCATTGACTTTTAAAAAACACATGGAAATTGCGTGAAATCCACGGAAGGATTTCCTATTTATCAAATTTATCAAAAAACGCTCCCGCCGCAGGCAAATCTAACCGGAAACCTCTATCCATTTTTATTTTACAATACACAAAATATAAACACAACCCGCCAAAAGTATGCCTCATTTGCCGCGAACAGGTTCTTACAACGGGCCTTCCGATGCTCAAGCAGCCTTTTCCCAGAAAAGGCGCTTAAAATGTATAATTTTTACAAATTCTGTGAACACTATCTCTGTAAGAAAGGAGTGTCCTGATGATGATCCACCATGAAAAATATCTGATTAAACAGATCTGCGCCAGAGAAATTTTAGACTCCCGGGGAAATCCCACCGTAGAAGCTACCGTGTATCTAAACGGCGGGGCCTGCGGCACCGCCAGTGTTCCCTCCGGCGCTTCCACCGGCATGTTTGAGGCTCATGAGCTGCGGGACGGCGGAAACCGGTACGGCGGCAAGGGAACTTTGCAGGCGGTAAAAAATGTAAACGAAAAAATCTCCCCTGCCCTGACAGGAAAATGTGTATTAGCCCAAGGGGAGTTAGACCACATCATGCTTCGCTTGGACGGCACCCCCAACAAGAAAAATTTAGGCGCCAACGGGATCTTGGCGGTCTCCCTAGCCGCCGCCAAGGCGGCCGCCAACGCCCTTCATATCCCTTTGTACCGCTATTTGGGAGGCGTTGCCGCCACCACCCTGCCGGTGCCGATGATGAATATTTTAAACGGCGGCGCCCATGCGGCCAACAACGTGGATATCCAGGAATTCATGGTCATGCCGGTAGGCGCGCCCTCCTTCGCGGAAGGGCTTCGCATGTGCGCTGAGGTGTTCCACGCGCTGGCCGGCGTTTTAAAGCAAAAGGGCTTGTCCACCTCGGTGGGGGACGAGGGCGGCTATGCCCCCAACCTGACTGACGATGAGGAAGCCATCAAGCTGATTTTAGACGCGGTGGAAAAAGCCGGCTACCGCCCGGGAGAGGATATCCGCATCGCTTTGGACGCCGCTTCCAGCGAATGGTACCAAAACGGCGGCTACCGCCTGCCCAAAAAGGGCAAGGACGTTACCCGGGAAGAGCTGATTGCTTATTTTGAAGGGCTTTGCAGCCGTTATCCCATCGTCTCTATTGAGGATCCCCTGGCGGAGGAGGACTTTGAAGGCTTTACCCAGATCACCAAGCTGTTAGGGGGCCGGGTGCAGATTGTAGGGGACGATTTGTTCGTCACTAACGAGCAGCGGCTGCAAAAGGGCATCGAACAGGGCGCCGGCAATGCCATTCTTATCAAGGTAAACCAGATCGGTTCGTTGTCCGAAACCCTCCACACCATCGCCTTGGCCCACCGGCACGGTTACCGCGCCGTCATCTCTCACCGCAGCGGCGAGACCGAGGACACCACCATTGCCGACCTGGCGGTGGCGGTGAATGCCGGTCAGATCAAAACGGGGGCTCCCTCCCGCACCGACCGGGTAGCCAAATATAACCGCCTGCTTGTCATCGAACAGGAGTTGGGCGAATCCGCCCGGTATCTGGGAAAGCAAGCCTTTGGCTTTCAGCTGTAAATCTGCTCACCCCATTTCTTTTCGCACCGCAGTTTTTAGAAAACTGCGGTGCTTTTCTGTCTTTTAGTCGGGTTCATACGCCGCTATTTTCAGTCGGAACTTGTCCGATTGCCGCTGTCGTGTTATGATAACAGTATGAGGTGACGCCTATGAAATTCCGGGACATGCCCGTGCGAAACAAGCTGTTAGTGGGAAATATTCTCATGATTCTCATCCCTGTGCTGGTGATTCTGTTCATCCTTATCATGATGCTGATGTTTTTTTTCGCCGCCACCAATTCCCCCAACCGTTCTGCTCTTTCAGGGGAAAGCTTAAAAGGGGATGACTCCAACTATCAGGTCCTTTTGCTGGTGGACACCCTTTGCAGTGAGATTGTCCGCGAAGACAATCCGCTAAAAAACCGGGATTTCACCGCCGCCTGCGAGGCGCTGGAAAAAGCAGGCGCCATGATTTATGTAAACGGCGGTGTATCCTATTGTACCGAAGGTTCCTCTAAAAGCCAGGTAGAAGAAACTGCTCTGGGAATACTCCCCTCCTATCAAACCTCAGACGCCTCCCCTATTTATTGTCGGAACGACAAGGGCCTTTTTTACCGGGTCCCCTTGCAAAACGCCAAAGGTGACAGTTCTGTTTTGATGGTTACAGGGACTGCCCTTTCCTTTCCCGGACAGGATTATGTGTTTATAGAGGACGTAAAGGATTTTATCAAGATGGCTATTGCGGTAGTGGGCATCAGCGCCGTCGTCATTATTATCGCCACCGGCGCCATCCTGACCCGCCGCCTCGCCCGCAGTATTTTAGAGCCCATCGCAGAACTCCGCAAAGGGGCTATCGCCATTAAAAACGGCGATTTAGACGCGGCTATTACCTCGGATGCCGGTGACGAACTGGGAGAAACCTGCCGGGACTTTGATGATATGCGCCGACGGCTGAAGGTCTCCCTTACCACTCAACAGCGGATAGAAGAAAGCCGAAAAGCCATGCTCGCCGGGATTTCCCACGATCTGTCCACCCCGCTTACCTCCATCAAGGGGTATGTCAGCGGCCTGATCGACGGGATTGCCGATACCCCTGACAAAAAAGAGCACTATCTCCGCACGATCTACCACACCGCCTGGGATATGGAACAGCTGGTGGACAGCCTGTTTTTATTTTCCAAGCTGGATGCCGGAGGCATTCCCTTCCATAAAGAGCCCACCGAACTGGCCGGATATCTCACAGATTTCTGTGAAGAGTCCGCACTGCGGCTGAAAGCCTCCGGCTTTTCCCTGCGCTTTGAAAACCGGTGCCAGGACTGTGCCATGGCGTTTATAGACCGGATACAGTTTGCGCGCGCTTTGCAAAACCTGACTGACAACAGTTTGAAATACCGGAAAGGGACCCCGGATGACTCTCTCACTGTTACGTTGGAAAGGGTAGCCGGGTGCCTGGCAATCATCTTTACCGATAACGGCCGGGGGATTGATCCCAAACAGGCCGAAAAAATCTTTGAAAGCTTTTACCGAACCGATCCCGCCCGGAGCACTGCTGTCAAAGGCAGTGGGCTTGGCCTTGCCATCGCCAGGCAGATCGTCGAGGCGATGGACGGCACCATCGCCGCCAAAGGCGCACTGGATCAAGGGATGACCATAACCATCCTGCTCCCGGAATACCGGGGAACAGATGCCTGACCGCTTTTTCGGTTCACTTAAAACTCCCTGTGTTTGGTAAGAAAGGAACAAGCATACCCATGAAACGAATTTTGATTATTGAAGACGACAAGAACATCGCTGAGCTGGAGCGGGACTATCTGGAGGCAAACGGCTTTTCGGTAGCGATCTCCCCTACTGGGGAGGATGGCCTTTCCCGGGCGCTGAAGGAAGATTTCAACCTGGTACTTTTGGATATCATGCTCCCGGGCACCGACGGATTTTCCATCTGCCGCAGCATCCGGGAGCACAAGGAAATTCCCGTTTTGTTTGTCTCCGCCAAGCGGGAGGATGTGGATAAAATCCGCGGTCTCGGGCTGGGCGCAGACGATTATATCACCAAGCCCTTTTCCCCCTCGGAACTGGCCGCCCGGGTCAAAGCACACATCGCCCGGTACGAACGTCTGTCCCTTTCTTCGCCTCCCGCCGGCGAACGGCTTACACAGGGGGATCTGGTGATTGACATTCCCGCCCGGAGGGTGTTTACCGCCGGAAGGGAGGTAACGCTCACCAACAAGGAGTTTGACCTGCTGGCTTTTTTAGCCCGCCACCCCAACCAGGTGTTTTCCAAAGACCTGTTGTTTGACCGCATCTGGGGGATGGACAGCATCGGCGAGACCTCTACCGTCACCGTCCATGTCAACCGGATTCGGGAAAAAATCGAGCCGGATCCTTCCAAGCCCCGGTATATCGAAACGATCTGGGGCGCGGGATACCGTTTTCACGGGGAGGAACAGGAGGCGCGCTGAAGCCTTCCCGCTTTTTTCATAAGGCCGCAGCAGAATCAACGAACGCCTGCCGCCCCATGGTATGGGGCGGCAGGCGTTTTGTGTAAGGACGCGCTTAAAGGCGAACGTTTTGCCGCTCCCTCCTTATTCCTGCCGCAGCGCCTCCACCGGCCGAAGCTTTGCCGCTTTCATAGCCGGATACACGCCGAACAAAATCCCGGTAGCCACCGCAAAGGCAATGCAAAACAGCACAAGGTTCCCATTGAAAATATAAGGAACTCCCAAAACCGCGCATCCGCCCCAGGACAGCCCGATTCCCAATCCACAGCCGACCCCGCTGCCCAGCAGGGAGATCAAAAGCGCCTCAGCTAAAAATTCCCACAAAATTTTTGACCGGGATGCCCCGATGGATTTTTTGATTCCGATCTCCCGGGTGCGTTCACTCACCGATACCAGCATCACTGTCATAATCGACAGTCCTGCCACCACCAGAGAAATTCCCGCGATCACCGCCAGCACCAGGGTGATGATATCCAAAATATTGTTGAGCTTTTCTTTTTGCTGGACTAAATTCTCCACCTGAATGGAATCCTCCATACCGCTTATACTCTCCAAACGGGTGGTGATTGATTCCGCGGCGGAATCCGGGTCAGCGCCCTCCTGCAGCCGGATGGCGATCTGGTCAAAATTCTGCCGGCCGCACACCCTTTGCATGGTGGAATAGGGGATATACAGAAAGCTGGGGATATATTCCCCCATCAGGCTTTGCAGCATATTGCCGCCGGAAGCAACCACCCCGATGACCGTCAGCGGCTGATAGCCGCCGTTTAATAGGACCTCTACCGTTTTGCCCACAATGTTTGCCCGGCCATACAACTGTTTGGCATAGGCTTCGTCCACCACGCAAACGTTCCCCCCCTCTGCTAAATCCCCTTTGGTAATCATCCGTCCATACAAAAGCTCCAGAGAGATAATATTCTGGGCGTTGTTGTCGATGCCCCAGACAATACAATTGTTTGTTTCGCCCCGTCTCCGGCTTTGGGTGGCCTGCACCATCAGCGGCATGGCGTCCTCTACGCTGTCCACCTCTTTGATCTCTTCCAGTTCCTCGGTGTACAGCGTCACCGGCTGGGAGATCCCCGCGCTGGCGGACACCGCCAGCCCGTCCAGGCCAATGCTGCTTAATTCATCGTTAATCGTCTGTTTTCCCAGATCGCCAATGGCGGAGATAACAACAACCGACAGCACCCCAATGCCGATACCCGTCATGGTAAGAAAAGAACGAGCTTTTTTTCGGAAGATGTTGCGAAATGCGCTTTTTAAGTACCCGCCCACAGCGTTTTCCTCCTCTCTCTAGCCGGTCACCCGGACATAACAACGGTCACCGCTTAACGCCGATGCCTGGGAAATAATTTTATCCTCCGGGCCGATTCCCGCGATGATCTCCACCCCTTGAGCGGTTTCCAAGCCGGTGGTCACATTTTGGCGTACCGCCTGTCCGTTCTCATAAATATAAACATACTCGTTTTGCTCTTCATCCTGCTCAATGGCATCATAGGGCAAAAGGTTAATGAGCCTTTCTTCTCCGGTTTTAATGCTGGCCTGCACGGTAAAACCGGGTTTAATCTGTTCGTCGGGAGAATCGATTGCCACCAGCACATCCACCACCGTCTCCTTTACGGTGCCGGAAAGCTGCTGTCGGGCGGTGGGGTACACTTTGGTAACCGTACCGGTATAGGTCTTTGGAAAGCCGGAGCCGCTAAGGGTCACCTTTTGTCCTTCCTGTACGCCGGAAATACTGCTTTCGTTGACAGTCACCTTCGCCTGGAGCTCATCCGAGCGGGAGATCGTCGCCGCCGAGCTTTCCTCACATAAAGTCCCTTCGCTTAAGTTCATGGCGGTGATAACCCCGTCCGCCGTAGCGACAATCTGTTCCGGCATCTTTTGGGCCTCTTCGCCGGACAAAGAGGCCAGCACCTGTTTCGAAAGTTCCCCATCCCCCAGATTTAACAGGGCCGCCTGGGTGGCGGCGGCATCCACCTGAGCCAGCACCTCGCCCTGTTCTACGGTATCCCCTACCGATTTGTACACTTTGTCGGGAACTACGGGAAACGACAGCTCCACCTGTTCCTGAGCGATCTCCTCCACCACGCCTCCCGCCGTTACCGCGCTTTGATAGTGGGAGGGTTGCAGCCCGGTCAGCTCCACCCGGGGCAAAAAGCTGCTGACTGCGTTTGGCGTAACCGCCGCAGTCAGCAGCAAAATCACGGTGACCACACATAACGAAACGTATTTTTTCAAGGCTTCATCCCTCCACAACATCAACTGATACTATTGTTGCTAAATCGCTTTTATTTATGAACCGGATGGTGAGAAAGTTTTTGGTATATTTTCAGGGGAAACCTTACACACTATCAATAAACACTTTTTGGATAGGAGGGTGTGCCCTTGAATCTGATTAACTGCGGTAAGGACTGTGTCCATCAAAAGGACGGCCAATGTACGCTGGAAACAGTATCCCCTGTCAGCGGCAGCAAGGTGGACGGCTGTTGTTACTTTAAACCCCGGCAGGATCCTGGTAGAGAAGGGCGGGACAACAACATAGGCGGTTCTTTCGGCCAGCACAAAGGGACGGTCATTTGACCGTCCCTTTAGCTTTACGATGATTCTTCTCCAGCAATCTGCTCCAGACAGCGGATGAGATCTGCCATCGAATGAATAGAAGCATCCTTTGATAAAATTTCCTGCTGAAGCTCTTTTGGAAGGGAGTCAAACTGCGGGCGCAAAAGGGGATTAATCGTAGTCATCTTTTTCACCTCAAAAACAGTATGCCCGTCGTATAAGCCTTTTAGTCTTCCGAAGCATCTCTTTTGGCCGCTTTGATAGGAACAACGGCAAAGCTTACATCTTTCGAGGGACAAACTTAGGGCACTGCGGCAAAGCTCACCCTGACAGCCGTTCTTTTAAAAGCAGCAATAGCTTTTTCTCCCGGCGGGAGACCTGCACCTGCGTCATGCCCAGGAGTTTTGCCGTTTCTACCTGCGTCTTCCCATGAAAATACCGCAGAATAATGAGCTTTCGGTCTTTTTCCTCCAGCGAGTCGATCACCTCGTTAAGGGAGATGATGTCGGTCATCCGCTCCTCCGGCGCCTCCACCCGGATGTCCAGCTGGCCGCCGCCCTCGTCGTCGCTCTCGGTCAGGGACATAGGCGGCTGGCCGGCCGACAGCGCCTGGGCCGCTTCTTCCGGCGAGACCTCCAAGATCCCGGCGATCTCCCCCACGGTAGGCTCTCTTCCCCGCTCGTTTTCAAACCGCTCCCGGACGCGGCCGGCTTTTAAAGAAAGCTCTTTTAAGCTCCGGCTGACTTTGACCGCACCCCCGTCCCGGAACAAACGGCGCATCTCCCCTAAAATCACCGGCACGGCATAGGTAGAAAACTTGACACCCCGGTTTTCGTCAAAAGCGTCTACCGCTTTAATCAGCCCCATACACCCGGAGGAATACAAATCGTCGTATTCGATTCCCCGGCCTTTGAGCCGGTGGGCGCAGGAGTGTACCAGCCCCAAATTTTGGCGGATGAATTCCTCTTTTTCCAGATCCGACTTAATCATGGCTGTTTTCGCGGGAGCTAAGGCGCTTTGTCAGGGTGACCGTCGTCCCCTTTCCCACCTTGGAACGGACTTTTAGCTTATCCATAAAGCTTTCCATCACAGCAAAGCCAAGCCCTGCCCGCTCCCCAGTGTCACAGGTAGTATACATAGGCTCCATCGCCTTTTCGATATCCTCAATGCCGCAGCCTTTGTCCTTTACGCTCACTACCACCCGCCGGTCTTCGTAGATGCGGGCATGCAGATAGATCATTCCCAGCCCGTTTTGATAGGCGTGGACAATGCAGTTGGTCACCGCCTCAGAAACAGCGGTCTTAATATCCGCCATTTCGTCTACGGTGGGGTCCAGCTGGGCAAAAAAAGCCGCCACTGCAACCCGGGCAAAGCCCTCATTGGCTGAGCGGCTGATAAACTGCAATTTCATTTCGTTTACAGGTTTCATGGTTGTCTCATCCTCCAATGGGTGTTATTCCGCTTATTTTTCAATAACCGCCAGCTTGTCCAGCCCCGCCAGACGCATCACTTTTTTGATATGCGCGGAGACGTTGGTCACCTTGACCTCGCCCCCAATGGTGCGCATCAGCTTATAGCGCCCCATCACAAGCCCAATCCCGCTGGAGTCCATAAAGGTCACATCCTTAAAATCCAGCAGCAATATTTCCGGCAGGAAGCTTTCCACCTGGGCGTCGATTTCCTCCCGGATCTCTTTGGCCGAGTGATGGTCGATCTCCCCCATGATATAGGCCGTCATCCGCTTGTCGTTTTTATCCATTCTCACCGGCATGATTGTCATTCCTCCGTTTTGCATGTCCCGACAGTTCCCATTTATGCATAAAAAAAGGGAACCCTTTCTTTTTATCATAGAGAGTTCAGGGAATCCTCTATGATTAGCATAAAAATTAAGGGACCCCTTTATGATTAGTATAAAGGGATCCCTATAAAAAACTTGTCAGTTGTTGTCTTTGCGCAAAGGTTTTTTCTCCCCGCCATCAGAGAGGATCAGCTCCCGCATCTCCCCCGCCAGGTAAAGGGAGCCGCAAACGATCACCGTGCCGTCTTTCCCCGCGGCCTCATAGGCTAGAAAAAGGGCTTCCTCCCCGCTTTGGCAGGCAGTTACATCCGGGCAGTGATTTTGAGCAATCTTTGCTAACTCCTCCGGAGAGGCCGCCCGGGGATTATGGACGGGTACGGTGAAGATTTTTTCACAAAGGGGCGCTAGTTTTCCCACCGCTTCTTTTATCGCCTTGTCCTTCATCATCCCCAGGATGGCCACGGGCTTTTTAAGCCCGCAGGCGGCAACCGTATTTGCCAGCGCCCCCATCCCGTCGGGATTATGGGCGCCGTCGATGATAACGGACGGATGCTCGTGTACCAGTTCAAAACGGGCGGGAAAACGGGCGTTTTTCATCCCCTCCCGGATGCTGTCTTCGGTAATGGGAATTCCCTTACTCATTAGCGCCCGGGCCGCTTCCAGCACCGTCAGGGCATTGTGCACCTGATGGGGGCCCGCAAAGGGGACGGTGTATTCCCCTTCCCCGTACCGGAAGCAAGTACCCCGCAGGCCGTTTTCCAGCACCTGCACGCCCGAAGGGTTAGGGATCAAAAGGGGGTTCCCCTTGACCGCACAGGCCTCCATCAAAACGGCCAGCGCGCCGTCCGACTGGTCCGGATAACTCACGGTAATGCCTCCGGGCTTTATAATCCCCGCCTTTTCCCAGGCAATCTGCTCCACCGTATCCCCCAGCACTTCTGTATGATCCAGGGAGATTTTCATAATCACCGAGACAAGGGGTGTGCCGATTACATTGGTGGAGTCGTTTTCTCCCCCCATGCCCGCTTCCAGGCAGACGATCTGGCAGCCTGCTTTCGCAAAATACAAAAGCCCCAGCGCCGTGACCACCTCAAATTCGTTGAGCTGATCGCCGGTGGCGTTTTGCTCCTCCGCCAGGGGGCGGATCGCCTCCATGCAGGAAATAAGTTCTTCTTTGGGGATCCACTCCCCGTTTACCTGGATGCGCTCTCTGAAATCCAGCACATAAGGGGAGATAAAAAGCCCGGTTTTTACCCCTGACCGGCGCAGAATCTCCGAGAGCATCACCGCAGCGGAGCCTTTGCCGTTGGTGCCGGTGATATGGACAAACCGCAGCTTGTCCTGGGGGCTGCCTAATTTTGTAAGCAGCGCTTTCAGCCGGTGATGCCCCCGTTTTTCGGTAAAGCGCACAAAGGAATGGATATACGCGATGGTTTCCTCATAGGTCAAAGATATTACCTCCTAAAAAAGCTCCTGCCCGAGCAGGAGCTTTTTAAATCACGGTTAATTGGTTTCCACTAGCCCAAAGCGGCGATGCTCTCCAAAATCTTCGCCATGCGCTCGTTGGCCTTTAAAAGCTTCTGGCGCTCCTGCTCCACAATGTTGGCGGGGGCTTTGGCGGTGAATTTTTCGTTACTAAGCTTGCCCTGCACCATCTGGATGTCCTTTTCACAGGCAGCTTTCTCCTTGTTTAACCGGGCAAGCTCTTTCTCCCGGTCGATCAGCTCGCCCATGGGGATAAAGATCCGCGCGCTGTCGGTGACCACCTGCACGGCGCCCTCCATCTCGTAATGGTCGGAAACGTTCACTTCAGAGGCGCTTGCCAGCCGCTGGAAGAACGCTTCTCCGCTCTTAAAGGTATCGGGCGAATTGGTCTCAATAAACAGGCTCGCTTTTTTGCTGGGGGGCACGTTCATCTGGGCTCTGGCGTTGCGGATGCCTTTGATGGCGTCCATCACCTTTTGGAATTCATCGCTTTCCGCCCCGAAGTTTAAATCCTCCCGATACTCCGGCCATTTGGACACCATGATGCTTCCGCCGCCGGTGGGCAGCGCCTGCCAGATCTCCTCGGTGATAAACGGCATAATGGGATGAAGCATCTGCATGGTCCCCGCCAGCACAAAGGCGAGCACCTTTTGGGCGTTTAAGGAAGTCTCCCCGCCCGCCTGCAAGCGGGATTTGGTCAGCTCGATATACCAGTCGCAGAGGATGTCCCAGATAAAATCGTAAAGCTTTTGCACCGCGATGCCAAGCTCGAATTTTTCCAGGTTGTCGGTGACCTCTTTCACCAGGCTGTTATACTGGGTGAGCACCCATTTGTCCTCTACCGTCAGGGTGTCGGGCAGGGCGATGGAGGTGATCTCGTCGGAGAGATTCATCAGCACAAACCGGGTGGCGTTCCAGATCTTGTTGGCGAAGTTCCGGGAAGCCCGCACCTTTTCCTCCGAAAAACGCATGTCGTTTCCGGGGCTGTTGCCGGTCACCAGGGTAAAGCGCAGCGCGTCCGCCCCGTATTCCTTGACCACTTCCAGCGGGTCGATGCCGTTGCCCAGGGATTTGGACATCTTCCGGCCCTGAGCGTCCCGCACCAAGCCGTGGAAGAACACGGTTTTAAAGGGGACTTCTCCGGTGTGCTCCAGCGCGGAGAAGATCATCCGGGCCACCCAGAAGAAGATGATATCGTATCCGGTGACCAGGGTGCTGGTGGGATAGAAGTATTTTAAATCCTCGGTCTGATTCGGCCAGCCCAGGGTGGAGAAAGGCCACAGCGCCGAAGAAAACCAGGTGTCCAGCGTATCCTCATCCTGATGGAAATGAGACTTGCCGCACTTGGGGCAGACGGTAGGCGCCTCTTTCGCCACCACCATCTCGCCGCAGTCGTCGCAGTAATAGGCGGGGATCCGATGGCCCCACCAAAGCTGACGGGAAATGCACCAGTCTTTGATATTTTCCATCCAGTTATAATAAATTTTGTCAAACCGTTCGGGGACAAACTTGACCTCCCCGTTTTTCACTGCGTCAATGGCGGGCTTTGCCAGGGGTTCCATCTTCACAAACCACTGTTTGGACACCCTGGGCTCCACCGTAGTGGAGCAGCGGTAACAGGTGCCCACGTTGTGGCTGTGATCCTCGGTCTCCACTAAGAATCCCTGTTCTTCCAGGTCGGCCACCACCGCTTTCCGGGCCTCGTACCGGTCCATCCCGGCGTACTTCCCGGCGTTTTCGTTCATCTTGGCGTCGTCGGTCATCACGTTGATGATGGGCAGGTTGTGCCGCAGGCCCACCTCAAAGTCGTTGGGGTCGTGAGCGGGGGTGATCTTTACAACGCCGGTTCCGAATTTCATGTCCACATAGGTGTCCCCCACAATGGGGATCTCCCGGTTCATCAGCGGCAAAATCACCGTCTTGCCGATCAAGTGCTTATACCGCTCGTCATCGGGGTGCACCGCCACGGCGGTATCGCCCATCATGGTTTCGGGACGGGTGGTGGCAAGCTCCAAATAGCCGCTGCCGTCCGCGAAGGGATACCGCAGGTGCCAGAAATGCCCGGCCTGCTCGCTGTATTCTACCTCGGCGTCCGAAATAGAGGTCTGGCATTTGGGGCACCAGTTGATGATCCGCTCGCCCCGGTAGATCAGTCCCTTTTCATACAGCCGCACGAAAACTTCCTTAACCGCCTCGCTGCACCCTTCGTCCAGGGTAAACCGCTCTCTCGACCAATCGCAGGAACTGCCCAGCTTTTTCAGCTGTTCCACAATCCGGCCGCCGTACTGTTTTTTCCAGTCCCAGGCCCGCTCTAAAAAGCCTTCCCGGCCCAGATCCTCTTTAGAAAGCCCCTCTTTACGCATGGCTTCCACGATCTTCGCCTCGGTGGCGATGGAGGCGTGGTCGGTGCCCGGAACCCACAAAGCGGCAAAGCCCTGCATCCGCCGGAAGCGGATGAGGATATCCTGCAGCGTCTCGTCCAAAGCGTGGCCCATATGAAGCTGCCCGGTGATGTTGGGCGGCGGGATGACAATGGTATAGGGCGTTTTCTTGGGGTCAACCTCTGCTTTAAACAGCCCTTTTTCCTCCCACTCGTGATAAAGCCGGTCCTCCACCTGTGAAGGATCGTACACTTTGTCCAGTTGTTTTCGTGCCATGTATTTTGTTCTCCTTCCCGTTATGGCCCCACGCTCCCCATGATCCGGGGGCACAAAGCCCTTGTTGCTTAATTGTCATCCGCTGGGGCTCCTACCTGTTGGACAAAATCAATGTGGTTTCCGTCCGGATCCCGGAACCCAATGGCCCGGAATCCCCAGGGATAGGTAACCGGCGGGGAATCTATTGTAACCCCGCTTTCCAGCAGGCGGCGGTACTCGTCGTCCACATCCTCCACCAAAAATTCCATCCCGCAGGATTCCGGATGAACCACCGGCGGAATTTTGGTGGCAGTCAGCACCAGCGTAAAGTTATCGGCGTCGATTTCGCATCTGCCGCAGAATTCACGGCAACTGGCTTTCAGGACTGTCTGATAAAAATCCCGCATTTTCGGTACGTCCATGGTGGGCAGGTTAAAGCATTTTAACCGCATGTCCAGCCCCTCCTCCCCCAGCGGGTAAATGTGTATCCCCGCTTGTAGATTTTAGGATTATTTTTTATTATCCTACATTTGACCGGCTTCTGTCAATAGCCGTCCCTTTCATCTTAACATTCCAGGGCCTTTACCCGTTCCTCATCCGGCGTTAAATAAGCGGTGCGGTTGTCGGTAAAGATTACCATACCGGGCTTTGCGCCGTTTGGCTTTTTTACATACCGGGCTTTGGTGTAGTCCACCGGCACCTGAGAAGAACCTCTGGCCTTGCTGTTATACGCGGCGATCATGCAGGCTTCTTCGATGGTCCGGTCGGGGATCTCCCGGCCTTCTGCTACAATAATCACATGGGAGCCGGGGATGTTGTGGGTGTGGCACCACAGATCCTCCCCCCGGGCGGTTTTTAGTGTCAGCTTGTCGTTTTGCTTGTTGTTTCGCCCGCACAAAATCGTAAACCCATCGGAGGAGCGGTACTGAATCGGCGGCTGGGGCTTTAGCTGCTTGTTGCGGTTTTTGTAGTTTTTTAAATACCCCTGCTCCGCCAGCTCCTCCCGGATCTCTAAAAGCTCGCTTTCCCCCGTGGTGCGGGAGACCGCGTCGAACACCGAATCCAGGTAGACAAGCTCCTGCTCCCCCTGGGCGATCAGGGAGGTAAGCATTTTTTCCGCTGTGGCGGCCTTGCGGTACTCGGTGTAATATTTCTGGGCGTTTTTGACCGGGGTAAGAGCCGGGTCTAAGGGGATATTGACCGGCTTCATCTCATCGTAAAAGTTTTCCAGCGTGACGCTGTCCATCCCCTTTTGCATCTGGTAGAGGTTTGCGTTTAAAAGGTCGCCATAGGTTTTTAGCCGCTCTCTTTCCCCGCATTCTTTTAATTCCTCCTCCTGGGAGGCGAGCTTTCTCGTGATCCGCTCGGTGGCGCTGACAAGGAGCTTTAAAAGCCCGTGGGAGCGCTGTTTCATCCGCTCGATCCGGTCCCGCTCGGAGTAAAAGTTGTCTAAAAGGCCGCTGGCCGTTTCATAGGGCTTTTGGATTAACGCCGTCCCGTACTGGAGGATGGGGAAAAAGGAAAACTCCTTGGGCTTTCCGTTTTTCTCCATAAGCATGGTAAACGCGGGATGCTCCCCGTTCATCCGATCCCGCAGGTTATCCAGATAAAATTTCAGCCGCACCCACTGGTCGGGGGTCAGATCATCCTTGTAAACCGTCTGCTCCCGGGTGACATAGGCGGCAATCTCCCGGCAGACCACCGGGGACATCCCCTGCATCACCGATAAAAGCGCCTTGGAAAGCTCCCCGTTATCCGCTTTTTCCAGGGCTTTCAGCACCCCTTCGGAGCCTTCTTCCAACAGGTTTACCTTGTCCTGCATAGGCGGCAGGGTATAGGGAAGCCCCGGCAGCACCATTCGGACGCTTGACATCTCTTCGTCAATCCGCTTGATGGAGTCGATGACCTTCCCCTGTTCGTTTACCAAAATAATATTGCTGTGCCGGCCCATGATCTCCACCGCCATGGTGACGACGGTGGTGTCCCCCAGCTCGTTTACCGTTTCAAAGCCCAGGTGCAAAATCCGGTCCAGGCCGATCTGCTTAATAAAAATAAGCTTTCCCGCCCCCAAATATTTGCGCAGCAGCATACAGAACATGGGCGGCGTTTTGGGGTTTTCCAGCGGGATTTGGGTAAAGTGGATGCGGGGGCTGTTGGCGCCCGCGCTGACTAAAAGCTTTTTGCTGCCCCCTTTAAAGCGCAGGGTGATGATGATTTCCTCCCGGGAGGGCTGGGAGATCTTATCGATCCGGGAGCCTAATACCTCCCGCTCCAGATCGGTCTTGATCATATGTAAAAAAGCGCCGTCTAAGGCCATAGGATAAACACCTGATTTCTTGTTTTGATAAAGTAAAAGCCGTCTTACACAGACTCATAAGGGCGGCGGTTTGCCGTGGAGGGGATCACCTCTACCCCGGGGAAGCGCTCTTTCAGGCGTGTTTCCAGCACCGGGACGATCAGGTTTTCGGTGTCAAAATGCCCCGCGTCGATCAGGGTGATTCCTGCGTTTTGCGCGTCGATATACACGTTGTGCTTGACTTCCCCGGCCACTAAAGCGTCCGCTCCCGCCTTGACGGCCGCCGGCAAAAGCCCTGATTCCGCGCCGTTTGCCAGCGCTACCCTTTTGATCTCCCGGCGGGCGCCTTCCACCAGCCGCACCGACGGGCAGCCCAGCGTATCCCGCACCCGCTCTGCCAACTCCCGGCCGGACATGGGAGATAAAAGCGTCCCCACCCGGCCGATGCCATAGGTGCGTCCGGCCCCCAGGTTTTCAAACACGTCATAGGCGGGTTCCTCATAGGGGTGCGCTTTCTTCATGGCGGCGATCACCGCCCCCAGGTTTTTTTCCGAGCAGAGCATCTCCACCCGGATCTCGTCCACCTGCTCCTGCTTTCCTACCGCGCCCACTGCCGGGGCGGCCCCATCCCCGGGCAGAAAGCTCCCCGTTCCGGGATGGGAGAAAGAGCACCGGGTGTAGTTGCCCAGAGCGCCTGCCCCGGCGTCCGCCATTTTCTCGGTCACCTGCCGGGCGGCAGCGCGGGGGACGAATACCACCACCTTATAATACCGCTCTTTTCCGGTGGGGTCTAAAACGGTGGTATCCGTTACCCCTAAAAACTCCGCCAGCCGGTCGCACACCCCGCCGAAGGCAATGTCTAAATTCGTGTGGGCGGAGATAACGGCGATTCCCTTCCGGATCAAATAATAGGGGAGCCCCTGTGCCGTCACCGCTTTTAGGGGATGGAAAATCAAAGGATGGTGGCTGACAATGCAGTCCACCCCCTGCTGGGCGGCTTCCTCTGCCACCGGGCGGGTGACGTCCAGCGCGGCCATGATCTTACGAACCGGCGCGTCCAGATCCCCCACCATCAAGCCGCAGTTGTCCCAGCTTTCCGCCAGGGAAAAGGGCGCTAGCTCCCCCATAAAACGAAGGATGTCCTTTACCGCTGTACCGCTCATCCCTTACACCCTCCCCTTTTGCTCGGGCACGCATTCCTCGATCTGCCGGGCGAGTTCCCGGTACACCGCTTCTTTATCCCGCTCCTCTTTCGACTGGGCGCGGGAAAGGCCGTCCGCCACCGCCTCGGCCCTTTCCTGCTGGCGGCGGAGGTATTCCAAGCTGTCCTTATCCAGGTTCATGGGCATTTCCCCTACCCATTCTTCCAATAGGCTGATCTCCCGGGGATTCCCCGTATACGCCGCCAGCAGGATGCAGTAGGCATATGCCCCGTCGATGGCCGCCCGTTCCTCTAAAATCCGGAAGCCGTTTTGATATAAAAACCGGCGCACTGTGCCCGCATGGGTCATGGGCTGTAAAATCAGCCGCTTGGCCGGGTCTTGCAGTTTAGGACACTCCCCGATGATCTGGCAGATCAGTTCGCCTCCCATCCCGGCGATGACAATGTCGGTAATATCACTGACATCGATATTTTTCAGTCCGTCGGACTGGCGAAGCTCCACCCGCTCCTGCAAGCCGCAGGCCGTCACCGTTTCTTTCGCAGATGCCAAAGGCCCGGCGTTAATATCGGCGGCGACCGCCCGCAGAATTTTTCCGGTTTGCAACAGATAAACCGGCAGATAGCCGTGATCGGTGCCGATATCCGCCACAATGCCGCCGGAACGCACCAGCTCCGCCGCCGCGCTCAGGCGTTTGTCAAGATGTATGGTTCGCACGTTTGATAGCCTCCTGTTTTGGACGTTTCCGGATAACGCTTAAAAAATAAAGTACCCCTTTTAAGTGGATACGTGGATCATTCCACAGATAGACAGACGGATAAAAGAATCGTCCGAGTTTTTAAGGCTCGGACGATACAGGGTGCTGTTATTGCTGCGCCAGATGGTTATTAAGCTTTTCCACCAGCTCGTCACAATCAACGCCGTGAACCTCACAGGCTTCTTCGATGCTCTCTCCCCGGGAGGCTGGGCAGCCCAGGCAGTGCATCCCCATTTGCAGGAAGTATTCCGCCGTGGTGCTGTCGTGATCTAAAATATCCCCAATCAGGGTGTTTTTTGTCACGGTATAGGCCATATCAAACACATCCTTTCTTTTATGGCGCTCTGCTATGTGTTTATTATTATACCGTTTTACTCTTATTATTGCAAGAGAAAACGCAGGAAAAGTTTTGGCCGGAAGAAATTGAAAAAACTCTTGATTTTTATTATCTTATCCTGTATAATGAATATCTGTTAACGCTACTGTGGCTCAGTCGGTAGAGCAGCTCACTCGTAATGAGCAGGTCGTCCGTTCGAATCGGATCAGTAGCTCCAGGCTGAACCTGGACGCAATCCGCGTTCCAGGTTCAGCTTTTTCTTTTGCCTTATCACTCGCGCTTGTAGCGGGTATCTATTTTATCAACGCTTCCCACACCTGCGGTGAGCAATTCGCGCTCCGCAGGTTTTTTATTGCCCAGAATTTTGCGCCCGCGCTTAGGTGTAAGCATCTTTTTGTTTTACTCCCACCAGGCTGAGCCTGAACCCAATCCGCGTTCCAGGTTCAGCTTTTTTCTTTTGCCCGTCTGCTCCGCTTTAAGCTGAGCGAGCGCCGGCAAAACAGTTGCATCGCTTTTCTGTCCGTGGTATACTGTATCTATTAAGGGAGGTTGTCACGGTGGATAAAGAAACGCTTGAACAGTTTCAGCTATTATTTTCCGCTATCGAAGATGTGAGAGCGGAGATGAAAGAATCAGAAACCCGGTTGGAACAAAAAATCAAAGAATCGGAGACCCGCACGCATGTTTATATCAAAAACCAGGTTTCCAAACGGATCGATTTCCTTTTTGACGGCTACAAGCTCACCCACGAAAAGCAGTGGGAGCTTGAGCGGGAAACAGCCATTTTAAAAGAACAGGTCAGCGACCTGGAAAACCGCTTTCACGCTGAGCTTACATACCCCTGCTTTCTTTCCGGTAATATAGGTAACCAGTTTATCATCTTCCCTATAGCCCGGCTCTAAAATGTCTTTTTCCCTCTGTGTAAACTCGGCGATCCCTTCCGGTTCTGTCCGCGCCTCAAAGTGATAGTCTGTCTCCTTTACAGCTGAGCTTACTTCTACGCCTATCTCCCTTGTCTCCCCGGCTTTAATCAGGCTGACACCGCCGTTAAAACGAATGTCCGCACCCGTTTCAGGCTGCAATTCCTCACCGGGTACCAATATGAGAAGATCGTCCTGCGCCTTTTCATCGAACTCATCACAGGTTACCGTCACCTTCAGCTTGCAAAGGCCGGGCTGTTTTCCGGTAATACACATCCGCCCATCGGTATCCACCTGTTCGAATTCGATCATTCCTTCTGGTTCTGTTTCAGCCTGATAACGATACGTGTGTTTTACAGGCGTGCGAGACAAGGTGGGACGGATTGTTTTAGACGTTCCCGGATTAATAAGCATAATATCGTCGTCAAAACGAATAAAAACATTGGATGGGCTAGAGGCCGTCACTTCAAAACCGGCATCGGATGAAACCGAGCTTTCCTCCTCCGATAACCCCAGAGAAACCGTGCCGCTGGATACATTGTTTTCTCCGAGATTCTCCGTCTGCGAGGAAACGCTATCCAAGCCGTCAGACGTTTTATGATCGAAACTAGACGAACTGGGCAGACTCCCTTCCGGCTGACAGCCGAACAGGCAAAGAGTCAACGCTAACGCGACCAGCAACGGCATTTTTTTCATATTAATCCCTCCTAAAACATCTCACGCCTTCTCCCCAATATCTACGATTCTTTAATTTAATAATACGCTTAATTGTCGGCAATATCAATATATTTATTTCACAATAATTAGCATTTATCATCGTTATATATAGAAATGCAGTATGAATTTTGAATAATTGACAGGCTTATCTCCATCTTCTCCATCAGTAATATGAAACAGTCCGCGTACATGGTTTGTGCGCCGCTAAAAAGCACCGGCTTTAAAAGAACGCAAAAAACATTTTTTATTGATTGTCCACATTGTTCACCTCTTTGATCGGTACACTGTCAAAAAAGCAGACCGCAAGCAATCATTTGCTCCTTATAGGAACATAGGCAACCTGTTTCCTTTTTAAGTTTCCTTTCCTACGTTATGGTTAACGTAGGAAAGGAGGAAATCTTATGCCGAAATCAGAACAACTCCCGGATGCAAAAGCCATCAAAAAGGTATTCCCTCCGGCACTGAAAGCTGCGAGAAAAGCGAAAGGCTTAACCCAGCAGCAGGCGGCAGAGCTTTTAAAGATTGGCGTCCGGCAATATGGAAATTGGGAACGAGGGGAATCCATCCCCAGCGCAGAAATGCTGATTCGCATCTACCGGGTACTGGGGCTGAACATCTATGAGCTGGACATTCTGCTGCCAGATCGGGAATAGCTGTAAAGCTTTATGCCCGCGCCTGGCTTTGGACAAAAGCCTTGCCAAATCTATCCCGTCCGTTCCACAAATGTTTTTTATTGTTACAGCACAGCTTGCATTTGTGGGAAAAGAGAAACCGCCCTGACCTTTCGGCCAGGGCGGTTTCTCTTTTATTCGTTGTCTGCGCTTTCTTTTAAGCCGCAGCATTTTTTATACTTTTTGCCGCTTCCGCAGGGGCAGGGATCGTTGTCGCCGACTTTTTGTTTTTTAACCGGCTCTTTTTTCACCGGGCTTCCGTCGCCGCCGACGCTTTCCGTGGTGGGTTTAGCCACCTGTTCCCGCTTAGGTTCTTCCTCGGTGCGGATCTGCACAGTCAGAAGCATCTTCATGGTATCCTCACGGATAGAAGCTACCATTTCGTCAAACATGTCAAAGCCTTCCAGACGGTATTCTACCACTGGATCGCGCTGCGCGTAAGCACGCAGATAAATTCCCTTGCGGAGTTCGTCCATCGCATCGATGTGATCCATCCACTTGGTATCTACAATTCGCAGAAGGACAACACGCTCCAGCTCCCGCATGATGGCCTGGC
>CALXBH010000063.1 GCA_944386475.1 uncultured Clostridia bacterium | reverse complement strand
GCAGCCTTACAGCTCAACTAGGAGGGAAAGAGCTTGACCCTGCTGTCCTACAGCTATTGTATCACGGGCATCTCTAAGCCTGCTGATACCTGCAACTATTAACTTTGAATCTTATTATACGAGGAGGATTGCTATGGCGGCGGATCCCAAATTATTACGCCTTTTGGAGCCGGAGCTTCAAAAACAGAGCGTCAAAAATCCCATTATCGCCTGTACCCGCTGCGACATGGATTTGGACTGCAATCCGTTTTGCGGCATCGTGGCGCTGTGCAAAGACGAACTTATCTTTGCCGTTTGCGATGTCCCCTCCCGGGAGCTTTATAACCACGAAGCCTATCCGAAACAAATTAAAGAGCTTTACCGGTACCCCTTAAAAGATCTGGAGGATGTAGAAGCAATCCCTATGGTGACCGGCGGCGTGTTTGTCATCAAAAAAGACGGTGCGGAGGAAGGAATCTGCGCGTATTCCAGTACATATACCTTCCCTATGATGCAGATTTCCCGTTTGTTTCACAAGCTCAAAGAGGGGCGGGAACTTTCCCCGGAGGACCTGTCCGACGGCCAGCAGGTGGAATACTGCCCCAAGTGCGGGGCGCCTTATCCGGAGCGGGGGCGGCGGGTGTGCCCACGGTGCATGGACAAGCGTTCGGTTTTAAAGCGGCTTCTGGTATGCTTTAAGCCGTTTAAGTTCCAGATTATCGGAGTATTTCTCTGTATCTTTTTGACCGCCGCGTTTAACGTGCTGCTGCCTTACCTAAACGGCATTGTGCTGTATGACGGGGTACTGGCTGGGAAACAGTTCGGAAAAATCACCGCCGCCTGGCTTGCGCTGTTAATGGTGGTGCTGATTATGGTGGCTGGCTATGTGCTCCAGCAGCTGTTTGGCATCATTCAGGGACGGATCACCGCCCGGGTTGTTCCCAAGGTGGTTTTGGATATTAAGACTAGGGTGTATTCAGCCTTGCAGCGGCTGTCGGTGAGCTTTTTCTCCAAGCGGCAGACCGGCGGCTTGATGACCCGGGTCAACAACGACGCCAACGAGGTGTTCAGCTTTTTTCTGGACTCGGTGCCGTATTTTATCTCCAACATCGTTATGACGCTGGTGGCCCTCGTTGTGATGTTTTCTTTAAGCTGGAAGCTGGCCATCGCCTCGATCATCTTGATTCCGTTTTTGGTCATCGTCTGTGTAAAGCTCCTGCCCCGGCTGTGGCATATGTTCGGAAAGCTCCACCGGGGGACCAGGACGTTAAACGCCCATATTAACGACGATATCACCGGCGCCAGGGTAGTGCGTGCGTTCGGCCAGGGAGATCAGGAGGTTGCCCGCTTTCAAAAGCTTTCCGCCCGGGTCCGCAGTGCGGAGATCAACCAGGTGGACTATCAGAATATCTTCTTTTCCTCCTATTCTTCGGTGCAGCAGCTGTCCCAGCTGCTGGTGACGCTGGCAGGCTTTTGCCTCATCTTATTAAGCCATGAATCCACCTATGGTATGTTAGTGACCTTTTTGGGCTATCAGGGGCTTTTGTCCGGGCCGATCCAGTTTTTCACCGAGGTGTTCCAGCGGTGGGCCAACTCCGCCAACGCGGCCCAGCGGATTTTTGAGATCATCGACGCTGTGCCCGAGGTGCGGGAGGCGGAGCATCCCATCCTCCATCCTCAGTTTGAGGGCCGGGTGGAGTTTAAAAACGTAAACTTCTATTACGAGCCCAACAAACAAATCCTTCGGGATATCAGCTTTGTGGCCGAGCCGGGCAAAATGCTGGGGATCGTCGGCCACACCGGCACAGGAAAGACCACTATCGTAAGCCTTTTGTCCCGGCTGTACGATGTGACCGGGGGAGAAATCCTCATTGACGGGATCAATGTAAAAGACCTCTCCTTTGCCGATCTGCGCAAAAACATCGCGATGGTGAGTCAGGAGACCTATATCTTCCGGGGAACAGTGGCGCAGAACATCGCCTATGCAAACCCAAACTGCTCCCGAGAGGAGATCGTGGCGGCGGCGATCACCGCCAACGCCCACGACTTTATCTGCAAGATGCCTGACGGTTATGACACGGTGATCGGCTCCGGCTCGAAAAAGCAGCTTTCGGGCGGCGAGCGGCAGCGTTTATCCATCGCCCGGGCGATTTTGGCTGATCCTAAAATCCTAATTCTGGACGAGGCCACCGCCTCGGTGGACACCCAGACGGAAAAGAATATCCAGGCGGCGCTGGACAAACTGGCTGGCGGGCGCACGGTGATTTCCATCGCCCACCGGCTGTCCACCCTGCGGGGGGCGGATCATCTGATCGTTATTGAGGACGGCCGGGTGGTGGAGTCCGGAAGCCACGAGGAACTGCTGGAGCAAAAAGGCGTTTACTACCGCTTAACACAGCTCCAGGATAAGGCTCTGGCTATGCGGGGACTGATTGAGTAAGAAAATATAATCGATTATATCCCTTTGCCTGAAAGGATGTGGCGTTTTGAGAGAGCAAAAACAGTGGGGCGGCCAGGACGAGGCTTCCCAGGTGATCGAACAGCAGCGCCTCGCCGCGCTGGACATGCAGTCGATCCATTATATCGATAAAGACAACGCGAAATTTTCCCTCACCGAGGGCGGCTTTGTGCGCATGGAGTTTCGGGGTAAAACCTGCGAGCGCATTGCGGTGCACCGGTGTTTTCCCTTTACCCAGCCGGATGATTTTCTGTCTATCCGGGATGAAGAGGGGAACGAACTGGGGATCATCCATCATTTAAGCGACCTGTCCAAAGAGGACCAGGAGCTTCTCACCCGGCAGATGGCTCTGCGGTACTTCCTGCCCAAAATACAAAAGGTCAACAGCGTTAAGGACGAGTACGGCTATTC
Source organism: uncultured Clostridia bacterium (assembly GCA_944386475.1). Classification (GTDB taxonomy): domain Bacteria; phylum Bacillota; class Clostridia; order Oscillospirales; family Ruminococcaceae; genus Metaruminococcus. The sequence goes on along the minus strand of CALXBH010000063.1, from coordinate 53,734 downwards.
CTATTGGGATGTGGTGACCGACAAGGGCGCCTGCCGCTTTACCTGTTCCAACCACAACGCGGTGGCGAAATTGTCCGAGACCCGGCTGGTCATCGAGGATATCCACGGAAACCGGTATGAGATCGAGGATATCTATAAGCTTACCCCCAAGGAGATCAAAAAGATCGACCTTTATATCTAATCCAGTGATGCAATGGGGAATCATTGCATTTCCCCAAAGGAGGGAAGCCTTTTGAATCTTTGTTTTACATTGCCCGAGCCGGAGAGGCAAAGCCTGGATGCTCATGTGGGAAAACAAAAGCCCATATACTGCGTCCCCTTTGATCTGGATACCGAGGGCATGTGGTGCTGCGACGGATGGGTCGTGGTGACCGGGCAGCAGGTTGTTTTAATCAAAAACCACCAGGTGGAAAAGGCTGTTGCCATCGAGGACTGCGAGAAGGCCGAATGCTTAAAGCAGGAGGGGTGCGGGATTTTGATGCTTCGCACCAGTGGGGAGGACCGGATCTTCGCCCGGTTTTCCATGGCGTTTTTGCCCCGGTTTTCCTATCTGGCCAAGGGAATACGGCTGCTGCGCCAAGGGGAGGAAAAGACCGTCCAAAGCCGGGAGGCTGAAAGGATCTGTCCCAAATGCGGCCGGGTGCTGCCCGGAACGGCGGTTTGTCCCCGGTGCAGCGGCAGCGGCCGGTTTACCCACCGGATGGGGGAATTAATGCGCCCTTATGCCTGGAAATTTTTTGGAGTCGCCCTGCTGATGCTGGCGGCCACCGGCCTTTCCCTTTATCAGGCCCAGTATCAGCGGGAGTTTATCGACAACGTGGTGCTGCCTGAAAGCGGCGGCCTTTCGGAGATTATCGGCTTCGGGGTCATCATGCTGCTGATCGTAGCGCTTAGTTTGATTTCCAATATTTTGAAAAACCGCTGGACAGTGATTTTAGGTTCTAAAATCAGCATGGATATCCGGGAAAAGCTGTATGTAAAGATCCAGGAGCTGTCCTTGTCGTTTATCGACAAGCGCTCGGCGGGCGAGCTTATCGGCCGGATCACCGGCGACACCACCCACATCAAAAATTTTATGCAGCAGGTGTTTTCCGGGCTGATCTCCCAGATCGTCACGATGGTCTGCGTGTTCATCGTCATGCTGGTGATGAACTGGCAGGTGGCGCTGATGGCGCTGGCGATGGTGCCTGTGATTATCGTTGTCACCTTTGTGTTCCGAAAGAAAACCCGGCGGCTTTACCGGCGGCAGGGCCGGTATGAGGATATTACCAACAGCCAGCTGCAGGACACCCTGTCGGGCATTCGGGTGGTCAAATCCTTCGGCAAGGAAGCCAGTGAAATCAAAAAGTTTGAACAGCTCAACTTAAAGCTTGCCGATACCCAGGCGTATAACGAGGTGTTCTGGGCGACGTTTTTCCCTTTTATCACCTTTTCCATCGGCTTGGGAACTTATATCATCACCTATTTCGGCGGTCTTAACGTGCTGGGCGGCAGCCTGACGGTGGGCCAGCTCACTCAGTTTATCAGTTACGCGGGGATGCTGTACGCGCCCCTTCAGCGGATGGCGTTTTTGCCCCGGATGCTCTCCCGGACGATCACCAGCCTAGAGCGTGTGTACGACGTGCTGGACGAGGAGACCGAAGTCCCCCAGAGCAGGCATCCGGTCGAGCTTTCCATCAAAGGCGCTGTGGAACTGGAACACATTTCTTTCGGCTATCTGTCCTATGACCCGGTGCTGGAGGACATCAGCCTGTCGGTAAAACCCGGGGAGATGATCGGCATTGTGGGTTCCTCCGGCGCGGGAAAATCCACCCTTATCAACCTGATTATGCGCCTTTACGATCCGGACGACGGCCGGATCACCGTGGACGGGGTGGATCTGAAAGAAATCGCTCACGACAGCCTGTATTCCCAGCTTGGGGTAGTGTTGCAGGAGACCTTTCTGTTTTCCGGGACGATTTTGGCAAACCTAAGATTTGCCAAGCCTGACGCCACCATGGAGGAGGTCATCCAGGCGGCCAAGATCGGCGGCGCCCACGACTTTATCTGCAAGCTGCCCGACGGGTATAACACCTATGTGGGCGAAAGCGGCAATACCCTCTCCGGCGGGGAACGGCAGCGCATTGCCATCGCCCGGGCGGTGCTGGGCGACCCCAGGATCTTGATTTTGGACGAAGCCACCAGCAGCCTGGACACCGAAACGGAATATCAGATCCAGGAGGCTTTAGGCCGCTTGATCCAGGGTCGGACGACCTTTGCCATCGCCCACCGGTTATCCACCCTGCGAAACGCCGACCGGATTTTGGTCATCGATAAAAAACGGGTGGCGGAGGTAGGCACCCACGAGGAACTGATGAAGAAAAAGGGCATCTATTATCATCTGGTCACCACCCAGCTCGCCATGAATAACCAGCTAGTACCCCCGCCGCCCGGCCCGGGAGGAAGAGGCCCCGGCGGTCCGCCGCCGGGCGGCATGTTCCATTAAGGTTATCCCCGGATAAAGGAGAGAAAAGCATGAATACAGCGGTTGTCACCGGCGCTTCCCGAGGGATCGGCGCCGCCATCGCCAAGGCGTTGGCCCGGGACGGCTATGCCGTGGCGGTCAACTACCGTCAAGACCAAAAAGGCGCCCTTGCTACAGTGGAAGAAATCCGGGATGCAGGGGGCACGGCAGGCGTGTTCCAGGCGGACGTCTCCGACGAGGGACAGGTTGCCGCTTTGTTTGATAAAGTCAACCGGGAGCTGGGAAGCGTACAGGTTTTAGTCTGCAACGCGGGACAGGCGCTGCAAAAGCTTGTCACCGACATAAGCGGGGAAGAATGGGACCGCTTGTTTGCCGTCAATGTTAAGGGAGTGTTTGCCTGCTGCAAGGCGGTGCTCCCCCATATGATCCGCCGCCAAAGCGGGCGGATTATCACGGTTTCCTCCATCTGGGGGGTGACGGGGGCGTCGATGGAAGCGGCCTATTCCGCCTCCAAGGCGGCGGTGATCGGCTTTACCAAGGCCCTGGCCCAGGAGGTCGGCCCCAGCGGGATTACCGTCAACTGCATCGCGCCGGGAGTGATCGCCACCCATATGAATGCCGGCCATTCTCCCGAAACCATGAAAGCCTTAGCGGACGAAACTCCTCTAGGAAGGATCGGCTCGCCGGAGGATGTGGCGGCGGCGGCCGCCTTCCTCGCCTCGGACAAAGCGGGGTTTATCACCGGCCAGGTGCTGGGGGTAGACGGCGGAATTTTACTTTAAGACAAAACAAAGCGGCGAGTTTCCTCGCCGCTTTGTTTTGTAATTTACGAAAAAGCTTAGGCGTTTTCCATTTCAGCCAGCTGTTCCCGAAGCCAGTCCAGGGTAAAGCTTTCCACCGAGTTGCCGGAGGGCGTTTCTCCTGCTAAGGCCTTGGTGTCCGGACGGCGGGTGTACCGGCCGGAGTCATCCATGCGGTAGGTGGTAAACGGCCCGGTGGTGGGGAAATAGCCGCCGTTTAATGAGGAGTCGGTTCGCAGCCCGTAAAAATACCGGTCCCCCACCTCAGGATACCGCTCATTTTGGGCGTCGGAATTTTTGATTTCATAAACGGTGTTCATACGCTGCTGCTGTGTGGCGTCCGGGAACCGAGCCTCTATTTCCCGGGTTTTGATATAGTCATCCATGGTGATATAGCCGCCGTCGTTATAAACCGTGATCCGGTCTCCCGGCTCCAAGCCGCCCTTCAGGGAATCAAGGATTTTTACCACTGTTTTGGTTTGGGGCTGGCCGTTTAAGATGGTGACAAATTCTACCTCTTCTACCTCACAGGCAACTAATTCGGTTGAGTTTTGAACGATTTCTTCTAATGTGGAGGCGGGATACCGGTACTGGGATGAGGCCTCAATCACCTCAGCGTTTTTCATCTGCTCCGCGTATTTTTGGGAATCAAAAGCCACTTCATCCTCCGCCCGGATAACCGATTCGGAAGAGCTGCTTCCGGTTTCAGCATTGGCTGTATTACCGGTGCTTTCGGTTTCGACGCTGGCCGTATCGCCGGCGCTTGGGTTTTCATCTGCGGTTTCTGAAGATGCTTGCACAGGTTGTTCCGCCGGCTGGGATACCTGGGCGGTCTGTGTGCTTCTGGTATCCGTGGACGCCGCATCCGAGGAGTTGGACGCAGGCGTCTGGGCGCATCCCGCGCACAGCATGGCAGCTACAAGCGCGGCAGTCAGCGCCCGGGCTGGGAAGGCTAATCGGTGGTTATTCATTCTCTTTTTCATAGATAATCCCCCTTTATCCATATAAGTGATTAATAGTTTGACAATCGACAGATGCTGGACCATTGCGTTCGGTTGTGCCGTCTTCCATTTTTCTGCTGGCATAGGGATACATGATTGACTTATTCTGCATGGAAGAGGAATACTGATGAGTTAGTCCCATGGCGTGCCCAAACTCATGAGCAGCAAGGCCGGTCTGACCTCGTTCGGTAAGTGAGCTATTGTAAGGGTTAAGGTAGATAATGGCCCATCCCCAGTTCTCACTGGACGGGCTGACAATATTATCATATTTGCGATGTTCTGTTCGCCCATCACTCATAGGGTTATTAAAGCCATGAAACTCCACCATTGCGTCCTTTTGCGTTGAAGTCTCCCGGAACGAGATTGAGGTGGTCACATTTGGATATCCCGGTGAAGTATTTACCCATTTGTTAACAGCTTCAGTAATATTACTGCGAAAGAAGTTGCTCATATCCTGGTCATTTGTAGTGGAATTTTTAATCCAGTAATAACGCCGAAAACTTCCATATTGTCCCACACCGCCACTTAAGATATGATGGTTATAGGTACAGTAAGTAACTCCATTGTGTGTACAAGTCTCTCCTGTCACGCCTATACAAGATCCTGTTATCCATGTTTGACTTAGCAAGAAAACAGTTAACGCAACACAGCCCAATTTTTTTAATCTCATTTGTTTTTAACCCTCCTCTGATAATGCTGGCATATGGCGTTAAGAAAATTTTACTTCTGCATGGGAGCCCCTCCTTTTCTACTCATTCTTGTTAATATTATAGCATATTTGTGCTGATTTTGGAAGAGAAGATTATAAAAATAATATAAATTTTATGTAGATTATAGATAGAATTTTGACGAAAAAACACAAAAATCGACAAATAATAAACTTTTATCTGTTTCTCCGACATATTGTCTTTCCCTTTATTCTGCCGTATAATAAGGGCAAAGAAAGTGTTTGTCATATACCCTTAGAGCGCACTGGTTTCAGCGGCATAAAAAACACGCCCGCACCATAGGGCGCAGGGCGTGTTTTAAAGTCCTTCTATCTCGCGGCGCATAAAAAGACATTCTTTAGGTTCGCTCATCCCAGCGGTCATCGTCCCAGTCATCATCCCAGCGGTCATCGTGATCGTCGTCCCGAGGTTCGCTTTCCCATTTGACGATTACGCCGGTGTAAGCGTCGATCTCAAATTCGTACTCGTTTTGATCGTCAATGGCTTCCCCTTCATAAAGAACCCGGCCGTCGTCCCGATCCAGTTCAATTTCTTTAATCCGGGCGTTTTGCCCCTGGATTTTCTGAAGGACAATCTGCTTGGCGGCGTCGGTCCCGATATATCCGCTGGCATTGGACGTAGTAGTGGTTCCGGAGTTGCCGTTTCCATTCCCATTCCCGGTGGAGGGGCTGGCAGGAGCAGAAGAGGTTGTTGTTTGGTTGTTGTTATTCTGGGTTGTCTGATTGTTTTGACCGTTTTGGCTGTTCTGATTATTTTGAGAAGGATTAGAAGAAACGGTTCCTTGCTGTGTATTTCCATTGTTGCCGGTATTTCCATCAGCACCTGTGTTCCCAGACAAGGTGCGCAGTGCCTCTTTTTTCCATTCTACTACTTCACCGGTTTTGGCGTTGATTTTAAAGTCATATTCGTACTGGCTGTCGCGGACTTCGCCTTCATAATAAGCGACACCGTCGTCAATATCCAGCTCAAACTCCGTAACGGCGGCGTTTTCACCCTCTGCACGGCTTAAGGCGGTTTCTTTTGCGGCGTCCGCGCCGATCAAGTCACTGGCGGCCACTGTGATTCCAGTATCCCACTGGCCGTAGTCGCCCCAGGAATTTTCCTGCTGCCGGAAGGCGATCTCCTCGCCGGTTTGGGCGTTAATGGTCAGTTCATGCTCGGTAGTCCCTTGATAAATCTCGATCTCATAGACATAGACGTTGTTTTTTCTGTCCAGGTCAATGTCGGTAATCGTGCCGTCCGGCACCTTCTGCAAAGCGATTTCCCTGGCCTGATCCAGCGTCAGATAGCCGCTTTCGGCGGCTGTCCCGGAAGTGGTTCCTTCGGTAGTAGGGATGACGATGGGAGAGCCGAATTTAACATCCCGTTCCAAAACAGCGCCGGTGCCTGCGTGGATCTCCATATCCCCGTAGCAGTCGGCCGCTTCAAAGTCGATTGCGTACAGGTATCCGCCGTCGTCGTGCACCGTGTAGATCGATGTGATCTGGGCGGAGGGGTATTCCCCGGTCACCACGGCCTTAGCTTCCTCCTCGGTTAACGTAACCGTCTCAGCGCCGGTGTCGTTATCCAGCTGGGTCTTTAAGCTTTTGACCTTTTTGGTGCTGCGGCTGACCTCGATCTCATATTTTTCTGCGCCGGCCGCATCATAAAATTTAAACTCATAGCTGTCGTCGTCCCGTTCGGAGGAGATTAACTCCGCTGCGGCGGGGACACAGGTTTTGGAGGCGGCAAGAGCCTCGTTGTAATCCACAGACGAGGCGATGCCTACGGTGCTAAAGGAGATAACCGCCACACCGGCAACGGCAATCACGGGAATCCATACTTTTTTGTTGGTAAGCCATTTGGGAAGATTGATTTTTTTCATTGACAAGACCTCCTCTTTGGTTTCTGAGCTCAGTATAACCGGGCAACATGAAAGGAACATGAAAAAGAAAACTTTTTTCTTCATCTAGGATTTTTATACTTTTAAAAAAGAGGTCCGGGGGCGAATATATGGAAGAAGTGTACGCGGAATTTCTTTTGTGGTTTCACGGATTTCATGCAAATGAAAGATATGAAGCATTATTACATCAAACTTTCTTAAATCGCAACGACGATATCCTTTTAGACCTAGAAGAATGTTCCTCCCATGCATTGGATACACGGGGACGCTTTATGCGTTATTGGGATTATGAGTGTTCGGTATTCAACCCAGACAGATTTGGAAAAGCCTTAATGGACGGGCTAAAAGCTGCTTATAAGGCGAATACTTTTTGCATAGAAGAATTCGGAAGGCGCTGCCGCCGGCTGTGCTGGGATATCCCTTTTGACCTTCAAGGTACCGAGCCCTTTTTAACATTGAGTTATGCGGATGAGTGTTTGTCATGGGACGATGAAGAACAAACGCGAAGTCTTTACGAAAGCGCGTTTGCATTTTATGATTCATAAATAAGAATTTGCGCGGTGTAACAGAAAGGAGAATAGTTCCTTATGCGGATACTGGTGGTGGAAGACGAACAAAACCTGCGGTCACTGACCGTCAAGCGGCTGGAAGAGGAAGGCTACAGCGTGGATGCCTGCGAGGATGGGCGGGAAGCGCTGGAATACGCTTCGATGACGGAATATGACGCCATTATACTGGATATTTTATTGCCAAAGCTGGACGGGCTGCAGGTGCTGCGCACGTTAAGGGCGAAAAAAGACCGCACCCCGGTGCTTTTGCTGACGGCGCGGGGCGCGGTGGAAGACAAAGTGGAGGGTTTAAACAGCGGCGCGGACGATTATATGGCAAAGCCCTTTTCCTACGAGGAGCTTTTGGCAAGGCTCAGGGTGATGATCCGGCGGCAGGCGGTGGATGTGACCGAAAACCGTCTGGAGCTTGCAGATCTTTCCTTGGACCTTAACACCCGGGAGGTGCGCCGGGGCGGTAAGATCATCCAGCTCACCCAAAAGGAATACGCGCTGCTAGAATACCTCATGTGCAACAAGGGGCTGGTTCTCTCCCGGGAAAAGATCGAGCAGCACATCTGGAACTACGATTATGAGGGCGGCAGCAACGTTATCGACGTGTATATCCGCTGCCTGCGGAAGAAAATCGACGACGGATACCCTAACAAGCTGATCCATACCGTGCGGGGCATGGGCTATGTGATGAGGGAACAGGCATGAAGCATCTATCGGTGAAAGCCCGGGTGACCTTGTTTTACTCGGTTATTTTGATTATCGTCGTACTGCTGGCGGTGGGAGTCGTTTTTTTGACGGTGGATTTCCAGGTGGAAAACAGTTCTGCAAGAGAGCTGGAACAAACCGTCAAGGACGCAGCAGAGGATATCTCCTTTTATGACGACCGCATCGAGATCGACCCGGACTTTGACTTTTATAAAAACGGCGTGACTTTGGTACTGTATGGGGAAAAGGGAACTCCGCTGGCGGGGACCCTGCCTCAGGGCTTTCCTCAGACCATGCCGCTGGTGTCGGAGGAACAGCAGACAGCCGGTACAGGGGATACCTCCTGGACAGTGTATAACCTGTATCTTAAACATCCCAACACCAGCGGCATCTGGATCCGGGGGATCTATTCCATGCACAACAGTGTACAGATGATGCGCCTGGTGCGCCGCACGGTGTGGATCGGGCTGCCTGCCTTAACGTTGGTGGCCATTTTGGGCGGGTACCTCATCACCCGCCGGGCTTTTCGGCCGCTTACAAAGATCTGCGAGGAGACCCGGCAGATCAGCAGCGGAAACGATCTTTCCCGGCGGCTGGAAGTACCCAAGTCCAAGGGGGAGTTTAAAGTGCTGACCGAGACTTTAAACGACATGCTCTCCCGGCTGGAACAGTCCTTTGAAAACGAGCGGCAGTTTTCCGCCGACGTCTCCCACGAGCTTCGCACCCCCACGGCGATTATTTTATCCCAGTGTGAGGATTCCCTGCGGGGGGAGAAAACGGGAGAGGAATACCGGGCGGCGGTTGTCTCCATCCAAAAGCAGGGGAAGCGCATGGCTTCTTTGATCGCCCAGCTGTTGGAGCTTTCCCGTTCCGCCGACGCGCAAAACCTGCTGGAAAAAGAACCGATCCCGCTGGCTGAACTGTGCGAGAGTGTGGCGGAGGAACTAGCGCCCCAAGCGGCCAAAAAGAATATCAGCATCACCACCGATTTAGACCAATCGGTGGTGATGGAGGCCGATCAGGTACAGATTATCCGTTTGCTCACAAACCTTGTGTCCAACGCCATCCGGTACGGCAAATCCACCATCCGTCTGGAGCTTCGCCGGGTGGGGGAGGAAGCGGAGATTGCGGTGTCCGACGACGGCATCGGCATCTCGGAGGAAAATCTCCCCAAGGTGTTCCGGCGGTTTTATAAAGGGGATACCGCCCGGGGCCATGAGGACGGTGGAAGCTTTGGACTGGGGCTGTCCTATGTGGACTGGATCGCCCGCATCCACGGCGGCCGCGCCCAGGTGGAAAGCACCCTGGGAAAAGGCACTATCTTCCGGGTTTTCCTTCCCGCCCTTCCTGCGGAGGGGGCCGGGGAAAACAATGGATAGAGACGACAAGGGGTTGCCGCAACACGTCTGTTTTGCGGCAACCCCTATCAAAAAACACCAGCCTCCCATGCTGTATGGGAGGCTGGTGTTTTACTGATTGTAATAATTTTACCGAATATTACAGATTCCAGATGTTTTTGGCATAATCCTGGATCGAACGGTCGGAAGAAAACTTGCCGGCGCCGGCGATGTTCTGCAAAGACATCTCGTTCCAGACATAGGGCTTGCGGTATAGCTTGGATGCTTTTGCCTGAGCATCCCGGTAGGCGTCGAAGTCCGCCAGCACCAGATAGGGGTCGGAGAACCGCAGGGAGTTGCCCACGTCTTCGAAGGTTTCCCCATTGATGCCCGAGAACATCAGATCGATGGCGGCTTTGGCGGCGGGGTTGTGGTCGTAGATTTCCTGAGGATGATACCCTGCCTGCCGGCGGGCGTTTACTTCCTCGGTGGAAAGGCCGAAGGAGATGATGTTGTCCATCCCCACTTCCCCGGCGATCTCCACATTAGCGCCGTCCATGGTTCCCAGGGTGATGGCGCCGTTTAACATCAGTTTCATGTTGCCGGTGCCGGAGGCCTCGGTCCCCGCCAAAGAGATCTGCTCGCTGATTTCGCTGGCGGGCATCAAAAGCTCGGATAGGGTGACCCGGTAATCCTCCAGATAGACGATGCGCAGCTTGTCGCGGATTTTTTCGTTTTTCTCGATCTCAGCGGACAAGGAGCATAAAAGCTTGATGATTTGCTTGGCCAGGAAGTAGCCGGGAGCGGCCTTGGCGCCGAAGATATAGGTTTTGGGGAGAAAATCGGCGTCCGGATGCTCCAAGAGGTACTGATATTCGTGGATGATGTTCATGGCGTTTAGATGCTGCCGTTTATACTCGTGCAGCCGCTTGACCTGAACGTCAAATATCGAGTCTGTATTGAGGACAACGCCGGTTTGGCGTTTGATATAGTTTGCAAACCGCTCTTTGTTTTCCTTTTTGATGGCGGCCAGTTTGTCCAGCACCTGTTTGTCGCCGGTATATTTTCGGAAGTCCGCCAGCCGGGAGGCGTCCCGCAGAAAGCCGTCGCTGATGGTTTCTTTGAGCAAATTGGTCAGGCCGGGGTTGGACTGATACAGCCAGCGGCGGTAAGCGATGCCGTTGGTGACGTTATGGAACTTCTGCGGGGTAATGTCGTAAAAGTCGTGGAACAGCTCCTCCTTGATGATCTGGCTGTGGAGCTTGGATACCCCGTTGACGCAGTGGGAGCCGATAACACACAGGTTTGCCATCTTCACCTGATGGTTGTTGATGATGGACATATAATCCACCTTGCCGGAGTCCCCGTGGGTGATGTCCATAGCCTGCTCGCAGAAGCGGCGGTTGATCTCCTTGACAATCTGGTAGATGCGGGGCAGAAGGGAGCGGAACAAGTCCTCGTTCCAACATTCCAAAGCCTCCCGCATAACGGTGTGGTTGGTGTAGGCGAAGGTATTTTCCACAATATACCACGCTTTATCCCAGGAATAGCCGCACTCGTCCAACAGGATGCGCATCAGTTCGGGAATCGCCAGGGTGGGATGGGTGTCGTTAATGTGGATAGCCACCTTTTCGTGGAGGTTGTCCAGCGTCCCGTAGTTGGCGATATGGCGGTTGACAATGTCGCCAACCGAAGCGGCGCACATAAAATACTGCTGTCTAAGCCGCAAAAGCTTTCCCTGAGTGTGGTTGTCGTTAGGGTACAGCACCTTGGAGATCGCCTCGGCAATGGTGCTCTGCCCCAATGCGTTCATATAGTCGCCCTTATTAAAGCTGTTGATATCAAAAGCGGAGCTTTCCGCTTTCCAAAGCCGCAGCAGGGAAACCCCCTGGCTTTTGTAGCCGGACACATACATGTCGTAGGGGACCGCCCGGACCGTGGTGTAGTTTTTATGGTTGATGTGGTGATAGCCGCTGTCCCAAAACTCCTCGATTTCGCCGCCGAAGTTGACGTCTACCGCCGCGTCGGGAGAGGCTTTCAGCCACACCTCGCCGCCGGGGAGCCAGTTGTCGGGCAGCTCGGTCTGCCAGCCGTCGATAATCTTTTGTTTAAAGATGCCGAATTCATAACAGATGGAATAGCCGGTAGCAGGATATTCCAGCGTGGCCAGAGAGTCCAGAAAACAGGCGGCGAGACGGCCCAGACCGCCGTTGCCGAGCCCCGCGTCCGGTTCCTGTTCAAACAGGTTTTCCATGGATACGTTGTATTCATCCAGGGCAGCTTTTACAGGTTCCTCCAGCCCTAAATTATAAATGCTGTTTTTTAAGGAACGACCCATTAAAAACTCCATACTCAGGTAATAAACCTGCTTTTTGCCGTTAGACATGGAGTGTGTATAAAATTTCTGCCGTTTTTCCGCTAAGATATCCACCATAACCGAGGAAAGTGCTTTGTAAAATTGATTGTCAGATGCATCCACCGGTTTAATGCCAAAATCCCATTCCAGCTTTTTAGCGATGAGCTGACTGATCTGTTGTTTGGTATAACTCATAGCGATAACCTCCCATTTATCTTTATTTTACCCCATAGGGTGGCGGATTGCAAACAAAATTCAGGTAAAAAGACTTTTTTGATGATTTTTAAGGATTTTCTCCGAAAAATTGGGCCTATTAAAAGCTGGTTTCAGGAAAAATTTCCGGTTAAAGGGGATTCTGTACCGTTAAAAGGCCGGATTTTCCCCATGCCCGCAAAACAGGAGCGGGGAGAATCAGCGAAAAAACGACGGGATCAAGCTATTTTTTTACAAATCCCTCTTTTTTAAAAACCGGATATGTACTATAATAAATTATATGTAAACCTGCTACTATCATGTGAAAGAAGGAGCCGTTTATGAGTTATAATAAAGCAAAAGTCGTGGTTTGCGGAAAGGAATACACCCTGCAAACCACTGAAAGCCCCGCTTATTTAGCCGGACTTGCGAAACAGCTGGATAAAAAAATCAACGATTTTATGAACAGCAGCGATTCCATCACCCTGACGACGGCGGCTGTGATGGTGGCCCTGGGGCTGATGGACGACAGCTTAAAGACCAATTCGGATATCGACAACATCCGCACCCAGATTACCAGCTATGTGGAAGAGGCCGCCAACGCCCGGCTGGAGGCGGACAAGCTTCGCGCCCAGTTGGCGGAGAAAGACCGGGAGATTGCCAAGCTGAAAACGGATCTGGAGCTTTGCTCCTTAAAAGACAAGCTGGATAAATGAAAAAGCTGCACGATTTGGAACTGCTTGCCCCCGCCGGCGGCCCCGAGAGCATTGCGGCCGCGGTTTTGTGCGGCGCGGATGCAGTGTATGTAGGGCAGAAGTCCTTTTCCGCCCGGGCCTCGGCCCACAATTTCGACAAGCAGGAGCTTTTAGAGGCGGTGCGTTATTGCCATGAGCGGGGCGCCAAGGTGTACCAGACAGTGAATACCCTGGCCTTTGACGGGGAGACTCCCGCTTTGGCCGGGTGCATCGAGACGGCCGCCGCCTGCGGAGTGGACGGGCTGATCGTCCAGGATTTGGGGACGGCGGCGCTGGCGGGGAAAATCTGCCCCTCCATGCGGCTTCACGCCTCCACCCAGATGACCATCCACACCCCCGACGGGGTGAAGGAAGCAAGACGGCTGGGCTTTGTCCGCGCCGTGCTGGCAAGGGAGCTTTCCCTCACGGAAATCGCGGAGATCCATCGGGCCGCCCTGGACATGGAGCTGGAGGTGTTCGTCCACGGCGCTTTATGCATGTCGGTATCGGGGCAGTGTTATTTAAGCGCCATGTTAGGCGGCCGCAGCGGGAATCGTGGCCAGTGCGCCCAGCCCTGCCGGCTGCCCTTTTCCTCCACGGGAAAACCGGCGAAGGACTTGTCGTTAAAAGACCTGTGCGGCATCGAGGATTTGGACGGCCTGCGCCGGGCAGGGGTGACCTCTTTAAAAATCGAGGGGAGGATGAAGCGGCCGGAATATGTGGCGGCGGCGGTGTCCTCCTACCACAAGGCCCTGGGCGGCCAGGCGGCGGATGTGGACACCCTGCGGGCGGTGTTTTCCCGCAGCGGCTTTACCGCCGGATATCTGGAAGGAAAACTTTCTCCCGCCATGTTCGGCTCCCGGGAAAAGGAAGACGTCACCGCAGCGGCTGGGGTTTTAAAAGGCCTTGCCAATTTGTATAAGCAGGAGATGCCCCGTGTGGGGGTGACCCTTACCTTTTCGGCGGAAAACGGTTTGCCGATAACCCTGTCCATGGAAGACGGGGAAGAAAATCGGGTGTTTGCAAAAGGGGAACCGCCGGAACGGGCCCTTCACCGCCCCACCGGGGAAGAAGATGTGAAAAAGGCCCTGGAAAAGCTGGGCGGGACGCCCTTTTACGCTGAGAGCATCAACATACAGCTGGAGGAGGGGCTGATGATCCCCGCCTCCCATCTTAATGCCCTGCGAAGAGAGTGTTGTGAGAAGCTGCTGCTAGAAAGGGGAAAACCGGCCCCCAAGCCCTGTTTCCCATACCGGGAAGATCCTTTTCCGGAGAAGGAGCAAGAGAATAAAAAGGATAAGCCCTTTATACAGGGCCGTTTTTTGTCGGCAGACCAGCTTCCGGAAAACGCGGATAAGCTTACGCAGATCATCCTCCCCTACAAGGAGGTGGCAAAGCACCCTGAGCTGGATGAAAAGCTTTTGGAACGCTGCATTCTGGAACTCCCCCGGGCCATGTTCGGCTGGGAGAAAATCGTAAAAAAAGAGCTTGCCGCTTTGCGTGAGCGGGGCTACCGGAAGCTGCTTATACAAAACATTGCCCAGCTTTCCTGGGCAAGGGAGCTTGGGTTTTCCTGCCAAGGAGGGTTCGGGCTTAATGTGACAAACTCCCTGGCCGCCCGGCGGCTGTGGGAACAGGGTGTGGGGGAGTTTACCCTTTCCTTTGAGCTTACCCTTTCCCAGGCCAGGCGGATCCAGACGCCGGGGTTAAAGGGCGTGATCGCCTATGGGTGTTTGCCTTTAATGCTCACTCGGAACTGCCCGGTGAAAAACCAAAAGTCCTGCCGGGAATGCGGGAAAAGGTCCTTTTTAACCGACCGGAAAGGGGAGCGGTTCCCGGTGCGGTGTTCCGAAGGGTATACCGAGCTTTTTAACAGCGCCGTTTTGTATCTGGCCGACCGGCTGGAGGAATGGGAATGGTGCGATTTTTTAACGCTGTATTTTACAAGCGAGACCAAAGAGCAATGTGCAAAAATCATCCACAGCTATGCCGGGAAGAAGCAGCATAAGCCGGCAAAGCTTACAAGAGGACTATATTACCGGGGCGTGCTTTAAAAAAGGCAGCCGCTAAAACAACAACAGGAAAGGTAGTTATTTATGGAGATGAAAATCAAACGGTTACGGGAAAACGCTATCATCCCCCAAAGGGCTACGCCGGGGAGCGCCGGGTACGACCTGTGCGCCTGCCTTAGTGCGCCGGAGGAGATCCTTCCGGGGCAGACAAAGATGATCCCCACCGGGATCGCGATTGCCCTGCCGGAGCAGACGGCGGCGTTTATCTATGCCCGAAGCGGCCTTGCCACCAAAAAGGGAATCGCCCCCGCCAACTGCGTGGGCGTGGTGGACAGCGACTACCGGGGGGAGATTATGGTGAGCCTTTTTAACCATTCCGGGGAGGCGTATACCATCTCTCCGGGGGAGCGGATGGCCCAGATGGTGATCGCCCCCGTCCTGACGCCGGAGGTTCAGGAGGCGGACGAGCTGGAGGACACCGTCCGGGGAGCGGGCGGCTTTGGCTCCACCGGCCGGAAATGATCCGGGAAGTTTTAAATTGAGGGGTTTGCATTCATGAAGATGAACTGGAAAAAAGTGCTGCTTTTAATCTTTTTCTTTTTAGCGGGAGTCATTATCGGTACGGTGATCGGCCGGGCATCCTCTTATGTCAGCTGGCTCAGCTGGCTTGGCTGGGGCTCCGGCATCTCTCTGGGCCCGGCGACGCTGGACCTGGCGGTCATCAAACTGCAATTCGGCTTTTCGGTGGACATCAGCCTGGCGCAGATTATCAGCGTGATCGTGTGCCTTATTTTTTATAAACGTTTCAGCAAAGGATTTTAAGAGATGAGAGTGATTTCAGCCTCCCGCTCCCCCAGGCGGCGGGAACTGTTACAGTGGATTTTTCCCTCTTTCGAGGCGATCCCCTCCGGCGAGCCGGAGGATATGAAAAAACCGGTCCCTCCCGAAGAACTGGTGCAGTTTTTGGCCCGGCAAAAAGCGCTGGGGGTGGCCTCCCGGCTGCCGGAGGACTGTCTCGTGATCGGCTGCGATACGATTGTGGTCTCCCCGGAAGAGGGAGTGTTCGGCATCCCTGGGTCCCGGGAAGAGGCGGCGGATATGCTAAACGCCCTGTCCGGCCGGGTGCACCGGGTGCTCACCGGGGTGTGCCTTGCCGGGAATGGAAAGCGCCGGGAGTTTTACGAAGAGACCAAGGTGGAATTTTATCCCCTTTCCCCGGAGGAAATCGAGGAATATCTAAAAACCGGGGAACCTTTTGACAAGGCGGGCGCCTATGGTATCCAGGGCCGGGGCGGCCTTCTCGTTAAGGGGATTGAGGGGGATTTTTACAACGTGGTGGGCCTTCCCGTGGCACGGCTAAAAAGGGAAATCTTACAATTTATTGACGAATAAAAAAATTCTGAAAAAAATGTTGTGAATCTTGCGTAAACCGGTTATAATAGAATAGATTAAGAGCGGGCAGCCCGCTTGCAACGATTGTTTCAGCATGATCCATTGCCTGGGGAGGGTTTGTGCTCTCCGGGCGGTTTTGAGATAGAAGGACTGGACAGTTTTATTATTTACACATTTGCACAGCAGAAAGGGGAACAACCATGTTTTCACGGGACATTGGGATCGATTTGGGAACGGCGAACACGCTGATTTTTATGAAGGGCAAAGGCATTATTATCCGCGAACCATCGGTGGTCGCGGTGGATACAAGAACGGATACGGTGAAATCGGTGGGCCAGGAGGCCAAGGACGTGATCGGACGCACCCCCGGCTCTATCCGGGCGGTACGGCCCTTAAAGGACGGGGTCATCGCGGATTTTGACGTGACAACCAGCATGCTGCAGGAGTTTATCCACAAGGCGATGAACAAATCCCGCTTTGCAAGCCCCCGGGTCATCATCTGCATCCCCTCCGGCGTAACCGAAGTGGAGCGCCGGGCGGTGAAGGACGCCGCGGTTAACGCCGGGGCCAAAAAGGTCTATATTATCGAAGAGCCTATGGCTGCCGCTATCGGTGCGGGGCTTCCTATTGTGGAGCCTACCGGCAGCATGGTGGTGGATATCGGCGGCGGCACCAGCGAGGTGGCCGTGATCTCTCTGGGCGGTATTGTATCCTATAAGACCGTCCGGGTGGGAGGGGACGAGTTCGATTCCTCCATCGTCAACTATGTAAAGAAAAAATACAACCTGTTAATCGGCGAACGCACCGCCGAAAACGTCAAGATCGCCATTGGCAGCGCCTATCCCTTTGAGGAAGAGCTGACCATGGATATTAAAGGGCGCAACCTGTTAAACGGTCTGCCGGAGAATATTTCGGTTTCCTCCGACGAGATCCGGGAAGCGCTGGCGGAGCCTTTGGCCAAGGTGATGGACGCCATCAAGGTGACGCTGGAAAAAACCCCGCCGGAGCTGGCGGCCGACATTATCGACCAGGGCATCACCCTCACCGGAGGGGGCGCGCTGCTGCGTGGCCTTGACAAGCTGGTGGCGGAAGAAACCGGTATGCCGGTACACATCGCGGAAAACCCCTTGGACTGCGTGGCGGAGGGCACCGGCAAGGTTTTGGAAGACATCGACCATCTGGGCGATGTGCTGTCGGATGAGGACAACAAGTATTGATTGCTCCCTCGTTCCATCTTGCGTGAAACTGGTTCCAAGGTTAGGGAGGACATCGCTTCATGCGCGAATTTTTGCACAGCAAACGTTTTAAGATCCTGCTGGCGCTGGTCGCCGTGCTGCTGGGCTTTATGCTTTACGCTGCTTCGACGCAGGATTCGTCCACCGTACCGGGAAAAATATTAAGCGCGATCACCGCGCCGCTTCAGAAGCTGTCTTCGACGATTTCGGGGGCGGCTACTGGTTTTTTAGGCGAGTTTATGAACGCGGGTGAAAACGCCAAGGAAAACGAGGAGCTTCGCGCCCAGATCGCCGATCTGCGGGAGGAGCTGGTGGACTTTGAAAGGTATAAAACTGAAAACGAGCAGCTCAAGGAAATGATCGGCCTTAAAGAGGCAAACGAGGATTTTGAGATGACCAACGCCTCGGTGATCGCCCGGGATCCTTCCGACCGGTTTGGATCCTTCCAGATTGATAAGGGGAGCATCCATGGGGTGAGCTTTCACGACCCGGTGATCTCCAGCGACGGATTGATCGGCTATATCTCCGAGGTAAACGCCACCACTGCCCGGGTGACGACGATTTTAAGCCCGGAGCTTAACGTGGGGGCTTACAGCGTCCATACCAATGAAACCGGCGTGGTGACGGGGGATGCGGTGCTGTCCCAGGAAGGGCACTGCAAGCTTGAGTACCTGCTGCGGGAGACGGCGATCGCCAAGGGCGACCTGATCGTGACCACCGGCGTCAGCGGCATTTTCCCACAGGATCTGGTGATCGGCACGGTGGAGGACGTCCAGCCGGAATCCAGCGGCGCGTCGGTTTATGCGGTCATCAACCCGGCGGTGGATATTTCGAATATCAAAGACGTTTTTGTCATCACGGATTTTTTGGGCCAAGGCGGCGATGAAGCCGGGAATACATCCTCCGGCCAGGACACCTCCTCTCAGGCGGGCGCCACCTCTTCTGGTGGAGCGTCTTCTCAGGGAGGGGAGTAGTCCATGAAGCAGGCCCATAAAAACGTCATCAAATGGATTATCTATGTTGTTTTGCTCCTTTTGTTTTATACTTTGCAAACAACGCCGGGATTATTTCAGATCATGGGCGTCAAGCCGGTGCTGATTGTCCCCTTCGCCCTTTGCATCGCCATCTTTGAAGGGGAGTGGGCCGGCGCTTTTATCGGTATTTTAACAGGGCTTTTGTGGGACGTGTCTTCCGACAGGCTGTTTGGCTATAACGGCCTGATTATGATGATTGCCTGTGCGACCGTCGCCCTTTTGATTATGTATCTGATGCGTGCCAACTGGCTTAACGCCGCCTTGTTGTGCGGCGGCGTCATGCTGGCGCAGCAGATGCTGGACTTTTTGTTTTATTACGCCATGTGGGGCTATGCGGGGGTGCTCCAGATCCTTTTGCAGGTCACGCTGCCCACCGTGGTGTATACGACGCTTTTGAGCCCCCTGATGTTTTTGCTGGTGCGCAAGATCGCGTCGAAATTTAACGAGGTGGTACGGGTTTAAGGGTTCCATTGGCATATTTTTTGGGGAAAGGGTAGCCGGCAAAAAATTTGCGGCTACCCTTTGCAGAACCGTTTGCGGACCATGGCTTATGGCCCGCATTTTGCGATGTGTTTGGGATATTTGCGGCAGATTCTGGGAGGTGTCCTGTTTGGCAAAAGGAAAACCAAAAAGCAACCGCGTGAGGCTGATTATCCTGTCCGCCGTAGTGTGTGTGGCGTTTATACTCAGCTGTGTACGCCTGATGCAGTATCAAATCGTGGAAGGAGCCACCTATCGGGAGGCTGCGAACCGAAAAACCATCAGCACCGTTTCGGTCAAGGCGCCCCGCGGGGAGATTGTGGACCGGTACGGCCGGCCGCTGGCTATTAACAAGGTGGCCTTTAACATTATCTTCGACCGGGTGTTTATGCCGGAAGGAGAGGAAAACAGCATTATCGTTTCGTTAATCCAGCTGATGGAACAGTCGGGGGAGGACTGGGTGGATGAGCTGCCCATCACCGACACAAAGCCCTATCAGTTTGAGGAGGGAGAGGATGAGGCGGACATCAACCGCGCCAAGTCCACCCTGGGGCTTAACACCTATGCCACGGCGGAAAACTGTATGGATGAGCTGATCGAGCGGTATGAAATCACCGGCTATGACGACGAGACAACCCGCAAAATCGCCGGTGTGCGCTTCTCCATGCTTCAGGCGGATTTTTCTCCCTATGTGCAGTACACCTTTGCGGAGGATATCGCCACTTCCACCGTCACCAAGGTCAAGGAGCTTGACTACGATCTCCCCGGTGTGGACGTAGCGGAAGAAACCATCCGGGATTATGTCAGCGGCGACATCGCTCCCCACATTTTGGGGACGGTGGGGCCGATTTATGCGGAGGAATACGAGGAGTACAAAGAGCAGGGCTATGCCATGAACGCCACCGTGGGAAAAAGCGGTATTGAAAAGGCGATGGAGGAATACCTGCGGGGGACCGACGGCGTCCGCCAGGTGGAGCAAAACTCCAAGGGCGACGTGGTGAGCGTGGCGGAAAAGGAAGCCACCGTGCCGGGCAATACGGTGATGCTCACCATCGATAAATACTTTCAGCAGGAAGTCCAGGACATTTTAAAAGACCGGATCGAGAATAAAAAGGACGGTTCGGCAGGCGCCATTGTGGTTTTGGATGTGGACACCGGCGAGGTGCTGGCGACGGCCACCTATCCTTCCTATGATATCAACGACTACAAAACCAATTACGCGGAGCTCAACAGTGACGAAGGAAACCCGCTGTTCAATCGGGCGCTGATGGGCACTTACCGCCCGGGCTCTACCTATAAAACCGCCGTGGCGGTGGGGGCGCTCAGCGAAGGGGTTATCGACCGGAATTCCACGGTTACCTGCCATCGGGTATACACCTACTGGCCGGCCCCCTTCCGCCCCAGATGCACCGGCTACCATAATAGCATCAGTGTGGTAAGGGCTTTGCAGGTGTCCTGCAACATCTTTTTCTATGACGTAGGCCGGCGGCTGGGCATCGAAAAGGAAAACGAATACGCCAATAAGCTTGGTTTGGCGGTGGACACGGGACTGGAGATCCCCACCGCCATCGGGCATCTGACCAGCCCGGAATACGCCGAAGAGGTGGGCCGGGAATGGAACGCCGGCGACGTGTCCCAGGCGTCCATTGGCCAGATGGATACGGCGGTGACCCCTTTGCAGATGGCCACCCAGGCGGCCACCATCGCCAACAAGGGCACCCGGTATGAAACCCATATTGTCAAGAGCATCCAAAGCTATAACTACGATAAGCTGATTAAAGAAACCCAGCCGGTGGTAGCGTCCACCATTGAAAACAAAAACAACACCTTTGAGATCGTCCGGGAGGGCATGATCGCCGCTGCAAACAATGTTTCAGAGCTGCGGCAGTACTCCTTTGACGTGGCCATCAAAACCGGTACCCCCCAGACCACCGAAACCAAATTCTATTCCACCGTCATCGGCTTTGCCCCGGCGGAGGAGCCGGAGATTGCCATCGCCTGCGTGCTGGAGCAGGGGACCAGCGCCAGAAGCGTAATTAAACCGGTGATTGACGCTTATTACAGCACCCAGACTCCTACAGCCCAGGAGCCGCAGCAGAGCGGGACATTGTTAAAATAATGTCGGATTGGCCAAAAAATGTTTTGACAAATGAGAGAATTATGGTAGAATAAGAATTAGGAGTATATAAGAAGATTTACTCAATGAAATCCGCCTTTTATATGCTTTTCTATAAAAGGCATGATGGTGGTTGCATGTCGCAGGTAGTAGCAGTTACATCGGGAAAAGGCGGCGCGGGAAAGTCCTCGGCTTGCGTGGGGCTTGGCTATGCGCTGGCCCAGGTGGGCAAAAGCGTTTTGATTTTGGAACTGGACTTTGGCCTGCGGGGGCTTGATCTGATGCTGGGCTGTCAGGACGAGGTCGTGTATGATTTAGGCGACCTGCTTTCCGGAGCCTGCGGCGTAGGACAAGCAATTGTGACAAGCGGCGTCCACGAAAGGCTCAGCCTGATCGCGGCTGGGGTTCATCCGCCGGAAGCGTTCCGGCTGGATGATTTAAAACTGCTGTGCAGCGGGCTGCGCAAGGGATTTGACTTTTTGTTTCTCGATCTCCCGGCCGGCCTGAGCTTAAGCGCGGGGATCACCGGACAGACAGCGGACCGCCTTCTTGTGGTCACCACCCCTGACCCGGTGTGTATCCGGGACGGCGGCCGCTTGGCCGGGCTTATCAAAGACGACGGCATACTGCAAAAACATCTGCTTATCAACCGTGCAAGCCGTGAAGGAATGAAAAGAGGTTTGATTCGGGATTTAGATGATGTGATCGACGGGGTAGGGCTGCCGTTAATCGGCGTCATCCCCGAAGAACAGGCGATTAACATTTGTTACGGCAGCGGAAAGCCTCTGCCACAGGACAGTCTGGCGGCACAGGCGTTTCGCAATACTGCCAGGCGCTTGACGGGGGAATATTGTCCCCTTGCCGTGCGCTGAGTTCCCGTCAGTCGCCCGCCAATAAAAACAGAAGGAGGTCTGTTGCATTGAACATTGCACTTATCGCACACGACTCAAAAAAAGAACTCATGGTACAATTTTGCATTGCCTATTGCGGCATTCTCAGCAGACACAACCTGTGCTCCACCGGGACGACGGGAAAGCTGGTAGCCGAGGCGACAGGCCTGAATATCCAGCGCTTTTTAAGCGGCTCCCAAGGAGGCGATCAGCAGATCGCGTCCAGAATCGCCTGCAACGAAATTGATATGCTGCTGTTTTTCAGGGATCCTCTTAACCCCAAGCCTCACGAACCCAATGAGATGACCTTGCTGCGGCTGTGCGACGTACACAACATCCCCATGGCCACCAACATCGCCACGGCGGAGGTTTTGATCCACGGGCTGGAGCGCGGAGACCTGGAATGGCGCAACATCGTCAATCCCCACAACTTTTAAGTCAATTCCGAAATAACAATAGCTGTGATGATAAAGGAAGAGTATTTCCGCACCTGTTCCCGACAGAGAAGGCGGTATTTGGTGAAAGCCGCCGGGAATTCACGGGGGAAAGAAGACACCTTTGGAGCAGTTTGCGCCAAAACGCAAACGTATCCCCTGCGTTAAAGGGAAAAAGCGGCGGAAATCTTCCGCCGGAAATAGGGTGGCACCACGTGAACAGATAGGCTTCGCGTCCCTTGGTAATGCGTTTTTTACCGGGGCGGGAAGCTTTTTTTATGGAATTAAAAGGATGAGAAAGGAAGAAAAAACATGGCACTGCTGACCAAGGCTCCCAGAGGAACCCAGGACATTCTGCCCAAAGACAGCTATCAGTGGCGTTTTTTGGAGACGGTGGCGATGGAAACCGCTGCCCTTTTCGGATTTAAGGAGATCCGCACCCCCACCTTTGAGCATACCGAGCTGTTTCACCGCTCGGTGGGGGACACCACCGACGTGGTACAAAAAGAGATGTACACCTTTACCGACAAGGGAAACCGCAGCATCACCCTGAAGCCGGAGGGGACGGCGGGCGCCGTCCGGGCGGCGGTGGAGCATGGCCTGCTGGCAGACGCTCTGCCCTTAAAGGTCAGCTACCTCACCAGCTGCTTCCGGTATGAAAAGCCCCAGGCCGGCCGGTTAAGGGAGTTTCACCAGTTCGGCGTGGAGATGCTGGGAAGCCAAAGCCCGGCGGCGGACGCCGAGGTGATCGGTCTGGCTTACGAAATCTTCAAGGTTTTGCAGGTGCAAAATTTAACGCTGGAGCTTAACTCCATCGGCTGCCCCCAGTGCCGCCCCAAGTACCACCAGGCGTTAAAGGCGTATTTTGAGGGCCACAAGGACGAGCTTTGCGAAACCTGCCTTTCTCGGCTGGAGACCAATCCCATGCGGATTTTGGACTGCAAAAGCCCCGTCTGCTCCGAGATCGCCAAGGGCGCTCCCGTGGTGCTGGACTTTATCTGCGACGAGTGCCGGGAGCATTTTGAAGGGGTTAAAACCCGTCTTGACAAAATGGGGATCGCCTATACCGTCAATCCCCACATTGTCCGGGGACTGGATTACTACACCAAGACGGTGTTTGAGTTTGTCACAAGCCAGATCGGCGCCCAGGGCACGGTTTGCGGCGGCGGCCGTTACGACGGTTTGGTGGAGGAACTGGGCGGGGCCAAGACCCCCGGTCTCGGCTTTGCCATGGGGCTGGAAAGGCTGCTTTTGTTATTAGCCGCCCAGCAAAACGAGCTTCCCGAACCCCGGGCGTGCGAGCTTTATATTGCCAGCATCGGCGACGCGGCCAACATCAAGGCGGGCGAGCTGTGCGCAAGGCTCCGGGACGAGGGCTTTTATGTGGAGTGCGACACCATGGGCCGCAGCGTGAAGGCCCAGATGAAATACGCCAACAAGATCGGGGCAAAGATGTCCATGGTGCTGGGGGATTCCGAGCTGGAATCCGGCAAGGCCCAGCTCAAGGATATGGACACCGGCGAGAGCTCCCCGGTGGAGCTGGGCGAGGAGCTGACCCGGCGGCTGTACGATGCGGGACTAGCCCGGGCCACCAGTGAACTCAGCGACCAGATCGGCGATGCGGACATTTTAAGGCTGTTAGGACAGCAGGAATAAGTAGGATAGGAGTAGAGAAAAATGGCGGATACCATGACCGGGTTAAAACGGACCCATTACTGCAATCACCTTTCGGAACAGGAAATCGGCAAGGCGGTGACCGTCTGTGGCTGGGTGCAGAAGACAAGGGATCTGGGAAACCTGATTTTTATTGATTTAAGAGACCGTACGGGCATTGTTCAGCTGGCGTTTGACGACGCCTCTGACCGGGGAGTGTTTGAAAAAGCTTCGGGCTGCCGGGCGGAATATGTGCTCATGGCAAAGGGCACTGTGCGCAAGCGGGAAAGTATTAACCCCGACCTGCCCACCGGTACCATCGAAGTGTTTGTGGAGGATCTGCGGATCTTAAATAAAGCCCAGACCCCGCCCTTTGAGATCGTGGATGACACCAACGTGAAAGAGGAACTGCGGTTAAAATACCGGTATCTGGATCTTCGGCGGCCGGTGCTGCAAAAAAACCTGATGCTGCGCCACCAGATCGCCAAGGTGACCCGGGATTATTTTGACGAAAACGGCTTTTTAGAGATCGAAACCCCTATGCTTATCCGCTCCACCCCGGAGGGGGCCCGGGACTTTTTAGTCCCCAGCCGCATCCATAAGGGGAGCTTTTACGCCCTGCCTCAGTCCCCCCAGCTGTATAAGCAGCTGTCCATGGTGGCGGGCTTTGACCGGTATATGCAGATCGCCCGGTGCTTCCGGGACGAGGACCTGCGGGCCGACCGGCAGCCGGAGTTTACCCAGATCGACCTGGAGATGTCCTTTGTAAACATGGAGGATGTGCTGAGCATCGGGGAAGGGTACATCAAACGGGTATTTCAGGAAGTACTGGGGGTGGATGTTCCTCTGCCGCTGCCCAGGCTTACCTACCAGCAGGCGATGGAGCGTTACGGCTCCGACAAGCCGGACACCCGCTTTGGCATGGAGCTTGTGGATTTAAGCGACCTGGTAAAGGACTGCGGGTTCGGGGTGTTTTCCGGCGCGGTGCAGGCGGGCGGCAGTGTGCGCTGCATCACCGCCAAGGACGCGGTGACGGCGTTAAGCCGCAAGGAGATCGACAAGCTCACCGAATTTGTCAAGGGCATCGGCGGCAAGGGCCTTGCCTGGGTGCGGATGGCTCCCGACGGGATGAAAGCATCCTTTTCCAAGTTTTTATCAGAAGAAGAGATGGCGGCCATCCTGGAGCGGGCCGGCGCCCAGACCGGGGACGTGGTGCTCATTATCGCCGACAGCAAAACGAGCCATGTGCTCGCCCAATTAGGCCAGCTCCGGCTGGAGGTGGCGAGTAAACTTGAGATCAAGCGGGAGGGCTACAACTTCCTGTGGGTGGTGGAGTTCCCCTTCTTTGAGTACGACGAGGATTTAGGTCAGTTTGTGGCTATGCACCATCCCTTTACCGCTCCGTTGGAGGAATGCGTGGAATATCTGGAGACCGACAAGGCCAAGGTGCGCGCCCAGGCCTATGATCTCGTGTTAAACGGCATCGAGCTGTCCAGCGGCTCCATCCGCATCACCGACCCCGAGCTGCAAAGCCGCATCTTCCGGCTGCTGGGCTTAAGCGAGGAAGAAGCGAAAGAGAAGTTTGGCTTCCTGTTAGACGCTTTCCAGTACGGCGCGCCGCCCCATGGCGGTATGGGCATCGGCCTGGACCGGCTGGTGATGCAGATGTTGGGTACCGACAGCATCCGGGATGTAATCGCTTACCCCAAGGTGCAAAATGCCAGCGAGCTGATGACCATGTGCCCCTCGCCGGTGGATCAAAAACAGCTTGACGATCTGGGGATCGCCGCTGTTTCGGAAAAAACAGAGGAATAAGGGATAAGCTCTAGAAGAGGGGCTTTTCCCCCTTCTACCATTCCCCACCGAAAAAATCGCGGTTTCGCATCTGTAAGATGCGAAATGCGGGCCACGATTCATAGCCCGCAAGCGATTTTTTAAGGTTCATCGCAAAATTGTAAATTTTGCGATGAACCTTTGCGCATCTGTCGCCGGTTTGGACAAATTTAAATGCCCGAGGAAGGCTTTTCGACAGCCTGTTGCAGCCCATAGTTTTATGGGCTGCATTTTATACCCGCTTATTTAGTGATGGAGGAACTGCTGATGCGTCTGGAAGGAATTGATGAGGGAAAACCCTTTGACTGGGGAAAAGCGTCGGAGGATTACGCAAAATACCGGGATATTTACCCGCCGGCGTTTTACGAGGCGATCACACAGATGGGGATTGGCTTACAAGGCCAGCAGGTGCTGGATCTGGGAACGGGGACAGGGGTGCTTCCCCGGCATCTGGCCGAACAGGGCGCTCACTTTACCGGCGTGGATATCTCGCCCCAGCAGATCGAGCAGGCCAAACGCCTGTCCAAGGCCGCCGGGCTTTGCATCCATTATCTGGTTTGCCCGGCGGAGGAAATCGACTTTGCGGAAAACTCTTTTGACGCGGTGACTGCCTGCCAGTGCTTTTTTTATTTTGATCACGCAGTTTTGCTGCCTAAGCTTTACCGGATGCTGAAGCCGGGCGGCCGGCTGGGAATCTTTTATATGGCGTGGCTTCCCTGCGAAAGCGAAATCGCGGCCGAAAGCGAGAAGCTGATTTTGCGGTACAATCCCAACTGGTCGGGCAGAGGGGAGGTAAGAAAGCCGCTTGCCGTTCCCCCTGAAGCGGAGGGCTTATTTGTCAAAGAAGAGTCTAAAATCCTGGACTTTTCCATCCCCTTCACCCGGAAGAGCTGGAACGGCCGGATAAAAGCCTGCCGGGGCATCGGGGCCTCCCTGTCCCCGGAGCAGGTAAGCCGCTTTGAAAAAGAGCATCTTTCCCTGCTTGACAAGATCGCGCCGGAGTCTTTTGCGATCCCCCATTATGCGGCCATGCTCATCCTGCGGGCCTGCTGAGGGCAGGGGTGCAGAAGCTCCGGAATGGTTGTGCCGCCGGAAAAGGTGTGGTATAATAGCCGTGAAACGGCTATTATACGCTTATTCTTATGGCATCCGCCTCGCCTCTAAACGAGGCAACCGGCGGAATTGCCAATTATCCCATTCGCACGCTGTGCTCATGGTATAATAACTGCAACGCTTGTAGAAGAGGGGCAAGCCCCCCTTCTAATCATTCCAGTGTCAAAAACCGGCTCTGCCACTTTTGCCCACTGAAAAATCGCGGTTTCGCATCTGTAAGATGCGAAATGCGGGCCACGATTTATAGTCCGCAAGCGATTTTTTAAGGTTCATTGCAAAATGATAGATTTTGCAATGAACCTTTGCGCATCGTCCGCCTGCGTGACGATATTTATAACACTTTAGCATTCGTCTCAGAAGAGGTGGATGGTGAAAATCGTCTATTATCAAAAATATTTTTCATTTCCGGAAAGGAGGGAAGCTTTGTGGAATATCAGTTTGACCGCGGAATATGGCAAAATGTGTTTTGGGTGCCGTCGGCGGTGGAGGAGCATCTGGCCTCCGCGTCGGGGGACGAAGTCAAAGTCCTGCTGGCAGTGCTTAGCTGCAAAAGGCCGAAAGCTTCCTCCCAGGAGATCGCCAGGATAGCGGGAGTACGCGCCGACGTGGTGGACGCGGCGGTGGCTTACTGGGTCAAAAAGGGCATCCTGCCCGCCCGGCTGTCCGGCGGGGAAGAGGCTTCTCCGCCTTCGGAGGACAAAAACGAGACGCCCTCCACAGCTTTGCCTCCCCGCCGCACCGAGGTGACGCCGCCGGTTTTAACAGCCGGGGAGATCGCCCAGATGGTCCGGGAAAACGGGGAAATCGCCTTTTTGCTTCAAAGCGCGGAAGCGTTGTACGGCCGCCCGGTATCCTCTACCGAGCAGCGGGGCTTAGTCTCCATGCGGGAATGGCTGGGCCTGCCGGTGGACGTGATTTTAATGGTGGTTAAATACTGCATCGGGAAAGGAAAGGGCAGCATCCGCTATATCCAAAAGACAGCGGCTGCCTGGTACGACGAGGGGATCCGCACCCACGAAGCGGCGGAAAAACATTTAAAAAAGATCACCGAAAGGGATCAGTCCGAAAGCCAGGTGCAGTCTATGTTCGGCATCAGCGGACGGAGCTTGTCGGTCAACGAAAAAAAATATATCGACCGCTGGGTAAAGGAATATGGCTTTGACATGGCGATGATCCGGGAGGCCTATGAACGGACGGTGGATCAGATCGGGAAGATGTCCTTTCCCTACATCAACAAGATCCTGGCTTCCTGGCACGACAAGGGCTTTCGCACACCCCAGGAGGCTCAGGGGGAAAAGACAACCTCCCGCACCGAAAAGGGTTCTTTTGACATCAACGATTTTGAAGATATGGGGATTTTTGATATTCCTGACGGAAAGGGGAAATAACCGATGGCCAGCCACAGTGAATTATACGCCCAGGCGATGCGGATACTCGGCCAGCGTCAGCAGGACGCTAAGCTTACCGTTTCCCGCCGGGAAGAGGAGATCGCCGCCAAAATCCCTCAGGCGGCGGCTTTGCGCCGGGAATTAGCGCGCACCAGCATCGAACTGTCCAAAATCATCCTGTCCGGCAGCGGCAACGCCAAGGAACAACTGGAGGAGCTGCGCCAGCGCAATTTATATATTCAGGGGCGCATCCAGCAGCTTTTAAAGGAAAACGGCTATCCTGGGGATTATTTGAGCCTGCACCCCACCTGTCCCTTGTGCGGGGATACCGGCTACCGGGGAAATGAAAAGTGCGAATGCTTAAAAATCCTGCTTCAGGAGCTTTCGGTGCAGGATCTAAACAGCCGTTCGCCTTTAAAGCTGTCCAGCTTTTCCACCTTTGACCTGCGGTATTATCCCACTGAGGGAGAGAACGGCGTATCCCCTCGGGAGGTTATGAGCCGGATCTTTGACTATTGCCGGGACTATGCCGGGCGGTTTTCAAAAACTTCTCCCAGCCTTTTGCTCATTGGCGGCACAGGGCTTGGGAAAACGCACCTTTCTTTAGCGATCGCCCGGGTGGTGATCGAAAAGGGGTTTACTGTTTTGTACGGCTCCACCCAGGATTTTCTCCGCCGGATTGAGGCGGAACATTTTAACCGTTCGGACACCGACGAGGATACCCTGGGGATGCTTTTGAATGTAGATCTTTTGATCCTGGATGATTTGGGGGTGGAGTTTAGTTCCGAGTTTAATATCTCTACTGTGTATAATATTATTAATACCCGTTTAAATGAAGAAAAGCCCACCATTATTAACTCCAACCTGACGGTGCAGGAGATGGAGAAAAAATATTCCCAGCGGATTGTTTCCCGGCTGTTTTCCGCTTATGACTGCCTGCGGCTTGTAGGAAAGGATATCCGCCTGCAAAAACGTTCCGCCCGGCAGGGAAAATAAGATAAAAAAACGGCGTCCGAAACAAAACGGACGCCGTTTGCCGTTTTAGGGCTGTGCGATATTCTGTAACAAAAAAAGCCTCCGCCAGATAGGCGAAGGCTCAATAGATTTAGATCACGCTAAAAATTATTTACATAGGGGCTATTGGCGAGATGGCCCTTTCTTTAAACATACAACAGCAAGGCCTCCCGCTAGTATGCTGACAACAGCCAAAAGCAGCATCAACGGATGATCTCCTGTGATGGGATTCAAGTTAGAGCTGGGCTCATCAGTGCCGGGCTCATCAGTGCCGGGCTCATCAGTACCGGGCTCATCAGTACCGGGCTTGTCGGAGCTGGGCTCATCAGTACCGGGCTTGTCGGAGCTGGGCTCATCAGTACCGGGCTTGTCGGTGCTGGGCTCATCAGTGCCCGGCTCATCAGTACCGGGCTTGTCGGTGCCGGGCTCATCAGTGCCGGGCTCATCAGTGCCGGCCGCGTCTTTTAATTCGGCAATTTTTTCTTCAGCAGCGGTTAATTCTGCATAGTTTGTCACGAGCTTTTTATCTTCTGATGATAATTGGTCATATGCTTCCCGGATTGACTGAATGGCGGCTTCATCCTCCAGTTGGAGATCATCTGGAATATTCATGATCTCGTCTTTTACAGACTGGAGCGCGGAGGTAACGCCGTTGTAAAGGCTAAGTTCCGATATTTGGAAAACGGATGCTCCCTCTGTATTAAAGAACCGAATGGCATAGTATTGATATGCTCCTGGGTTTTTCACCTTGAACGCAGTGCCCGTAGAGTTTTGGGCAGGTAAATTTCCCTGGCTTACAGAATCCAGTACCGTCCAAGTGTCGCCGTCATTAGAACCGCAGAGTATCCAGTTTTGCGGATTTCTTTGGGAATTTGTAGCGGTATCGTTCCCGGTATAAAGAATATAGGAATTTATAGTTGTTTGTTCTTTCATGGTAAATACCACGGAAGCCGGAAGGATATCGGTACAGAATTTAGTTTTCAAGTCGCCATCCAGGATTAGATATCCTGATTCGTCGGTGTTACCGGGCGATCCGATGACGGATCGGTCGATCACCTTGTCCAGCAAGGGGGTTTTATTAGCCAGAATATATTCGATATCCTCTCGGAAGCCCGGATCGCCTGTCAACAAATCTTGACTGAGGTTAGGCACATCAAGCGTTTTGAACGCGGCGCGGTAATTGGGTATTTCCTTATATGCCAGCTTGCCGGATTCCACAGTAATTTTATAGGTGTTGTCCGCAAAGATGACATCTACGTTATCGGCGGCGTTTTTAACGCCTAGGTACTTGGTGTGGTTATGATGCCCGGGATCAACGCCTGAATTTGCTCTGGAGTTACAGTAGAATGCCAATGGCGCGCCTATTGCGGCGTAAAGATCTGGTAAATCATCATATCCGTGATGAGCGACCTGCAGGCAATCGCTGTGAAGCGTTTCAGCAGTATACATTTTTAACAAAACGTCGCGGCATTTGCCGGAACAGTCGCCTAACAGCATAAAAGTTTTTCCGTCAATGGTTACTTTTAATACGGTGGAAGTATCGTTGAAGTTTGAAATTGTTGTTGTTCCAGCATTGCTGACGGCATCTTCGTGCGTATATAACACATCGAAATATACGTCTTGCATAGAGAAATTTTGGCCGGTATGCAATTTTATAACTTTACAGTCCGGATAATATTGCCGGATGGCGTCTTTGACGTCAAAAGTGCTGACCGCATAACCGCCATACAATACCTGGTAGGACGGAAAGTTAAACATAACGCTTTCAAGGTCGAGGCTGCTGTGATAGTTATCCAGCATTGCTTTGGCAAAATAAACGTGGTCATCATGCGCATGGGAGAAAAACCAGCTTCTAATGTGGATTTTTTCACCCTTTTCCCGGCTAAGGCCCGTTATTTCATATAAGAAATTCAAGAAGGACTCCTGAGCGGTTTTGCTGCTTTGGCGCTGGTGTCCGCCATCAATAATCATGACACTGTTATCGGCGAATTTGATGACTAAGCATGCGCCGCAGTCCACGCTCCAGTAATCGGTTTTCGAATATTGCCCTGTGCTTGAATAATCAATAGCATATACATAAAATTCAGTTTGTCCATTTCCCGCAGCTTCCTTGTCTAAGCTGGATAATTCAGCGGTCGTTCCATTGTCTTCAATAATGCGAACCGTTTGCGAATAGGCTGTATAGTACATATAATAATATTGATTATCCTTTTTAAGCGTGTAGTAAATATTTTCCTCTATGCTGTTTTCGGATATCTTTTCAAATCCAGCGGCTAATAAGGTTTGTATGTACGATTGAAATGTCTTGGCGCTGGTCTGGCTGATGACTACCATTTTTGAATCTTCATCAGTAGCGCCGTTTTGATCGACTGCAAGCCCGGGCCCGGCGTTATAAGTGGTGCCGCTGATATCTCCGCCAGGATATTCCGGCAGGTCTTCAAAGGGAAGAGGGACGGTTTGGACCGTTTTGTTAAGTGTTTCCGTAAATAAGGTTTCCGTTCCTTTTTTTACTGTGATTTTAGCTTGCGTCCATGACCCTTCGGCATTATAGAGTTTTCCGTAATACATTGTGCAGCCTTCTGATGCTTGATAAGTTTGTCCACCGGCTTTAAAAAGGGTACCGGCATCGCCTTTTGAAAGCGTAAAGGATTTGATGATCTGAGAGTCCTTATAGACATCAGCGGTTATGACAAGATCCCGTGTGTCTACTGATTTGCCAGTTTGTAAGACAAAGGATAAATCGGATAATTCGCTGTTTAAAGGCTGCTCATCAATTGTTCCGGCATAGTTGTTGTCCGGCAGGAAAGCAGGAATCTCGTGCTTTAAAACAGGATATCCGCCTTGTACAGGGTTGGCGGCATATGCCTCGGCGCCGTTGGGTGTTGCAGTGATTTTGGCCAGCAAGTCATCTGGAGAGGTGAACGCTGTTCCAGCCGTCCCTTCAGAGCCTCCCAGATCTGTTTCATATTCTGTTCTCCCCTGCATGTAGAAGTTCTGAAATGTTCCGTATGAGGGGTTCCGGATAAGACAAATTTCCGCTTCTAACGGGGAACTACTCGCGTTGTAGCAATATGTGACTTCCAGCGGATTGTTTGCATTGATGTTGGCGTATCCAAAGATCCCATAATGAGTTCCATATGACAGCCGAGAAATTGTTGTCCCGTCATCTGTATAAGCAAGAACGTCCCCAGTATTATAACAATAGTTGATTCGGCCGTTTTTAATGTATCCAATAATACCGGCCGCCCGTTCCGCATTCAGATGATAGATCGTTATATCTCCTTTATTCGCGCAGTAAGTGATATTCGCCGTGGAGTTATCGTTGTTGGAAGAGGTCATGCCAAGAATGCCGCCAACATCACAGCTTCCGCCATTTACAACGATAACGCCGTTGTTAACACAGCGCGTAATTTCTGTCGAGGCCGCGGTGCAGCTGTATCCCATGATTCCGCCGACCGTTCCGCTTGTTCCATCGCCTAAATCTCCGCTGCCTTTAGGGAGATTCTGAGCGGTTACTGTAATACGGCCGTTGTTAGCGGAGCTTTCGATATGCGCGGTGTTATATCCGCTCCGAGCCGCACCGGCAAGACCGCCCACGTGGACGGTACCGGTTTTATCCGTCCCGGTCCCTTCTACGGTGATGGCGGTATTGTTCTCACAGTTAATCAACCTGCCGCCCAAAAGATTTGCGGCTATAGGGGCGACGTAACCGCTATGGACTTTAGCGTCAACAGTTCCTGTTACTTCCAAATTAGCTATTGTGCCGGAAACAGAGCCAAACAGCCCAACCATATAAATCCCAGCGGTTGTTTTTGTTTGGTCGATTCTTAGTTTGATCGAGTGCCCCCCGCCGTTAAAAACGCCTGAAAACGGGGTGGATTCGGTGCCGATCGGTGTCCAGTCAGGATACCCTGATAAATCGATGTCTTCCACTAAAATATAATTTTCAGTAGGATTTTCAGCGGCCCATAAAAGATCGTCTGCTGATGCGATCTGATAAATTCCATCGGCAGCAGCAGGGGCGTCGGCTGCGGAGCCGGCAGTTTGAAATAAGCCGCCAGAAGCAACCAGGTTCCCGATAACGATAGTTAACGCCAAACAACTGGACACAAACGCCTTCCATGATTTTTTCATATATACGCTCCTTTCTTAAATGTACTTTCTAGTGTTGATCAACTAATTGCATTATACCTCTTTACATATTTGTAATATATGTATATACTGCTATTAAAGTTGTGTTATTTTGACATAAAATTATTGGTTTGTGAATTGTATTTGGAGGAATTTATGGAACAGTATTATGAAAATAATTTTAAATCAACGAAGTCTCCCATACTGATCGTTAAACGCAGTGCCACACAAAAAAGCCTTGGGTGCATGATCAATATTCATGAGTATGTTGAGTTTTATTATGTAATAAAAGGCGGTGTTAAAATTTTTTGCAGCGGGATGACTCAATGGGCTTACGGGGGCGATGTCGCTTTTATCAATTGGTGCCAGCCGCATAGGAGCCTTGGCTTTTTGGATGATACAGTATATTATAATATCCAGTTTGATTTGAACGCGCTGACATGCGGCGATTCCGATTTGTTCCAAACAAAATACGTGGCAAAATTGATTTCGGACATGGAACATTTTCAGCCGCTGTTCCGGCAGGATCAAATCATCAATGCCCATTTTCACTCTTTGATCGACGAGTATGAAAATGAGAGCTTTACAAGGGAACTGCGGATGCAGTCCGCCATTTACAATATTATAGCGTATATTATTGATTCCAAAAATGAAGGGCAGAAGCAGAATCACTGTAAGCTCAATCCGGAAGAGGGGAGCTACTCTAAAAAAATTATCCAGTATATATACAGCCACTATCAAGATGAGATTACCTTGGATCATATATCTAAATCGTTAGGGATATCCTGTTCATATATGTGCAGGATCTTTAAAAAATTTACTGGTACCACAATTATGGATTTTGTTAATCAGATCCGATGCAAGCGCGCACTTATATTAATGAAGGGAGGATGTCCTATGGCGCAGGCTTCTGCCGCTGCGGGATACAACGACTATACCTATTTTTCCCGTGTGTTCAAAAAAATCTATGGGGTATCGCCCAGGAAACTTATTAAAGGGGCTTCTACCCTCCGGAACGATGTATAAGCTTTACCGCTATTTACCAAAACAATGGACTTTACCTGTCAAACAGCTTTTTATTATGGACGTTTTGAAAAGAAGGGAACAATTATTTTCAGTCAAACGCACAGGCCTATTACCGGCATAAAGAGAGAGCTTGGCGTCCATTTTAATAGGACCGCCGTTGCCGCTTAAAAAAATCAGAAAATTGAGAAAATGTAGGATTGTCAAACATATTGGACGGCGAATTCGCAAGGAGAAAGCCAGGAGAGCGGTCTCATAGGGAAGTCATTGGAGCGGCGGTTGTGGACAGCGAGCTGCCTGGCGAAGTCATCGAGAGAGTAAAAGCTGCGGCAGGAATAAAAGCGCTTCTGATCCTCGCGGTGGCTTCGCTCCACCTTGCCGTTGTGGCGAGGGGTGTAGGGACGGATGAGCTTGTGGCGGATACCCAGCTGTGCATCGGTAACTTCAAACAGAGTAGGGAAATCTCGTTTGCTGTTGGAAAAACGGTTGGTGAACTCAAAGCCGTTGTCGGTCTGGACGCACTCTACCCGGATGCCGCGGCGTGCATACCACCTGACAAGCCTCATGAGAAAATTGGCAGAGGAAAAGGTGGACTGTTCGGGGTAGGCGGCCAGAAAGCGCAGGCGAGTGAACTCGTCAATGGCAGAGTACTGAAACAGGCGCAGCTCGGGGTCTGAGATACACTTACGGGGCACAACCTTTACGTCCACCTGAACGCGCTGGCCGGGATAGGTCATCTGCTCATAGGGTTTAGGATGATAGACGGTTTTCTTCTTCTGTGGAGGAAACAACCCCAGTTTGCGCATGACCCGGAACAAGCTCTCCGGGCGACGGGTATAGCCGCGCTGACGCAGGCGATGCCAGAGTTCCACCATGCCCAGGTTTGGATTACGGCGGCGCATGTCCCGTATTAACTTCATTTCTGCTTCTGTGTGCTGATTGGGGTGACTGTGGGGCCTTCTTGACTGGCGGGCCAGGGATTCCACTTGCCATCCCACCGGGCTTTCCAAAAGTAGATGTACGACCGGCTTTTGTTATATTTCCGGCTGGCACGGCTGACGCCGTATTTCTCTGCATACTTCATCAGGGATTGCCGATACGCCATGTCCTGTGTTATACTTTTGCTCATGAAGGATATGGCCCCCTTTCGTACAGTTGTTGTCTGCAACTTCAACTATAACCGATGAGGCCTTATCCTTCATCCTTTTTTTATTCTACTGTCTAATATCTATTGTAATCCTACATTAAAAAAATCAGAAAATTGAGAAAAACACTTGACAAGTACTCTTAAATGCTGTAAAATAAATTTCAGCACTTGCGAAATGATGGGCCTGTGACGCAGCTGGGAGCGTGTCTCAATGGCATTGAGGAAGTCGAGGGTTCGAATCCCTTCAGGTCCACCAATTACGGAGGCATAGCTCAGTTGGTTAGAGCGCTCGCTTCACATGCGAGAGGTCGTAGGTTCGAGTCCTACTGTCTCTACCAAGGAAACGTGTTCCGAGTTAAGAGAACGCGTTTCTGATTTTTATGGGGGCGTAGCTCAGCTGGGAGAGCGTACGGTTCGCATCCGTAAGGTCGAGAGTTCGATCCTCTTCGTCTCCACCAAAGAATAATGGGCACTGCTTCATGGAGCAGTGCCCATTATTAAAAATTTGTTTAGGAGGGATCTGTATGCCAGATTACAAGGCTATGTATTATCACTTGGCGGGGCGCATGGCGACTGCTATTGATGCGTTGGAAGCGACTACCAATGCGTTGGTTGATATTACTGAAAAGCTGAAACTGGCGCAGCAGACCACGGAGGAAATGTTTATTTCCAATCCTGACGGCAATGCGGATTCTCCGGATAACGTTTCAGAGTAAGAGTTGCCATCCCAAAATTCCATAAACAGCATCTACAGCGGCGGGATAATACACGCCGGAATGAGTTGCGCTCGTTTGTAAGCGCGCTTGCAACGTTTCATAGCCGCTACCAATTTTTGCAGGTTACAAGGGTTCGGCTCCCGCTTTTGAAAAGTCGAAATAATCTTTTTCATGTGGCGTAAACAAGTGAACAGAGGTCGAGATTTGGAACTCAGGAATGAGACAATCCAGATCTCGGCCTCTTTTTCTATGTTAAAACCCAGCATTTAAGCTGTTTTTCCAGGTTATCCCTTTTTATAGATATGAGATATCAAAAAGCAAAAAACAGAAAAACGGGGTGTAAAACAAAGGACATGCTAAAGATATAATACAAATAGGCCAAAGAATATAGCCGCCATGCTCAAAAAGGTTTTTTATTGAATTAACAGTATTGAAAACTCAGCGGAATGTTTCTATAATTAAAAATGAGTATAAACTTGAGGTGAAAAAATGAGCATATACCGGCTGGCGATCTGTGAAGATGATGATACGATTCGAGCACAGCTGCATTCTCTTTGCCAAGAGATATTGATCGAAAATGACATTGAACACAACATTATAGATTTTGATTCAGCGCAGCAGCTAAATGATGTGCTGGCGAAAGGGAACAGTCCCTTTGACCTGCTGCTTCTGGATATCCAGATGGAGGGCTTGACCGGGATGGAGCTGGCGCAGTCTCTCCGGCAGCGAGGCGACCGGGTGAGTATCATTTTTGTCACCGGATGCGAAGACTATTTACCGGAAGGTTACAGTGTGCAGCCGATCTACTTCCTGTTAAAGCCGGTCCGCCGCGAAGCGCTGGCTTCGGCGTTGCGCACCGACTGGCAGCTCAATCATAGACCGAAAACCATTGTGCTGCGTATCGGAAGCAAAACCGTCCAGCTGCCTCTTGCGGAAATACGATACATCGAAAGCTACGATCACAACATCATTGTGCACCAGACAGAAGGAGATCGAAGATATTTTCTTTCTTTGACCGATTTTGAAAAGCAAATGCCGCGGGATCAATTCTGCCGGAGCCACAACAGCTATCTTGTCAATATGGCATTCGTAGAAGAAATCGGCCGGATGTCGCTTTCTTTGCGCGGAGGAGTCCGCCTGCCCGTAGGCCGCGCTTATTACAAAGACTTGCAAAGCGCTTTCATCCGCTACCTCAATCGGTAAAAAGACGATAAGAAAAAGAGCCGCAGCTGCGGCTCTTTTTCTTATCCCTGTTTTTTCTTCGGCAGTTTCAAGGCTGTCTGCACGATAAAAACGCGGTCTTCGGTATAACTGATGTCCAGCAGGCTGTGATACTTTTCCGCCACGGCGGACATCTGCGGAAGCCCAAAGCCATGCGCCATGTTGTCAGGCTTTGTTGTATGAAGCACACCGTGTTCGTCCTCTTTTAAACTGCCGGCATAACGATTCTCGCACTTAATAGCGAGGAAGCCGTTTTTTAAGTCCGCCTTAAACCGGATAAAACGCTCCTCCGGCTGTTCCACCTGTTTGCAGGCTTCCAATGCATTGTCCAGCATATTCATCAGCAGCGTACAAAGGTCTTTTTCCGGGATCGTCAATTCCGCGGGGATATGCACCTGTGCAGTAAAAGCGGTGCCCATCTGCGCCGCACGGGAAGCGGCATCCTGCAAAATGGCGTTGACAGTGACGTTGTCTGTAAACCGTGTTTGAGAAAGCTGTGCCTCCTGTTGTTTCAAATCGCTGAGAAGTTTGCCAAGCCGGTTAAAATCCTTCTGCTGATACAAAGCGTCCAAAGCGGTGATCTGATGCCGGAATTCATGCCGGAGCGCTGCGCTGTCCCGCATTTTCTGCTCGATGGTATGGTAGCTGTCCAAAATCAGCCGGTTTTTCAGTTCCAGCGCCTGGGCCTGCGTCCGCTGCCGAACCAGAGAGTGCATGAGCCAATAGGCCGAGATCAGTGCGCACACAACCGCCAGCCACAGGGTAAACCAGTAGAGCAGCCCGTCGTAAATTCCATACCCAAACAGGTCGGATACAGCGATGTTTATATACTTGGAAAGATACCAGCCGCCCGCCAGGGAAATCAGATACGCTGCCAGCAGCGCCCCGGCGCTCCATGCCGCTGCCAATCCTAACAGCCGCCAGAAATCCCGGCGGCGGTTCATTACCAGGTAGACGGCCAGCGCCAGCGGCGCCAGCCAGGCAAACCCCTGCCAGCCAAAAAAGAACACCGCCTCTTCCGGCAAAAAGTAGTAGCCGCAGCTCTGGATCAGCCGGTAGGCGGTCAATCCCACCAGCGCCAAAGCCAGAGGAATCAGGCTCCATTCCACCTTTTTGCGTACCATACTCAGCAGAAACAGCCCCGTCACCAGCAGCAGGGCGGTTGCTGAAACGCCCGCAGGAATACCGTACAAGTTGGCGTAGGACATTAACTGTGCCTCGTTCATCCCGTCGGGGATAAAACGCAGCAGCGGCGGAAACAGTGTGCTGTTGGCATCCAAAATCGTGCAGGTCATGGTCAGGTCTCCGGCGGCGTTCTCCGGCAAAGGAACGTTCGCCGCCGCCATTTCAAGCGTTCCTTCCGGCAGCAGGGCAGCAGACGAATAGATCTCCTCTCCGTTCAGGGAGAGCGACAGCTCCAGGCCGGAGGTTTCAAATAAGAGATAGCCGTTGCCCAGTCCCCCCGGCAGCATCGCCGTAAAACGGAAAGTGCCCTCCTGCTCCGGCGTATTGGTGTATTCGTCCAGTGTATGGGGCGTCTCCGTGCCGTCTTCTGCAATTTGGACAGCGGACTGCCAGTCAATATACGCCATGGCTTGATCCGTTACTGTAAATAGATGCAGAAACCAAACAACCCCGGCGCACAGCAAAAGAAAGATCAACGGAAAAATCCATCGGACCGCTTTTTTCATCTGTCCACCTCCTCCCTCTTTAAATAGATAACCGATATTTATATATTACATGAACAACCCCTTGTTTACAACCCTAAGGGCGCCTTGCTCCGTAAACGACGCGGTTTTCGACGTAAACGACACGCCTATGCAGACAAAACCTATGATAAAATAAGAATGGAAAGGTTCATGGGGATAGAGAAACAAAAACCTGCAAAAAGGGATATTCTCTTTATTTTTTGGTATCCATCAAAGGATAAAAAATCCCCTCTCGTTTAGCGAGATCCGGAGGTATATGTATGGCGGAAAAACAAGGAATCTTACTGACGAAGAAAACCCTAGCGGTCATTGTGATCGCCGTCCTTCTGTTGGTCGCAGGAGGCGTGGTGGTGGGCCTGAACTGGCAGAGCTGGTTTGGCGGAGAAACGAAAGACCCGCCTGTCTCCCAAACGGGGGCACTGGGCACCAGCAATATGGCCGGGCAGCCGGATTTGGACGAAAACGCCGTGGACTGGCAGGGTGAGCAGCCCGAGAGCAAACCTCAGACGGCGGACGGCCAGGCGGGGATCGCTATACCGGGCTATAAGTCCATTGCGCTCAAAGCCGATCAGGCGCAGCAGAGCGTGAATCTCTACAACCCGGAGGTCAACGACTGTTATTTTATGATGAGCCTGCTCCTGCCGGACGGGACGGAGATCTGGAAGTCCAGGATGGTCGCCCCGGGTAAGGGACTATACAAAATCACGCTCAGTCAGACCGTCCCGGCTGGTACATATGAAAACAGCACGCTCAAATACGAGTGCTACAAGATGGACGACAGCCTGACCCCGCTCAACGGCGGCGAGGTCAAATTAACTTTGGAGGTGGAAGGATGAAACACAGATGGAGACAAAAGAGCCTGTCCCTGCTGCTGACAGCGGCGCTGCTGGCGACAAGCATACCGTTTTCGTCCTTTGCGGGTCTGACCGCCCAAGCGGCAGAGCCCGACAACACGGAAACCGTCACCATCGAGGCGGGCGAACATACCCTGAGCGACAGAACCATCAACGGCAAGGAGGGAAGCGCGGCCGTCATCGTCAAGAACGGAGCGGTCCTCACCCTCAAGGACGTCACCGTCAATGCCGCGAAAGGCCAGTCCGCGATCTATATTGAGAAAAACGCCACGCTGGTTATTGAAGGCGTTGTAAACGCGACAGGCGGCGACGCGTATTTCACAGAAGGCGACGACCCTTACGGCGTCTATAAGCAATACACCGCATGCGGCGCGGGCGCGGGCATCGAAGTGCCGAAAGGGTCCGATCTGAAGATCTACGGCGGCGGCACCCTGCACGCGACGGGC
Organism: uncultured Clostridia bacterium; assembly: GCA_944386475.1. Taxonomy (GTDB): domain Bacteria; phylum Bacillota; class Clostridia; order Oscillospirales; family Ruminococcaceae; genus Metaruminococcus. Next base: position 13,134 of record CALXBH010000063.1, on the reverse strand, counting down.
GGCAACGCGGCCAGCGGTCTGGACGGCGCTTCCGGAGTTCCGCTGCAGAGCTATTGGCAGCCGTGCTACTGGCGCACCGGCAAAGGCGGCGGCGGAGCCGGCGCGGGAATCGGCAGCCGCGGCGCGAAAGACACCTCTTCAACGCCTGAAGCCGGCTCGATCACCATCGACGACGATAACATTCTGGTCTATGCCAACGGCGGCAAAGGCGGCGAGGCAGGCGGAAAAGGCGGCGACGGCGGCGAATTCTGGCAGGTGTCCTTTGACGAAGCAAGGGGCATCTATATCCTTTATAACTATCACACTGCCGATGCATCCCACAAGGCCGGATTCGGCGGCGGAGGCGGCGGAGGAGCCGGGTACCCCGGCGCCGGAATCGGTTCGGGCGGCGCGGCCGGCGGCGACGGCGGCGCAGGCGGCACCGGCGGCCAGGACGACAGTTCGGCGACGCTGATCCTCACTGCCTTCTATGTCAATCATTGGGATACATGGACTGCCGGAGGCGGCGGAGGTGGCGGAGGCGGCCAAGGCTACATCAACGGCGGAGGCGGCGGCGCAGGCGAATCCACCATCGGCGAATTAGGCATTCATGCAGGAACCATCACAGGCGACGGCGGCGCCTTTGCGAGATCCCCCATGACCGATCATAGGAACGTCAGCCTTCAAGGGCTCGGCGGCGAATCGGGGGAAGACGGCGTCGCGCCTGAACTGAGCGACTTCACCTATGCAGGAAAGACGGTTACCAGCGCCGGGGGCGGCACTGCCGACGGCAAAGGAGGCGCGGCAGGCATCGGAAGAGACAACGCCCAGAAAGCGACAGCGGGCGCCGACGGCGGTGCGGCGGGCAAAAAAGCCTCCGGCGGCAGCATCACCATCGGCGGCGGCATGGTGGACGCCGCCAGCGGCGGCGAGGGCGCCCAGCACGCGGGTTCCGGCGGCGGCACGGGAGATAACTCCGGCTCGATCAAGATCCTCGGCGGATGCCTGAACGTCGACAAACCCGAAAACCCCGAAAACGTCCTCCGCCCTGTCAACGAAAAAGGCGAGAAGCTTTACGGCGAGGTCGTAAACCCGCATACCGTTAACACGTATTCCCCGACCCGTTCTGTGGTTGTTACGATCAACGGAGAATCCTGGCCGTCGATGAAATACAGTAATGCGGAAGGAGACATCTGCCTGTGGCTGCCGGAATCACCCGAGCCCTATAAGGTAATTCTTGACGCGCCCTGCTACTCCACCTTCGATGTCACGGTGGCCGACGGAAAGGTCGAGGCCACTTCGTCAGATTTCGTTAAAAACAGCTTTAATATGTATTCAGCTCAGCTTTTCATCGTAGGAGACCGATGGCATCTTGCCAGAATGGGAGGATATGCCTACATTGATAAAATATATCCTCACGCCGGAGAAATTGCGTCGGGTAAGCTCACGGAAAACACGAGCTTCCATCTTTCCTGGACATATCCTACCGACATTTACTTTTATAATTACTGTGATTACGGCTCTGTCTTTATTTATTCCGACGGCAGGGATTATGATCTGACCCTGGAAAACTGCCATCTTTCTACCATAACCGTCGATTCCCTTGACAACACAAGCGGCGGCACGGTCAACATCGAATCAAAAGGAAGCAACGATGTGGACGCATTGATCGCTGAAGAAAACTATAACAACATAAGCCTGAATTTAACAGGAGAGCTGGATTCCTATATAAATGTAGATTATCTTGGAGATCCTAAGCCCGAAGTCCTCGAGTTCCAGCCGATGAAATTCGAATGGGACGCTTTTGACGCGACTTATTCCGATGCAGACGGAACTGACTCAGAAGCCGACATGACCATAAATAGCAAAGGAATCACAAGCATTTCTGATATGGGTATTCCTCTTTCTATGAGGGATGACGTCTATGATTCTCCCGACATAACGATTAACAGCGGAAAATTCACCTTCGGCGACGTTCCCCTCTGGGATTTCACGGTCATGAACGGTACAGTTATCCCACCCAGTGGCGGTATCACTTGGGACTATGACCAGGTGGTAGCTCCGGGGACAAATCTGATCCTCGACACAAGGTCAACCATTGAATCGCCTACCTTCGGACTGCAGCACCGGTTGGAAATTGCCGATCTGCCGGCCAATCAGTATTTGTCCATGATCGAAAAGACAAGCGGCGAAGGCTATCTGGGCGATTTTATCAACGAGGGCATCTGGACCGACGAAAGAGGGATGTATGTCTCCTTTATGAGAGAGGAAGACGCCGGTAAAAGAATCATCTTTGCCGACGAAAACGGGCAGCCATATTCCTACATTATAAGGTATGGACAACACCCGGAAACCCCATCGCTCACGGGCACATGGGCGGAAAAGGAAACTCTGCCGGAGCTTCCGACAGACCTATCGAGCGGCACGATGCACGTTTATCCAAAGTTCATCGTATACAACGATACCCTTTACAGCCGCCCGGACGGCGCGCTCAAACCCGAACAGCTGAATGTGAACATCGTCCTCAAAAATGGAGCGGAGCTTGCTATTGAAACGGAAAGCACCCTCGCTTTCAATTCCAGCATCACAGGCGACGGCAGCCTGACTCTGGACGGCGCAGGGCTTAAAGGCAGAGGCCGCATCGAGGTCGATTCCCTGACGATTCTCAACGGAACCGTTGATTTGGAAGATATCTCATGCGGCAGCACGCAGATCCTCGGCGGCTCTATCAGGAGCGGCCATAGGATAAGAAATACAACGAACGGATATGAGCCGGTTTATTATACCGAGATCCCGCTGTGGAGCACCGACGTAAAGGTTGACGGAGAAGCTTATCCCGTATCGGGAAGCGGGCATGACCGCGAAAACATGTATCTCTATCTTCCTGAAAGCGCAAAGATACTGGAAGTCGGCGGTCGGTTCTTCTATCTTACCCACCCTGAGGACACAGACGTTCTGCTGTTGACCGAGCGGGAGGACGGCGACGGCGTCATCGACCTGAGCAAGAGCGGCGTCGAGATCCTGTCGGATGACCTTTATATTTACGACGATCATCTGTACCGAAACACCCAAGGGAAATACACCGTAACGGGCGAGATCGGAGAAAACGGTCTGACCGTTTCGGGCGGCAGTCCTGAGATCACGCTCAAGAACGTGACGGGAAGCGAGCTTGACGGCAGCGCTGTCACCGTTGAGCCGGGCGCGTCCCCGACCATCACGCTGGACGGGGTGACATTGAGCACCTCCTTGGGCAGCCCCGTCGATATCCAGGCGGGCGCCTCGGCGGACATCATCCTGAAGAACGAAAACACACTGACTGCTCCGAACGGCTCCCCCGCCATCCGCGTGCCCAAAGAAGCCAAGGTGGCCATCGGCGGAACCGGCGTGCTGAACGCTTCTGGCGGGCAGTATGCGGCGGCAGTCGGCGGCGGGGTACAGGAAGAGAACGGAACCATCACCATAACAAGCGGCACGTTTAATCTCTACGGCAATTATAACGCGGCTGTCGGAGCGGGAAGCGGCGCGCGGACGCCTGCGGGCAGCATTATATTGACAGGCGGCGCTGTGAAAGCGAAGAACAGCATGAGCGAAAGCGGATTCGGCACCGAGCCGGTGAACGCCGGCGGCGAGAAGCTGACGCGGCTGATATTCCAGCTTCCGGCCCAGAGCGTATCAATAGACGGAGTTCCCTGTGGCGCTGTGACCGCCAACGACGACGGCATGTGGTATCTCTATGTTCTGCCGCAGAAAACAACGATTACGGCGGACGGCAAGGATTATCTTGCCATGCCGCTGAGCATAAAAGAGGCGGAAAACGGCAGTATCCGGATCACCGGCGAGATCGGCGGAAAAGAAACGCAGCTAAATACCGGCGACATGGTGCTGGAAGGCACCGAGCTTAACCTGACGGCAACGCCGGACGAAGGCTACGGCCTGCGCAGCGGCCCGGCCAGCGGCACTTACAGAGCCAAAGTGGACGGCAATGAGCTGATCCTTACCCCTGTTTCCGTTCTGCCCACACAGCTTCAATCCACGGACAGCTGGGAGCCTGTCCTGCGAGAAACCGAAAACCCCGACGCGCCTTATGAAGTCACGGGCTCGAAGAAAGAGCTTCAAGGCGAGACCGTCCTCGATTTGGGATACGCCGTCAAAGGGACGGCAGTCGCAGGGTTCACCGCATCGGGAAGCGGCATTACAGCGGAGCTTCTCGTCGACGGTCAGGTCATGAAGAGCGTTGAGCTGAGCGACGATCAGCAGGCGGTCTTCCATTCATGGAAATCGAACGGCGCGGAGAACGTCAAGATCCGCTTCAGCGGAAAGGGTACGATCATTCTTTCCTCCTTCACGTTGGGAAATGAAACGGCTGTTTCCGACCTTACCGTAGAGTTCGATCCCATCCACACCCTCTCTTTGGAGATGTCGGATGAGAACGCGGGTGATTCAGAAAATGAGCCTACGCATTTTGTTGACATTCAGGATCAAAGCGGCGATCTCTTGATCGACCGAAACACCTCGATGCAGGGAATCCAGATCTTTGAAGACGACGTAATGACCATAACTTTCCGCGACAACGAAAGCGGCAGCGTCTTTGACAGCTTCACGCTGACGTGGGAGGACGGAACCGTCGAAACAAAAGAGGAGAATCCTCTCACCCTTGCCTTGACCCAGGATGTTACGCTCGGGATCAAGAACCATCTGAATCCATATTATGTCGTTGTTATCCCCGAAACGGTGGCAATTACCGACGAGGGTGCATCGGCCGAGATAAAAGCCGCATCGCTGAAAAACATGCAGGCGGGCGACACGCTGGATGTGACCATCAGCGGTTTGGACGAGAAGGGAAATGCCGCTATCAAACGGGAAAACGCCGACAACACCCTTGCTGTTCCCGTGACGGACGGCAAGGACATTCCCCTTGTTAACCAAGGCCTTGTGGCACAATTTGCAGATAACATCACAACTCCTAAAAAGGGTGGGTTTATTAACTTCGGCGCCCCCATAGGAGATCGGAAGGCCGGTAAATACACAGGAACCGTTGCTTTTACAATCGCCTATCAAACAGCAGGAGAATAAGGAGGAAATTATCATGAAAAAGAAGCTTACCGTATTTGTATTGACAGCGGCCCTCTGCTGCACAGCGTCTGTTCCCGCCTTGGCAAAAGAGATTTCCGCATCCGGCAATTATGACACCACCCTAACCTATTCGGTAGAAACCGACTATGTGGTGGTGATTCCGGAAAGCGTCAAGCTGGATGATTCCATTGTTATCACGTCCAGCAAGGCCAACACCGAGCCGGGAATGACGGTCAAGGTACGGATTACGGAAGGTTTGACCGGCGACGGCGTTACCCTGGATCGTGACAATGACAATTCAGATTACGCCATCACAGCCAAGCTCAAATTGGGTGACAGCGACGGCCTGGTGACCGGCGATACCGTCATCGCTTCCTTTGCGGATGTGACGACGCAGACTACTGGCGGGACGCTGGCCTTTGCCGATCCGGTATCTCCGGATGGAAATCCCATCAAGGCTGGAGACTATACCGGTTCACTGACGTTTACCGTCAGCTATGAAGATGCATAAAAGGAGGCAATGAACATGAAAAAGATGTTGTCAGGTGTTTTGACGGCGGCACTCTGCCTTTCCATGGCCGTTCCGGCCTTTGCACAGGAGATCAGTCGGGACACCGACCCTAACACGGGCATCACCACCCTTACCGCCTCCAAAGCGGCTACTTACGTGGTGGTTATCCCGGAAAAGGCGGAAATCGCTTTTGACACCGAGGTCAATTCTATTGGGGGCATTGAGTATAAGGAAGGCAATCTGGAGCCGGACGCGTATGTGACGGTAACTCTCAGCGAGCAGACACCCCTTGCCAACGATGTGGACAACAGCTACACCATCCCCTATGAAATCCGGTCCGGCGAAGAAGCGTTCGAGGCGGTTACTTATGATGAAAGCACAGCGCCGGGTACAAAAACGCCTCTGACTGCCAATATAACCAAAGAAGCATGGGAAGCCTCCAAATCCGGCGATTATACGGCAACCCTTACCTTCTCGATTGCCTATACAAATCCCCATGCCCAGCCGTAATGGAACGCAATACGGCAAAAGGTCAGGTGATGCAATGAAGAAACTAATTGGCTTTCTCTGCGCGGCGCTTCTGGTATACGGTGTGAACGTTCCGGCACTGGCGGAGGGAACGGAACTGACGGTCAGCGTGCCGGAACAGCATATGGTTTCCATAGAAAGCGAAGGCGGCCGGATTATAGCGGACGGAAGGGCCTGCGGGGATACAGCGGAAGTGGAACGGCATAAGGAGCAGGTTTACTGGATTCTTCCGGATGCCGGAAAAGTGCTGGAGAGCCTGCTGTATAACGGCGAGGATGTGACGGATCAGGTAAAAAACGGCGTCTTTACTGCGCCGGCCCTGGTGCGGGACGCTGCCCTAACGGCGGTTTACGCCGACGCACCGGCGCCGCCGGACGGCAAAACCTACTATATCAGCGGAACGGTGACAAATGCGAACGGCAGCCTGCTTCCCGGCGTGACGGTGGAGATCGGGGGAAAAACCGATGAGACGGATGAAAACGGCCGCTTTGATGTGACGGCTGTCCCTTTGGGCACCCAAACCGTGGTGATTACCGACGGTGACGGCAATGTCATCGGGCACGGGGAAATCACCATCGGGCAGGAAAATGACACCGGGCTGATGTTGACAGTGGATGAAAATGGAACCCCGCTTGTAAAACCGGGGCCGGATACCGAAAATATCAGTCTGGAGCTGGTGATTGGTACAGACGGCAGCATTGCAGTAAAAAGCGCCGTCGATATCACCCCGGAACCGCCCGATCCCGGGCCGCAGACCGGCGATGACAGCACGCTGCTGATATGGAGCATTGTTCTGCTGATATGCAGTGGCATATCGCTGAGCGTACTGCCGGCTAAGAAGAAAACGAAAATTGAATAGTGAAACAGCCTCCATCTTTGCAGACGGAGGCTGTTTCACATTTAAAAAACATTAAACGATGCTTATGCAACTACCTTATGAGAAAATCCGATAGGCTTGAAACTGCCGTGGAAGTCCGCATCCCCACGCTTGGGATTGTAAAAGGTGTTTCTGCGTCAATCCTGATCCTTATGAGGCTTGCGGACTGCTGACTTTCAATTCCGGCCCGGACTTGAAAATACAAAAAGCAGAGACTTCAGAGTTTCCAAACGAAACAACTTTGCAATGTGAACCTCCGCATCGAATGCTGTTCCATCCTAAAGGCGGTCGGTTTGTTTAGAAACATATGTGTTAAGTCTCTGCTGCCGGTGTAATTATGCGATTGACTGTGAGGAAACGGCGGCAATTCCCTGTAAAGGCGCCGGCAGCCCTGAGATTTTATCTGTATATTTTGTTACCTTGACCATATATCTTATTTTTCGCCTCCAAGTGTTCAAGTAAATGAATATAATAAAACTATAAGAGATTGCAAACAGAAAAATGTTTTAAAAAAGCAGCTTAAAAGTGTACGGGATTGCGAATGGTTTTGCCGTACACGCCAAGAGAATACATAAACATGCATCACTATATAGGAAGCTGCAAATTGGCATCGCAGAGGCCGCCTTGGGAATGGGGGACACCGAGCGATACCCTATTCCCGCCATTTACCTGCACCTGGTTGCGGTAATGGACTATATGAGCTTAAAACAGACCGAACAGGCGCAGAAGCATCTGCTGGCCGCATGGGAAATTGCCCGCCCAGACGATCTGATTGAAGGATTCGGGGGAACATCACGGGCTTCTAGGCGGGATGCTGGAGGCAGTCATCAAGCCGGGTTGGCCGGAGGATTTCAAGCGGATTATCGCCATTACCTACCGTTTTTCCGCCGGATGGCGGAAAATACACAGCCCGGCCGCCGGACATGATGTTGCGACGATCTGACTGCCACCGAGTTTGCAGCTGTGATGCTGGTGGATCACACAGGAGATTGCAGGGCGTCCGCCAGCGTCAAGAACTGAAAAAATACATGCTGAAATAGTTAAATCCACCGGGAAACCGGCTTTGACCCTGCCCGTTTTAAGGGGTAAAACGGGCGATGTCAAAGCCGGTTTTTTCTGTTATTATGTAGGCGAATAAGGGGACATAAACCGAAGGCGATAGAGGAAGGAGGCAAAGATGGGAAAGACACGGCAGTACAACGTTGAGGGGGTGCTGTTGGAGATCCCCCTGTGCTATGACGAGCTTGTTGGAAGGGAGATTGAAATTTTCCCAGACTTTATTGAAAATCCGGTTTACACGCCGGAGGGCTGCCCTATTATGTTTACCGGTGAAGATGCCTGCGAACACGGCGAATCAACAGACGGCGCGCCCTGCATTGACTGCGGTTCCTGCCGTTTTTACCGGCAAACGGCAGGAACACTGATCGGCGTCTGCGGACATGAGCGAAAACGGTACATGCCGCCGGAGCGCTGCAATCTTGATACGGATGAAACAAAACCATGCAAAGGAGGCATACAAGAATGAAGAGACGGATTATAAGCCTGATGCTGACCTTCAGCATCCTGCTGTCCATGCTTCCGCTGAGCGTCTTGACGGCGTTTGCCCAGGATAATGTCCTGTACGGCGATGCCGATGGGAACGGTCAGGTGGAATTGATGGACGTCAACCTGATGGAACGGTATATCGAGGGGGATGAGGAAGCGCAAACCAGCATTCACCTCGCCGAAGCGGACGTCAACGTGGACGGATTTGTTAACAGCGATGACGTGGCGCTTGTCAAAGAATACCTTGCCGGCAATATCCAGCTGACCGACGACCTTTGTACCGTCAGCTTTGACACAGACGGCGGCGGGGAAATTGCTCCGATTAAGGTTGGCAGAAACTATGCCATTATGCAGGAAATTCCTTCTCCCGGTAAGGAGGGAGAGGTCTTTATCGGCTGGCAAAAGGCAGACGGCACCGACTTTTATCAGACCGCCCCCGTTAGAGAGAATATGACTTTAAAGGCCATGTATGAGCCTATGGAGCCTACGGAGAAGGTCTACATTGACTCCTTTGCCCTGACGGATCAGGAAACCGATCTGGAAATCGGCATCACCGCTCCGAACAAAACAGCCGATCAGGTTAAGGAGGCTATTACGCTGCTGACCAAGGACGGCTCGGATCCGGTGGAACTTGTCGTCGATGACAATGGCGGCGGCAGCTTCACCGTTCGCGCGGACGGCGGCTTCCGCGCAGGCAGCACCTACGAGATGACGCTGGGGGACGGCCTGACCTTTACGGATAAGGACGAGCGCTACCGCACCGTGGCGCTGACCTTTGCCAAACAAGAGGAGGACGCCATTGAGTTCGACCCCGACGTGGTGTTTATTCAGGATACCGACGACTACTCTTATTATCTCGATGTACCGGGTTCTGTAGATGAGGAGTTTGCAACAGTGCTGGACATTCCCATCTATGCCGACGGCTCCGCCGAGGTCACGACCGGAAGTATGCACATAAATACTACTCCTGTCCCTGATGATATCCCTGCTTTTGATACCTACCTGGAGGCGGGCGACATTGTGTGCGTCTACGAGAATGTGGACCCGCGGCAGAGGGACTACACGCAGGATTTATATGAGGACGATTCCATCGCCTACATACGCGTGACATCTGTGAGCGTGCCCTGGGCCTTCCATTTTGAATCTCTGTCCGAAGAGGACATGGATGAGGTCATCTTCATGCCCGACACCATCCCCTATCAGGTGGATACCCTGCCCTCCGGAGGCGCAGGCGCTACCGGTACCGTGAACGTTAACGGCTATGACCACACGGCGAGGGCGGCTCTCGGCATGACAGAGGCTCCGGAGTTTAATACCGGCGACCTGCTGGCATTTTACGTCCAGGATTTTGCCCAGCTTACGGAAGACAGCACGGTTGTCTACGCCAAGGTGACGGGCATTGAGGCCGATGAGCTTACTGCCACCTACGAAATCATAGACAAGGCGGATATTGAAGACCTTGCCGGCGGGCTTTTTGTCAGTACGCCTATCACCCTTGACGATATCGAGACAGAGGAGCTGCAGGCGTCTGTGATGTCCGCGTTGGAGGACAGCAGCTTTACAGACGAGGCCACGTCCATTCTGGCGACGGGCGCCCTTCAGACCCCAAGCATTCAGAACCAGCTGCTGGATATGGGCGTCAGCCAGTCGGAGATTGACGCCCTGGCGGCACAGCCCCTGGCGGCAGCTGCCGGCGGAGGCGGTAGGACCAAGTTCCTGATTGAGGACGTCAGGGTAACGCCGTCGGTTCTTGTGCATGACCGCTACGAGGATGGCTACGGCATGGGCCTGGACGTAAGCGCCGTATTCTCTGTAAGCAAAAAAATAAGCTCTGGGCAGACCACCTCCCTGAAGATTGAGGTCAGCGCTTACTTTGAGCAGCAGGGAGCCTTTGGCCTTAATGTGGATGTGGATACAGACTGGAAGGTGTACTTGATTATCCCCGTGCTCAAGGAGGTCACCTGCTCGGTGTCCATTGACATCAAGAGCTACTCCAACATCTCGCTGAGCGCCAAAACCTACACCGTTTCCGAGCAGAAGAGAGAAGCCTTCAACGACTTTATCGAATTCGCAAGGAACGGCCAGTATACCGACGCTCTGCGTGAGCTAAATGAGCTTCGCGTGCAGCGGAAGCTGGGCGGCGGTGAAGATGTGATGAATCAGATAGACTCCATTCTGAACTCCCTCCCCAAGATCAATGTGGGCGGTACGGAATATTCCTTTGAGGAGTTGGAAAAGGAACTCAACATGACCGACGTCAGCTCCGAGTTCGAGGAGGTCCTGTCTGCGGAAAATATTGAGGACAGCAAGGTAGGGATTGAGCAGCTCATGAACCGGTATTCCGAGCTGCTGAACAGTGAAAGCGACTGGGCGCAGCTGCTCAGCCGGGAATTGTTTTCCAAGACGTACCATATCAAAATCCTCGCTATTAAGCTTAAAGTGGATTTTATCGTCCGCGCTGACGTGAACCTGACAATGGGCACCGACTTGGAGTACGAGGTCGGCAAACGCTACAATTTCTGGGTCAAGATCTTTTCCGGCACGTCGGGAAGCAGTGAAACCGACCTTTTAGACGAGCGGTTCGGCTTCCAGTTTTATATCATGGGTTACATTGGCGTGAAGGCGGGATTTAAGATTGATGTGGCAATCGGCATCTTGAGCACCTCTATCGCCAGCGTGGGCGCGAATGTTGAATTTGGGCCCTACGTCAAGCTCTACGGCTATTTCCTCTATATTTATATCAAGGAACGGCCGGCGAACACCTCCGACTGGAAAGTGGAGGAACGGGCGGAGGGCGCCATGTACCTGGAATTCGGCCTGTACCTGACCGTCAAGTTCAAGGCGCAGGCGTTAAAAGAGCTGATTAAATACGAGCCCACCTTATACGACGGCGAATTCCCGCTGCTTACGGCGGGCGACAGGAAAAACGTCTACGATTTTGCCCTTGCGCCCACGTCCACCGATACCCTTTATATTCTGGATGAGAATGGCGACTTTGCCGACGGCATCACCATGGAACTGCCGGAGGCGTACCGGAATATGAAGACCATCGATTTAACCAGCGGTCAAAAGGCGCAGAGCATCTACGACCTTTCCAATTACCATATCCGCTTTACCAACCCGGCCTTTTCCATAGATGATAATGGGATCATCAGTTTTGACAGAAATCAAATAGGCGAGGACGACCGTTACGCCTACAGCGACATGATCGTGACGTGGAAGGGTGGAAAGCTCGCCTTCAGCGCGTATGACCTTTCCATCACCGTACCGGTCGTGTGGACCAGCTACAGCGAAAGCGAGATCAGCAAGCTTTATAACGTCTATGTGGCGGTTGGAAATGAGACCTACGGCTACGAGACGGTGTGGAGCGGCCAGTTTAACCGCATTCAGACCTTTGATCTGCCTACGCAGGAGGAGATCCTTGACCTTATCGATTACGACTCCTATGTGACCGAGGATGGGACCAACCTGAAATACGCCGACGCCGGTTCCTACAGAGCGGAGAAAACGACGGATCTCACCCTGTCGGAGGACACCACCTTCTATTATGACATCGGCCTGCGGACCTACAGCCTGCATGTAAAAAACATCCAGGGCGGGGACGGCATCCCTTACGCCAAGACCTATACCACCATCTATGGCGAACCGTTTGTGCAGCTCGCCTCCCTGGAGGACACCGGCGCCAACGACCCCGACAGCGGTAAATTCAGCGCATTTCTGAACCTGACCCAGGAAGGAAACGACGACGAAGTTTTTGCTCTGAATACCGTTGCGGACATGAACTTCTATGACAATTACGGCACGTCTGCTGACCTCAACGCGAATTACACAGACGCGTCGCGCCTGGCCACCTTCACGTTCCAGGGGATCAGTGTGCCGGATTACACCGTATCCTTCCGGTCTGGGACCGCGCCTGAGGCGGGAAATTTGACAGAGCACATCAAGCAATACTTTGACGGCCCGGTGACCATTGACGACATCAGCCCGGCGATAACGGCCTCTGAAAACTCGGTCATCTATTCGGTGACCTGCTCGGCATTGACAAAGGATACGCCGACCTACCCCGTCAATTTTGTCGTCATGCCGTCCGAGCACCAGTCCCCGGAAGACATGCCGCAGATCGCGTCTGTCAGCTATCCTGAAAACTCGATCATATTCGCACCCAAGCTGCCGACGCTTTATGGGGCGTATCTGGACGGCTGGTATACGGATGAGGCCTGCACCCAGTCCTTTGATTTCAGCAGCGCGCGGATGCCGGGCCAGGAAATGACCCTCTATGCCAAGTACATCTCCACACAGGTGGAGGTGCACATCATGCAAAACGCCACCACCGAGCTGGAGACGCGGCTGCTGCTCAACGGCAGCAAGCTGGGAGAACTGCCCAAAATCTCCGGCATGACCAGCACCCAGAGGCTGGTGGGCTGGTACGATAATATCGAGTATACAGGCGACCCGTACACGGCGGATACCATTATCCGGAGCGATACGGATATTTACCTCTACCCGCATATCGGCGAGAAGCTGGAGATCGGCATTACGGCGGACCTGTTTACGAAGATTGACAGGGAATACAACCGCAAGCCTGCCAGTCTTGCGATGCCGGAGATTTTTGAGTCCGCAG
>CALXBH010000062.1 GCA_944386475.1 uncultured Clostridia bacterium | reverse complement strand
AAAAAGCAACTTGCTGTTCGCGAACGGGCTTACAACCATTTCCCTATGCGGCCTCTTAACTGGCGGTCTCCTAAACATGTTTTATCTAGTTTCTCTCATGTGTAACACTTCATTGACAAACCTACATTTTCGGAATGCGAATTTTCAGGGATAAGTTGCCAGGAGCTGCCCCTTGTGTTATAATATTAAAATGTATACCAAAAAACGAATGTTTGCGAAATAAAAGTATAAGCGGCAGGAAAGGCGGAAACTGCGTGCGGATTATAGGGATCGACCCGGGATATGCTATTGTGGGATATGGTATCGTCGAATACCGTGCCAGCCGCTTTACTACGGTGGACTACGGTGCGATCACCACGCCAGCGGGGATGGAGTTCCCCCAGCGGCTGGAGAGGATTTATGCGGAGCTTTCCGAGCTTATAAGCCGTTATAAGCCGGAGGCGATGGCGGTGGAAAAGCTGTTTTTTACCACCAACCAGAAAACAGCCATCGACGTGGCTCAGGCCAGGGGAGTTATCCTTTTGTGCGCGACTCAGGCGGGCGTTCCCTGCTTTGAGTACACCCCTTTGCAGGTCAAACAGGCCGTAGTGGGGTACGGAAAAGCGATTAAGGTCCAGGTGATGGACATGACCCGCCGCCTGTTAAATTTAAAGGAAGTCCCTAAGCCGGACGATACAGCGGACGCGCTGGCGATCGCCATTTGCCATGCTCATGCAGGGCCGTCGCTGTTGACCATGCAGCGGCTGAAAGAGGCCGAAGCTCAAATCCAGCCGAAGCCGGTCCGGGGAAAACGGATATATTAGGAGTGAAGAGCAGATATGTTGTATAGCCTGCGGGGAGAACTCGCCCATACCGAGCTTATGGACGCCTACTATCTGGCGGTGGTGGAATGCGCCGGCGTTGGTTACGGGGTGAAAACTACCTATCAGTCGGTTGCCGCGCTGCCAAAGCTGGGCAATGAAGTGTTCCTTTATACCTATTTATATGTACGGGAAGATACGGTGGAGCTTTACGGATTTGCCGATATGGAAGAGCTCAACTGCTTTAAAATGCTGATCTCGGTGTCCGGGGTGGGGCCTAAAGTGGCGCTGTCCATTTTGTCGGACATCTCCGCCCAGAAATTCGCCCTGTGCGTGGCTACGGGGGACAGCAAGACCCTGACAAAATCCAAGGGCGTGGGGGCCAAGACCGCCCAGCGCATCGTGCTGGAATTGAAGGATAAGATCACTAAGGAGCAGGTGGCTTCCGGCGCGGTGGGAGCGCCGGTGGAGGTCAATCTGGACGCCGGCAACGCCGCCGAGGCCATCAGCGCCCTGACGGTGCTGGGATATTCCCAGTCCGAGGCCGCCCAGGCCGTATCCAAGATAGACCCTTCCGCCAGCGTGGAAGAGATGATTAAGCAGGGTCTAAAAGCCCTGGCGGGCCGTATTTAGCCCTTTGCCGTCCGGCCTTGTAGACGGAGATTGGAGAGTAACCGATGTTTGACAGCGAAAACGAACTGGATTTGGAAAACCGCATGACCGCGCCGGAGTATACAAACGCCGACGCGGATGTGGAGTATTCCCTCCGGCCCAAAACCATGGGCGAATATATCGGCCAGGACAAGGCTAAGGAAAACCTGTCGGTGTATATCGAAGCGGCCAAGAAAAGGGGAGAGGCCTTGGACCATGTGCTGCTGTACGGCCCTCCCGGTCTGGGAAAAACCACCCTTGCCACCATTATCGCCAACGAGATGAACGTCAACATCCGGATTACCTCCGGCCCGGCCATTGAAAAGCCGGGGGATTTGGCGGCGCTTCTCACCAATTTAAGCCCGGGGGACGTGCTGTTTATTGACGAGATTCACCGGATGTCCCGGGCGGTGGAAGAGGTGCTTTACCCGGCGATGGAGGACTTTGCTTTGGATATTATCATCGGCAAAGGCCCCTCCGCCCGCTCGATCCGCATCGACCTGCCGCACTTTACCTTGGTGGGCGCCACCACCCGCGCAGGGCAGCTTACCTCCCCCTTGCGGGACCGGTTCGGGGTGCTTTTGCGGCTGGAATTGTATACACCAGAACAATTATGTGATATAATAATGCGCAGTGCGTCGATTTTGGAGATCGCCTGCGACCGGGAGGGTGCCATGGAACTCGCCCGGCGGTCCAGGGGAACCCCTCGTATTGCCAACCGGCTTCTCAAGCGGGTGCGGGATTTTGCCCAGGTGCTGGGCGACGGCGTGATGACTAAAGAGATTGTCTCCACCGCTTTGGACCGGCTGGAGATCGACGAGCTGGGGCTTGACAACATCGACCGCCGGATGCTTATGACGATCATTCAAAATTACAACGGCGGTCCGGTGGGACTGGAGACCCTGGCGGCAGTGCTGGGGGAGGAATCCGTGACCCTGGAAGATGTGTACGAGCCTTATTTGATGCAGCTGGGCTTTTTGTCCCGCACCCCCAGAGGGCGCTGTGTCACCCGGCTGGCTTATGAGCATCTGGGAGTCCCCATGCCGGGCCAGCAGATGCTGTAACAATCCGATTTCTGATCTGAATGACAAGCAGGATAGAGCCTGTCTCCCGCTTCTTGGCGGGAACATTTAAGGGCGGGCCGGCAAATTTGATGGAGAGGAATGGTTTAGAAAATGGGAAGACTTTTTGGAACCGACGGCGCCAGAGGTGTTGCGAATACGGAACTCACCTGCGAGACGGCGATGCTCATCGGCCGCGCAGCGGCGGTGGTGCTCACCCGCCACACCAATCACAAGCCTAAGCTTGTGATCGGCAAGGATACCCGGATCTCCTCCGATATGCTGGAGGCCGCGCTGGTGGCGGGTATCTGCTCGGTGGGCGCGGACGCGGTGCAGCTGGGTACTGTTCCCACCCCGGCGGTGGCCTATCTGGTGGGGAAATACGAGGCGGATGCGGGAGTTATGATCTCCGCTTCCCACAACCCGGTGGAGTATAACGGCATCAAGCTGTTTTCCAGCACCGGCTACAAGCTGTCCGACAGCATTGAGGAAGAAATCGAGGCCTTGATTTTGGACACTCCTGAGAAACTCCCCTTAAAATCAGGGATAGAGCTGGGCCGGGTCTACCAGGCGAAAAACGCCGTGCGGGACTATGTTAAGCACATTATGAACAGCATCGACGGCAACCTGGAAGGGATGCAGGTGGCTATCGACTGCGCCAACGGCAGCGCCAGCGCCACGGCGGAGACGCTGTTTAAAGGCCTCGGCGCCAAGCCTCTCATCATTAACGCCGAGCCGGACGGCACCAACATCAACAACGGCTGCGGCTCCACCCATATGGAGGCGCTGACTGCATTTATGAAAAAGCACAAATGCCAGCTGGGCGTCGCCTTTGACGGGGATGCCGACCGCTGTCTGGCGGTGGACGAGCAGGGGAATTTGATCGACGGGGACAAGATGATTGCGATCTTCGCCAAGTACCTCAAAGAGCAGGGCCGCTTAAAAGAGGATGCGGCGGTGGTCACCGTGATGTCTAACCTGGGCTTTTTCCACTTTGCGGAGAAGGCCGGCATCAAAGCGGTATCCACCAAGGTGGGTGACCGCTATGTGCTGGAGGAGATGCTCAAAAGCGGCTATGTCCTGGGCGGGGAACAGTCCGGCCATATTATCTTCGGGGAGTATGCTTCCACCGGCGACGGCCAGCTTTCCGCCGTGCAGCTGATGAGTATTTTGCGGGATTACGGAAAAAAAGCCTCGGCAGTGGCCGGGGTGATGGAGCGCTATCCTCAGGTAATTGTCAACGTCAAAGCGGATGCGGACGGCAAGGCGCGGCTCAACACGGATGAAGAGATTACCGCT
>CALXBH010000061.1 GCA_944386475.1 uncultured Clostridia bacterium | reverse complement strand
GGTGAACACGCCGCCCAAGGTCTCCAAGCCTAAGGACAACGGCGTAACATCCAACAGCAGCAGGCCTTTGACCTCGCCGCCTAATACGCCGCCCTGGATGGCTGCGCCGGCCGCAACGCACTCGTCGGGGTTGATGCCCTTGAACGCGTCTTTGCCGATTAATTTCTTAACCGCTTCCTGTACGGCGGGGATACGGGTGGAACCGCCCACCAGCAGCACTTTGTCCAGATCACCGGTGGAAAGGGAAGCATCCGACAGAGCCTGACGGACAGGGCCCATGGTGGATTCCACCAGATCGGCGGTCAGTTCGTTAAATTTCGCCCGGGACAGGGTCAAATCCAGGTGTTTCGGGCCGGTGGCATCCGCAGTGATGAAGGGCAGGTTAATGGCGGACTGGGCCATGCCGGAAAGCTCGATCTTCGCTTTTTCCGCCGCCTCTTTCAGACGCTGCATCGCCATTTTATCCTGGCTTAAATCGATGCCCTCGGCTTTTTTGAATTCCTCGATCATCCAGTTGATGATCCGCTGGTCGAAGTCATCGCCGCCCAGATGGTTGTTACCAGCGGTGGCCAGTACTTCCTGTACGCCGTCGCCCATCTCGATGATAGATACATCGAAGGTACCGCCGCCCAGGTCGTACACCATGACTTTCTGGTCATGCTCTTTATCCACGCCGTAAGCCAGCGCCGCAGCGGTGGGCTCGTTGATGATCCGCTTAACATCCAGGCCCGCGATCTTGCCCGCATCCTTGGTCGCCTGGCGCTGTGCGTCGGTGAAGTACGCCGGAACGGTGATGACCGCTTCGGTGACCGGCTCGCCCAGATACGCCTCTGCGTCGGATTTTAATTTTTGCAGGATCATCGCGGAGATCTCCTGAGGGGTGTAGCTCTTGCCGTCGATGGTCACTTTATAGTCGGAACCCATATGCCGCTTAATAGAGCTGATCGTCCGGTCAGGGTTGGTGACCGCCTGGCGTTTTGCCACCTGGCCGATCATACGCTCGCCGGTTTTGGAAAAGCCCACCACGGACGGAGTGGTTCTCGCGCCTTCCGGATTGGGGATGACGACAGGTTCGCCGTTTTCCATCACCGCAACACAAGAGTTTGTGGTTCCCAAGTCAATACCAATAATCTTTCCCATGATAAATTCCTCCTAATCGGTTTGATACAAAAGTGAGAATATGATTGTGTAAAATGTGCTTTTACGGGTTTGCAACAACTACCATCGCGTGGCGGATGACCTTATCACCCAGCATGTATCCCTTTTGGAACACCTGGCAGACGGTGTTTTCACCGAAGTTTTCATCCTCCACCTGGTTGACGGCGCTGTGAAAATTGGGGTCAAAAGGCTTTCCCTGCGCCTCGATTTCCTTCACACCCAGTTTTTCCAAGGAATCGGTCATCTGCTTAAAGATCATTTCCATTCCTTTTTTAAAGGTCTCGTCGCTGCAATCGCTGGACAGCGCCCGTTCGAAGTTGTCCACAACTCCCAGCAAACTGACGATGCAATCGGCTGTAGCTGTGCCATACAGCTCCTGCTTTTCCCGCTGGGTGCGCTTGCGGAAGTTGTCAAACTCCGCGATTTTGCGCAGCAGCTGATCTTTTAACTCGTCGTTTTGCTTTTGAAGCTCTTCCATAGGATCGGGCGCGTTGGCAACCTCTTGTTTCGGCTCCTCTGCCGTATGCTCCGCCTGATGGGCGGTTTGTTCCTCCTCTGCCGCCTGATCCCTTGGGAGCTCCTGCTCCTTCTCTTTTTCCTTATTCTTCTTTGTCACGATGGCCTCCCCTTTCCGGTTCGTTTTCCTCCGGCTGACCGGCGGCTTCCTCGCTGATCACCTGAGACAAACGTTTTGTCATTTCGTCAGAAACATATTGGATATATGGAATCATCTTTGCGTAATCCAGCCGGATGGGACCAATCAGCCCCAACGCACCGGCATTTTTGTTCCCAATGCTGTACTGGGACAAAATCAGGCTGGAATTTGTGATGGCAAAGCTCTGATCCTCTTTGCCGAAGATCACATGAATCCCGTCAAAGGCCGAATTTAAAATGGTCGCCAGTTTATTTTTGGAGGACATAAACCGCACCACTTCTTTGGCATCTACATCCCGGTAGGACAACAGGTTTTCTTCTCCCTTAATGTCCACATCCTTATGCTGGATCTCCCCCGTCAGCTCGTACACAGCGTACAAAAGAGGGGACAGAGACAGCATATAGCTGCCCAGCGCCACCGCCAGGTTTTGGATATAGGCGGGATTCAAAGACTGAAGCCGCAGCCCGTGAAGGTTTTCGTTGATAAACTTGGCAAAAAAGTCCAGCTGCTCGTAGGTCAGATCAAACTCCACCCGGCAGATTTTGTTCTTAACCTCTCCGCCTGAGGTGATAATGAGCAGCGCGTACAGCCGCCGTCCCGCCGGGACAACCTCCACCCGGGTGATGACCGAAAACTCCGGGATTCCCGAAGCGGTCACCGCCGCGCAGCCCGTCAGGTTTGCCAAAGCGTTAACGGCATTGTCCACCACCGCGTTGGCGGTGACGCCGTTTTGCCCCAGCATATCGTCGATCAGGGCCTTTTCCTCCCCCGAAAGGGGTTTCGGGCGCATTAACTTGTCGATGTAGATACGATACCCCAGATAGGACGGAACGCGTCCCGCCGACGTATGAGGCTGTTCCAGAAGCCCCAGTTTTTCCAGCGCCGCCATATCGTTTCGGATGGTCGCGCTGGAAACAGCCATATTTAAAAGCCCCGCTACCGCCTTGGAGCCTACCGGCTCCCCAGTCTTGATATATTCCTCGACGATGGCGGCCAACACGCTGAGCTTCCGGTCGTCGACGTGGAGCGATCTGTCGTTTGAACACCTTTCCAAACTTATCACTCGTTTTACAAAAAATATAGTATTAGCACTCTTATCTCCTGAGTGCTAATACTACTATAGTCCAGTTTACCCGTAAAATCAAGTCCAAATTATGAACAGATTTTAAAATCTATTCTTTTTCCGGCTGTTCTGCTTCGGGAGCCACCGATTCCGGCAGGGACTCCCCATTCATTTTGGCAGCAAAACGGCGGATTTTCTCCTGGTCCAAGGTGGAGTAATTCCCCTCCCCGGTCAGATAGCGATCCAGTTCCATCTGCTTGCGCACCATCTTGATGATTAGCTTATCAAACACATGCAGGCGCCCAGGGCGCATCACCGTCCCAAAGATCCCCGTAGCGGCCGCCTGGGAAAGAAGCCTATCCGGATAGGCGTTTTTCAGATCTTTTTCCGCCTGTTCCCCCTGGGACAAGCCGCAGATAAAAAAGCCTAGACGTTTAGAAGAAAGCTCCTCCGCCCGGTGGATGCAGTACTGCCTTAAAGCGGCGTTGACGCTGCCGATGTACACCGATCCGCCGCATATCACCTGGTCGCACTCCGACAGATTCACCTTGCGGGACTCGTGCTCGATATCGAACACCTCCACTTCCCCCTCCAGCAGCTTTGCCAGATCCTGGGCGCACTGCCGGGCTGTCCCGTAACGGGAAGCATATAAAATCACTGTTTTCATGCCGACAACTCCTTTTCCCGCGCCGTAAATCGCGCTGTTACTGTTACCATATCAAACAGCCCCATTTGCTGTCAACTGGTAGCAGGCAAAAAATCCATGGATAATTTGTAAACCTCTTTGTCAAAGGAAGGCCGTAAAACACAGCATCCGGTTAAAAAAACGCAAAACGCCGTCCATATAATATGGACGGCAAATGCTTTGGGTTCAAATTGCGGCAAAATGGAAATCTTGCCGTTCCCTCCTCAATTTCCGGATGATACCATGGGAAGTAAGCCCGCATGAAGTACGGCGTCCTCGTCTACCCCCTCCAGCTGCATGGTAATCAGGCAGTGCACGCTGTCGCCAGTGAGAGAAAAGACGTTTTCCCCTGCTTTAAGAGAAATTTCTTTCTCCTGCCAAATAACGTTATAGGCCGCGTCCGAAGCGGCGGGGAGTTCAATCATCGACGGCTCGCCCCCCTCTGACGCATAACCCAGCTGAGCGCCCGCCGCATCTTTTGTGCTGTAGGTGTAGCGCAGAGTGGCGGTGGTGTCCTCCGTCAAATTTAGATAGTAAAAATTCGTCTGGCCGCCGAACAAATCCCGCCCTGCAGTGGTCTCTAAAACATCTTCTGTTGGAACCAAAGAAGCTGTCGAGCTCTGGCCGGAAGCGCCTTCCTCTCCGCCGGGCTGGCAGGCGGGAAGCAGCAGCACCGCGCACAAACAAAGCAAACCGATAAACAGTCGTCGCATGATTTTATTCCTTTCTGACAGGACCAAACCTGTTATGTTCGTCCGTTTCCTCTTCCTCATTCGTTATTTGTTTCACCGGCGCCGTCCTCCAAAGAAGCGGCCGGAGGCTGGGCATTTTGCTCCGCGGCGTCTGGATTCTCCTCCGTCTGGGGGACCTTCTCATTGGATTCCTGATACAAAGGCATTGTCACATTGACCTTAAACAGGTCGCCGTCCACAGTGATTTCCAGGGCGCCGCCCTGAGCCCGCAAAAAGCTCTGGGCAATGGAGAGTCCCAGGCCGGAGCCCTCGGTGCTGCGGGCTTTATCCGCGCGGCTGAACCGCTCGGTGATCTCACCTACATCGAAATCCATCTCGTAGTTGGCGACGTTTTTGATGGAGATCGTAGCGCAATCTCCTTTTACCACCTTAATATATACCCGGGTGTTGTCCAGAGAATATTTTACCGCATTGCCGATCAAATTGTCAAACACCCGCCACAGCTTGCGCCCGTCCGCCCGGATATATACATGTTCCTTAGGCATATCCACCTTAAAGGCCAGATTATTCTGCCGCATCCGGTCCTCGTTTTCCGCCAAAGACTGTTCGATTAAGTCGTTTAGGTCGATCCGCTCAAAGTGCATTTCCATATTGCCGCTCTGCACCTTGGCGATATCAAACAGATCCTGCACCATCAGCCGCAGGCGGCTGAGCTTTTGATCGATGACCTTTACATAGTCGTTGGCATACTCCGGTGTAAGCTGCTCGTTTTTCAGCAGATCCAGGTAGTTGACCATGGAGGTAAGAGGGGTTTTCAGATCGTGCGAAACATTGGTAATCAGCTCCACCTTCATCCGCTCGCTTTTGACTTGCTTTTCCACCGCGTCTTTCAGACCGTCCGACAGACGGTTAACGTTTGAGGCGATCTGGTCGATATCCTCCACGCCGGTGGAACGCACCTTGTGGGAAAGCTCGCCCTCCTTGATCTGCCAGATATCCTCTTTGATTTTTTCAAGCGCCACTGCCCGACGCTTGACCACATAGGTCTCCACCGCCGTGGCCACCGCCCCAAACACCAGAGCGATAAACAGCGCATCCATGCTGTGGCAGAAGAAGGAGATCACCGCCGCCAGCACAAGGTTAATCCCTCCAAAAGCGATGGCGTACCGGCCGGTGGGATGGCGGTGAGCCATCACTCTAAAGAAATCCCGAACACTTCTTTTGATCCGCCGGAAAATCTTCCAGAAAAAGTGGCAGACTTTATAGATCAGGGTGTGCCGCACAGCGCTTCCCATCCGCAGCCGCTTAACAAATGCGGTGAAAAACCAGGTTCCTAAAAGATCAATGCCCCAGAACATGACGATCCCCGTGGCGATGGCGAACATACGGGTTCGGTAGTTAATCTGGAACCCGGTCACCTCATTCATCGGAATATCGATGATGGCATCGCCTAAAATCATGACGCTGAAAGCGATCAGGCAGCCCACACCAATGGCACAGACCACCAGCAGGATGTCCAGATAGGGCTTATCCAGGATCGTTAAATGAATTTCTTTGCCAGTGGACGGCTTTTTGCCCGCTATGGCCAGCAGCCACACCAGTGCGCCCAAGCAGAGGCCAAATCCAATAAACACCTGGGCGACGCCCTTTCCGCCCTCTTCCACCGATTGCTGGTAAGCGGTTTGAAGGGTGTCATATTTCTCCTGTTCAAGCCCCACAAGCAATATCTGACCGTCCGGCATTTGCAGATTGACAATGGTATCCCAATAAAAACCATTGTCACCGCTCATATCCCTGCCGGTCATGTAAAAGGGCATATGCTCATAATCCTGCCGGGATTTTTTCGCCCCGCTGACATAATTCCCATTGCTGTCAAAAACCGTGTAGCAATAACCAGATACTTTTTCCAGCCGCTCGCGCACATCAGAAAACACCAGCAGGTCCTCATTAATAATCTCCTGCGCAACGCCGTCAATGTTTTGCTGATATACGTTTTCATAATACTCGATCTGGGAATCCCGCTCCCGGGTGAGGGATTGAGTTAATGCAGTATTGCCCTGAGCCCGGCTATTTTCGATCTGCAAATCATACTCGTCATACAGGTTGGCAATCGTTGTATTGTATTCCTGGCGGTATTGGTCCTCATAAGCCATTATCCGGTCGTCGGTCACCGTACCGCCGTTTTTGATGTGCTCTTCGCTTTGATAAAATACATAGACATCATAATACAGCTCGACTACCTGCCGCATATCGTTAATAAACTCTGTGCCGGAGGGCGAATAATTATCGTACTGATCCTTATCCAGAAAGCTGCTTTGCCGGCCGGAGATCCGGTCGCTTAAATAAGCGCCGATTCCTTCCCATTTGGTCACGCCAAGGAACAAAATGGTAGCCCCTGCCAAACCGAAAACAATCGCCAGCAGCTTAAACCAAATAGAGTACCGGTAGTTAATATTTTTCGATTTTGTATCCAATCCCCCACACCACCTTTAGATATTTAGGTTCTTTGGGATTAATTTCAATCTTTTCACGGATCCGGCGGATATGCACCGCCACGGTGTTTTCTACGTTGTAACTGGGCTCGTTCCATACGTTTTCATAGATTTCCTCGATGGAGAACACCCGGTTGGGGTTGCGCATCAAAAGCTCTACAATCTTAAACTCCAGCGGTGTAAGCTTTACCGGCTCCCCATCTACCGACACCATCTTGGTTTCGGTATTAAGCTCCAGCCCGCCGGTGGAGAGCACAGCGCCGTCGTCTTTTCGCTCCATCGTCCCCAGCTTGGTATACCGGCGCAGCTGGGATTTCACCCGGGCTACCAGCTCCAAGGGGTTATAGGGCTTGATGATATAATCGTCCGCCCCCATGGTCAGGCCGATAATCTTGTCTGCATCCTCGCTTTTGGCCGACACTAAAATAATCGGGATGTTTTTTTGTTCCCGTATTTTCAGCGTAGCGGCGATGCCGTCCAATTTCGGCATCATAATATCCATCAGGATCAAATGGACCTCATGCTCTGCCAGCATCTGCAGCGCCTGCAGCCCATCATAAGCCTTTAACACATGCAGGTTTTCGTTTTCCAGATAAATCGCGATGGAATTGACGATCTCCCGGTCGTCGTCTACCACCAGTACCGTTAAATTATCCACGAAGGCTTCACGCTCCTTTTCCCTGCGGCAGGACTCTCCCACCGTGATATCAGTATAACAAATAAATCTTTCAATACACCCCGGCGAAACCTTACAATATTCTTACAGCCTGCCGGGAAAAAGAAATCCCGCAACGCGCAAGGTGTGCGGGAATGTTTACTTACTCTGTATTTACTCTGCCAAAACCGGCGTTTGTTTCGGTACTTTATAGTTTTCATAGATCCCCACGCCGGAAAACAGGGTGACCATCATAATGGAGGTTTCCACTCCCAGAATCGTGACATCGGTGATACCGTGAACCAGAATCCCTATAAAGATTCCGGCCATAACCGTCCAAACCCTGCTGGGACAGCCCCGCCGGACCTTAATAGCCACTGCCCGAATTAACCCTGCCAGCACAATAAGCAGCATGGCACAGCCCACAATACCAAAGTTAAGCAGAAAATCCAGGTACAGATTATGGGAATGAGGTTTGTTCACCATAAAGTCCACCGTTTGGTGGAGCACCGAGTAATAGTAGGTGTAAAGCCCTTTTCCTACCCACAGGGAATCCGGCAGCACCGAAGCGCCCGATTCCCAGATCCGGAACCGGTCGGTAGCGGAATAACCGATGGAATCAAACCGCGGGATCCAGTCGGGCTGCACAATCCCAATCACCAGAACAGCGGCGCCCAGCACCGCAATGCCCACCATCCATTTATAGCGCTTTTGAAAAAACAGCATAGCCACAACGCCTACTCCCAGCGCCAGCCAGGCGGTGCGGCAGCCGGTGGAGACCACCCCCACCAGATTAAACAGCATACAGATAAAATAAAACAGCCGCCCTCCCTTAAAACAACTAAGCTTATAAACGCAAAGCAGAATAACGAAGCCGGCAATCGTCGCGTAATAGTTGGGATTAAAAAAGGTAGAATACGCCCGATAATCAGTAGTCAGTGGCCAAATATGCCACATCTGCGTCATCGCATAAAGAGAACTTAAAACGCTTAGCCCACAGATGATCTTAATAAGGTAGTGATACAGCTTTTCCGTCATGATTACCCGCAAAAACAACCCGTAGGTAAACAGCAAAAAGATTGCCACACCGCCTAAAATACCCCGCCAGTTCATATAGCAAAGGGATACGACAAAGGTCAACAGGCAAAAGGCGTATAAAAGATAGGTTCCCCGGCCGGTCATGATTTTTTTTCGTAGGCCGGACTTGGAAAGCGCGTACACTGCCGCGCTGGCCATTCCCAAAGCACCTAAAAAAAACGGCAAAAACAGCATCACCGTCACAAATACGGCGATCCTGCTTTGAGTATCCATTTTTTTCAGTTGATTCAGCGCTCTGAACAGATGGCGCAAAAAGCCCTCTGCCAGACTTATGAGCTTTGACATCAGCGGATACTCCTTACCCTTCCTTTTCTATATAAAGCCAATAGAGCCGTATAATCCTCTATATTGAATCTATTATAGCGGATTCCTCTTTGCTTTGCAACTTTTTCCTTCGGGAGTCAATATTTTTCTGTTCCGCTTTACGTTCTAGATCCCGAAAAAAGGGAGGGCCGCAAAATATTTTGCGGCCCTCCCTTTTTCTGTAAACTGTAAACAGTGCTTTTTCGCTGTTAAAATTACTCGATCAGCCCCTGCTCCGGTCCGCTGGACACCACTGATTTAGACATTTTTCCATACCGTTCCGCCCGGCGAGTCAGATAAACAATTACCAGCGCCAGACTTAAAACCCCCATACCGAAGATCGCGTAATTAGGGGTCTCCACATACTGCTTGATGATCTCATCTCCCGAGATCAGGATTAAAAAGCTGGGGAGGCTTGACAGCAGGGAAAAGGCTGCTGTCAGATATCCTGACGCCAGCATCATCGTTTCAGTATGCGCATCTGCATAACCCATGCAAACCCGGGCAAACAGATAGACAAAAATCGTCATAAAGCACATGGCCAGCACGTCAAACAGCGTCTGAGAAATGTTGGCAATGGTGGTGTGCTCCATAAACGTCACCATCAGCGACACGCCCGCCCAGAAGGTAGGCATAAGCATCAGCAGGCCAAAGCAGTCCTTGCGGGTCTCCCCCTGAAACAGCCTGAGCCCAAAAGACGTGATAGCAATCGCCGTAACCAGCAAAAGGATAATTTGCAGCCAGGAGGATAAAGAGAACACCCCTAAAGTGAAGTCCGGGATTACCTCTGCCACCATAGTGCCCATTTCAATCAGAATAAAAAGCCCGGAAACAACGGCCGCCACGCCCAAAGGTTTATTGGCTCGCCGGTAATTCTCTGAATAACTTCCCTTTCCCAAAAACAGGATCAAACAGATCAGAATCAGCCCTATCCATAAGACCGCGTTTAAAATAGGGGCCGTTGTATCCCCTTCCACATAAAAGCCGGTGGTGTGGTCGATATACAGCAAAAGCTGCAGCGAGCGCACCGGGATGGCAATCGCCATCATCACAGCGAAGATAACCAGCGTCAACGTTTTGGATATCGGGATTTTTTTTAACTTTATCTTCATTAAAAAGCCTGCTTTCACCGTATGCTGTTATGCTGATAAACCTATTGTTACCGCTGTTCCAGCGGAATATAACTCTGGGGCTTGGCGATGGCTTTGTACGCCGGACGCATAATGCGTTTGCCGTTAATCAGTTCTTCCATCCGGTGGGCGCACCAGCCCGCCATCCGGGATACCGAAAACAGCGGCGTATACAGATCCACCGGAATCCTCAGCATTTTATATACAATACCGGAATATAAATCCACGTTGGCGCACATGACCTTGCTGTTTCCCGTTACCTCAGCAAACACCTGGGGCGCCAGCCGTTCGATGGATTCCAGCAGACGAAATTCAGCCTCATATTCGGTCCCCTTAGCAAGCTTTTCCGCATTTGCCTTTAAAAGCACCGCCCGAGGGTCGGATTTTGTGTATACGGCATGGCCGATCCCGTAGATCAGGCCGCTGCCATCGCCCGCTTCTTTTCGAAGGATCTTTCCCAGAAAAGCGGCAACTTCTTCCTCGTCCTCCCAGTTTTTCACGCCTGCTTTCACATATTCCAGCATCTGCATGACCTTAATATTGGCGCCGCCGTGACGGGGGCCTTTCAACGCCCCGATAGCTGCCGCATAGGCGGAATAGGCATCGGTTCCTGAAGAGGTAAGAACCCGGCAGGAAAAAGTGGAGTTGTTTCCGCCGCCGTGCTCCGCGTGCAGGATCAGGCAGAGATCCAAAAGCCTGGCTTCCTCTTTGGTATACTGCCGGTCGTTGCGCAGAGTGGACAAAATGCTCTCCGCCACGCCCTCATCCGGATTCAAAGGATGGAAAAACATGCTTTCATTATCATAATGGCGGCGCTTGACCTGATAGGCGTTGACCATCATGGTAGGCATCCGGGCAATGAGCTGGATGGACTTGCGCATTTCGCTCTGGATATCCTTAAGCTCCGCCTCCGGATCATAAGAATACAGCGCCAGCACCCCTCTGGCCATCTTGTTCATCACGTTGGGGGAGGGCGCTTTGATAATCATATCCTCGGTAAACGTCTCGGGAAGCTCCCGGCTGTGGCCGAGAAGCTCGGTAAACCGGGTAAGCTGCTGTTTACTGGGAAGCTTTCCAAACAGCAAAAGATAAACCGCTTCTTCAAAGCCAAAGCGATCCTCCTTTTCACAGCCCTCCACCAAATCTCTGACGTCAATACCCCGGTAAACCAGTTTGCCGTCGATCGGTTCCCGCTCGCCTTCGTTGACCAAATAACCGTGGACGTTGCAGATCGTCGTCATCCCTGCCAAAACGCCGGTTCCGTCCGCGTTGCGCAGGCCCCGTTTTACCTGGTATTTGTCATACAGCTCCGTCGGGATGGTGTTATATTTTAAAAATTCTTCGCATAAATCTTTAATGTCAGCCTGAAAGGCCTCGTCGTTGTTTGCCATGCTGCGCTCTCCATCCTAACCAAAATTAAAGGGATATAGGATTTATTGTACTCTATTCCTATAACAAAGTCAAGGGAAGCATCCTTTTAAAAAGAAAATTTTGCATTCACAAATTCTTAAAATTTCATTTTTTAAAATTTTACCTGTAAAAAGGAAATTACAAAACAATATTTTGCAGATTTTTTAGCCACATAATGCAAAATAGGAAAGGATTTCGCTATGAAAAAATACATTGGCATCGTCGCTCTGTTTATTCTTCTGATGATCTTTGTCCCAGCGGTGGCTCTGTTAGGACAGGGTTCCCCCCAGAGCGATGGAAATACAGCTTCCGGACAAGATAATTCTCCCTGGTTTTTATCCCTGTTTCAGGGCACCTCTTCCCAGGGCGGCAGTTCTTCGGTAGACGCCTCTTCTTTATCCTATAAGCTTTTGAACACCGCCACAGGGGAGGTCGTCACCCTGTCCGCCGCGGATTATATCAAGGGTGTCGTAGCAGCCGAGATGCCTGCCAGCTATCATGAAGAGGCGCTGAAAGCACAAGCGGTAGCCGCTCACACCTATGCCCTTCGCATCATCGGCAGCCAGCTTGCCAACCCCAGTGAGGAATTAAAGGGCGCTTATTTTTCCACCGATCCCGACAAGTTCCAGGCCTATATGAGCAAGGAACAAGCTAAAGCGTATTACGGCGACCAGTTTGACGTCTACTGGAAAAAGATCTCCGACGCGGTGGACAGCGTCATCGGCAAAGTCGCCGTCTACGATGGCCAGCCCATTGCGGCGGCTTTTCACGCCATCTCCTGCGGGACCACCGAAAACGCCAAAAACGTCTGGGGAAATGAGGTCGCTTATTTGCAGCCGGTGGACAGCCCCGGCGACAAGCTCTCCCCCCAATACGAGGCCGACAAAACCCTGACCGCCGAAGAGGTGAAACAAGCGCTCACCGAACAAAACAGCTCCTTAAACCTGGGCGAAGATAAGGCCGCCTGGTTTTCCGACCTTAAAACCACCGAATCCGGCACCGTCAGCCAGATCACGGTGGGGGACTCCACGATGACCGGGTTGGAGCTCCGAAACCTTCTGGACCTTCGTTCCGCCGCTTTTACGGTGGGCTACGATCAGGGGAAGGACAGCTTCACCTTTCACACCAAAGGTTATGGCCACGGCGTGGGCATGAGCCAGTATGGAGCGGATTACTTAGCCCGTCAGGGCAAAACCTACGAAGAAATCTTGAAACAATATTATACAGGAATTGATATTATATCTATAAATTCCTAATAGTAAAATATATTTCGCTTTTTTCTTACAGTTTTCACCTATTTTACCGTTGTTTCTCTCCGGCGGTAAGCAAGGGGCGTGAGCAGATACCGCCGCTTAAAATAGCGGTCAAAGGCGGAGACCTCCTGAAATCCGCAGGAAAACGCCACCTCGGTCACCGAAAGAGACGTGGTATGCAGCAGCTTGGCCGCCGCCTGCAAGCGGTATTCCAGCAGGTACTGCTGGGGGGAACGCCCCAGCTCCTGCCGGAAAATCCGGTATAAATAGGTGCGGTCAATCCCCACATGCCGGGCGATATCCTCCACCCGGATGTCGTAGCTGTAGTTGCGGCGGATAAAAGCCGTTCCTGCATCTGCATAAGCTTTCCCCGGAGAGTGGGGAACCGAGGGCTTTTGCACCATCCGGGACAAGCAGCGGTAAAGCTGTCCCAGCATGGCCAGGGCGTTATTTTCCGGCTGGCCGAACATCTCCACCAGCGCCAGCATCTCTTTTTGCAAAAGTCCGCCGCTTTGATCCCGGTAGACCGGCTGCTCCCGGGACAAGCCGCACATCTGTAAAATCTCGGCGGCATCCTCCCCGTCAAACCCGATCCAGCAGTATTCCCAGGGCTTACGCTCATCCGCCCAGTACAGGGTGGATTCTCCGGGGAAGATCAAAAAGCCCTGCCCTTCCTCCAGGGAATACCGAACGCCCCCCGCTTCATAAAACCCTTTGCCCCGCAGGATAAAATGAAACAAAAAGTGATCCCGCACCGCCGGGCCAAAGGAATGGCCTGGCGCACAGTTTTCCCAGCCGCAAAAATGCAGAGAGAGCCGCCCTGCCGCAGGGGCCGGCACATGATGTTCCTGCGTGTGTTCCACCAAAGCTCCTCCTTTTCAGTTATAATGAGAAGGCAGAAAGCCCCCTCTTTCATGAGTCCTGCCGCTATTATACAACATTTTCACTATTTTTGGAAACAAACCGCCTAGAAACCGTTCCCTGTTTGTCCGTATAATGAAGCTGTCCGAAAAACCCTTTTGAAAGGAGAAAGAAATTATGCCGAAAATTACCTTTATGGGCGCCGGAAGCACCGTGTTCGCCCGCAATGTGCTGGGCGACTGCATGTGCACCCCCTCCCTGCGGGACAGTGAGATCGCCCTTTACGACATTGACCCCAAACGCTTGGAGGAGTCCGAGATCATCCTCTCCGCCATCAACAAAAACACTAATGAAAACCGGGCGACTATCAAAACCTACTTAGGGGTGGAAAACCGCCGGGAGGCCCTTCGCGGCGCCGACTTTGTGGTCAACGCTATCCAGGTGGGCCTTTATGATCCCTGCACCATCATCGACTTTGAGGTTCCCAAAAAATACGGCCTTCGCCAGACCATCGGCGACACCCTGGGCATCGGCGGCATTATGCGGGCTTTGCGCACCATCCCGGTCATGCAGGGCTTTGCCGACGATATACAGGCCGTCTGCCCTAATGCCTGGTTTTTAAACTACACAAACCCCATGGCTATGCTGTCCGGCTATATGCAGCGGTACACCGGTGTTAAGACGGTGGGCCTGTGCCACAGCGTTCAGGTGTGTTCCGAGCACCTGCTCAACACCCTGGGGATGGCGGACAAGCTGGAAGGCCGCAAGGAAACCATTGCCGGCATCAACCACATGGCCTGGCTGTTGGAGCTGTATGACAAGGATGGGAACGACCTGTATCCCGAGATCCGCCGCCGGGCGGAGGAGAAAAACCGCACCGAAAAGCATGGCGATATGGTTCGGTTTGAATACATCAAGCGCCTGGGCTATTACTGCACCGAATCCAGCGAGCACAACGCCGAATATAACCCCCTGTTTATCAAATCCCGCCTGCCCGAGCTGATCGACCGGTTCAACATCCCTCTCGATGAATATCCTCGCCGGTGTGTCAACCAGATCGAAGGCTGGGAAAAAGAGAAAAACGATATCCTAAACGACGGCAAAGTCACCCACGAGCGCACCCGGGAATATGCGTCCTATATTATGGAAGCCATCGTCACCGGTAATCCCTATAAAATCGGCGGCAACGTCTTAAACACCGGTTTGATCGACAACCTGCCCGCAGACGCCTGCGTAGAGGTTTCCTGCCTGGTGGACAACATGGGTGTGCATCCCTGCCATGTGGGACGGCTCCCCGTCCAGCTGGCCGGCATGAACATGACAAACATTAACCCCCAGTTGATGACCATCGAAGCTGCGGTCACCAAAAAACGGGAGAGCATCTATCAGGCGGCCATGCTCGACCCCCACACCGCCGCTGAGCTTTCCATCGACGAGATCGTCGCCATGTGCGATGATTTGATCGAGGCTCACGGGGAGTACATGAAGGACTACCGGTAATATAAAAGGGGCATCCGGCAATATGACAAAAAATCCACTCGCAGCCGCGAGTGGATTTTTTCATGCAAAGCGCTTATTTGTACAGTTCAATGTTGCCGATCACCGGAAGCCGGTTGGCATTTCCTTGGACTGCATTTACGATTCCCAGAATTACCAAAACAAGACACACAAGCCCCAAAGCTAACTGAAGCAAATTAGCGATAATCCCACCTACAAATGGTAAAAATCTTAAAGCAATCCCCAAAACAATACCAGCCACATTAATGATAATCTCCGCAAGGAACAGAACGATCCCTTGGTTGACATGGAATTTCGTGTACGGCGAATCTTTATTTACCAGCATAGGGATTAAAAACAGAAATCCTATATAAGACAGCCATGCAAGCCCTTTGGTGCTTTCCACATCTTCTGTTTTAAAAACCGGCGTTTGTTCCATACCGTATAGCCTCCTTAAATTTTTTGGCTTTTTCACTTTATATCCTTAATACCCATACTGAACCCCATACTGTTCCATGGCGGCCAGATGTTCTTCATAGGTTTTCGAGTAATGATTTTGGTTGTCGTTGCCAAAGAAAAAGTAAAGATACTCGCTGGACGCGGGATTTAAAGCCGCTTTTATTGCCCGGTTGCCTGGATTACAGATGGGCCCTGCCGGAAGCCCCGAACACTTATAAGTGTTGTAAAGAGCCGCATACTTGCTGGTATCTGATAACAGTGGACTGCCGGTGATATTTTCATTGACATAAACCCGGGTGGGATCCATTTCCAGCTTCATCCCCGCCTTTAAGCGGTTATATACCACCGACGCCACCATAGCGGCGTTTTCGCTGCTGCGGGATTCCTTCTCCACAATCGAGGCGACAATCAACTGCTCGTCGGTGATCCCTCCGGCTTTGTCCCGGAAGTTGTTGAGCATTTTGATGAGCACATCCTGCGGGTCGTCGTCCACATAGAATTCATAAGTGTCGGGATATAGATACCCTTCCATCTTATAGGCCCGGTCGCTGCTTGTGGGCACCGTCAGGCTGGAGGGATTGTAAGCCTGCGCTGTCTCATAAAATTCCTGAGCAGTGCACACGCCGTTCGCCTCCAGACGTTTCGCCACCTGTAAAAAGGTAAACCCCTCCGGAATAGTCACCCGGACGGTTTCCCGCTGAACCTCCGAAGCAGTAGGCCGCTCCTGCCCTTGATCCGGCTCCTCGCCGCCGTCACCCGGCATCTGCGTCTGCTGCGGGACAGAGCTTGTCCGGTTTCCACCGGATGAAGGCCTGCTGGAAGCCTCTTTTTGTTCCGAGCTTGTCAGGCCGGAAGAGGCCGTCACAGTTTCTGAGGAAGCGGGCAACCCCTCAGCCAAAAAAGAGGAGGTAAGCTGTACTTCCGACAGCGTCTGGGAAGATTCCCCTTCCGGATCTTTGGACTGGCAGCCGGCAGCTGTAAACAGCATGGCGGCTGCTAACAAAACGCCCGCTATCCGTATTGGAAACGATTTCATCCCGGTTAAACCTCCTATCTTTTTACCGACGCCATTTTTATTATTCGACGGAGTCAAATAATACGATATTCTTTGACAAATATAAGTATATCATTCTGTTTTTCAAAATGCAACCGGACTATTTTTCGATTTCTGCTACCGCCAGATTGGTTTCTTTAATGACTTTATAAACAGCGGAGTCAAATTTCGGCGTACGTTCATAGGTGAAAAGCCCGTTTTGCTCCTGCTCCACGTCATAGAGCTGGGTATAGCAGAATCCGGAGATGTTTTTATTGTCCATCAGCGCTTTGGTAAGGCCCTGATACCGTTTTGCAAACTCCTCTTCGGTCTTGGGATTCTCCCCATATCCCCAGGCGTTTTCCTGGTTTCCGGCCCAGGAAGCGCCGCCGTACTCACTAATCATATAAGGAGCGCCGTTAAAATGCTGGCGGTTGGGGAAATTGTCGTAAACTTCCGTCTCGGTAACCGCGCCATACCGTTCGGCAAACAGCTCTACGCTCTGGTCATAGTTGTGGATATCATAGATATCGGTCATCACATGGAAGTTACCGCTGGTGTCAATGACCGGACGAGTCTTGTCATAAGCCTTGGTTGCCAAGTAAACATTGGCAATAATCCGGTTATCCTGCTGCCGTCCCCGGTGATCCCAGGTTTCATTGAAAGGACACCAGCAGACAATAGAGGGATGATTATAATCCCGTTCGATCTCCTCCAGCCATTCCGGCAGCATGTTGAGCGCCGCGCTGTCCGAGGCGATATCCATTCCCCAGTTAGGATATTCTCCCCACACCAGGTACCCCATTTTGTCCGCCCAATACAAAAACCGCTCCTCAAACACCTTTTGATGGAGTCTTGCACCATTAAATCCTAAAGACAGAGAAAGCTCAATATCCTTTTTCAGCTCCTCGTCGCTGGAGGCGGTATAAATGCCCTGGGGATAAAATCCCTGATCCAAAACCAACCGCTGATAAACCGGTTTCCCGTTGATGCAAACCGCCCGGCCCTGGATGGTGATATTGCGGAATCCGAAGTAGCTCTGAACAGTGTCCAGCATTTTTCCGTCCTTCTGAAGCCGGTAGGTCACGTCATAAAGCTCCGGCTGGCCGGCGCTCCACAGCTTGGGAGACGCCACTTCCATAGCGTACAGGCCGCAGCCTCCTTCCAAGGGAAGCTGTTTTTCACAAACCGTATTTCCCTCATAGGAAATCGTGGTAGCCAGGGTGAGGCCTTTTGTATCCCCCAGGATAACCGGCTCAAAGCTGACGGTCCCGCTGACAGCATCCGCCGTGATCCGCACGGATTTCAGATAGGTCGTCGGGACATATTCCAGCCAGACGCTCTGCCAGATTCCGGTGGTGCGGGTGTAGAAACAGCCGTGAGAATGATAAAGGCCGCTTTGCTTTCCGCTGGGCCACTGATCGTTGCGGGTATCGTCCACCGCCCGCAGCACCAGAGTATTTTCGCCGGGATGAAGCGTCCCGGTGATATCCGCTTCAAAGGAGGTATAACCGCCTTTATGAGTACAGCATGTTGTCCCATTCACCCAAAGAGTCGCTTCGTAATCTACTGCGCCAAAATGCAGAATCACATGGCCGGCAAGCTGTTCCTCTGTGATCGTGATCGTTTTCCGGTACCACACGGCGCTCATAAAATCCGTAACATGCACGCCGGAAAGCTGAGATTCCGGACAGAACGGCACAGTAATTTTCTGCGCGTAAGAATACTCGGGCTTAACCATTCCCCGGTCTTCGCCGGAGTTTCCGTTATCGATCTCAAAATCCCATTCACCGTTTAAGCTCTGCCAGCTCTGGCGGAAAAACTGCGGTCTTGGATGTTCACTGCGTGGAATTGTCATGGTGGTTTCCTCCCTTGTTTTGCTAAAAACATACTGCTTTTACCATACCATATTTTGTCTCATCATGCAATCTAAAAATACAGCATAAATAAGCATTCATGTATGCCGCAGTGACTCGTTTGACGCACAAAAAAAACAAGGGCTGATTTTCAGCCCTTGTTTTTTATGCTTTTATTAACGCTATTTGCGTTTTTTGCTCAGCACAACAGTCGCCGCAGCAGCCGCAGCCAGCGCAAACACGCCAGCGATCGGAAGCGCGCCTGTTACAGGCACTTCGGTGTTGCCGGGATCTTCGGTTCCAGGTACATCTGTGCCGGGATCTTCGGTTCCAGGTACATCTG
>CALXBH010000060.1 GCA_944386475.1 uncultured Clostridia bacterium | reverse complement strand
AATACGCCGTGTTCGAGGGCTATGAGGTGACCGAAGCCGGAGACGGTATGGAGGCGGTGGAAATCTGCCGGAAGGACCCTCATTTTGACCTGATTATTCTGGATATTATGATGCCGGAATTAGACGGCTTTTCCGCCTGCCGGGAGATCCGCAAAACCTGCCAGGCGCCGGTGATCATGCTCTCCGCCCGGGGGGAGGAATACGACAAGATCCACGGCTTTGAGCTGGGTGTGGATGATTATGTGGTCAAGCCCTTTTCCCCCAAGGAACTGATGATGCGGGTGTCCGCCATCATCAAGCGCTGCCAAGGGCGGGAACAGGAAAAGCAAAAAGACGTGGCGGTATTTGAGGGCCTGACAGTGGACTTTACCGGCCGTCGGGTGCTTATTGACGGCAAACCGGTGGAGATGTCCCCCAAGGAGTACGACCTGTTTTTCTATTTGGTCAAAAACAGAGGGATCGCCCTGACCCGGGAAAAGCTCATCACCAACGTCTGGGGCTATGATTTTTACGGCGACGACCGGACGCTTGACACTCATATCAAGCTTTTGCGGAAAAGCCTGGGGGAGTACAGCCGGTACATCGTGACGCTGCGGGGGGTGGGTTACCGGTTTGAAGGGTAATGTAGAAAAGCTAAAGACACGGCTGCAAAACGTCCCCCGGGGAAAGATCAGCGTCAAATGGAAGCTGTTTATGTATCTGGCGATATTTATCGGGGTGATCCTGGCGATCCTATGGCTGTTTCAGGTGGTGTTTTTAGAGGATTTTTATAAGCTTATTAAAATCAACCAGATTAAATCCGCGTCGGAAACCATTGCCCGGAATATCGATAACGAGGATTTGCAGACCCTGGTGACCAGAATTGCCCAGAGCAACGAGGTGTGCATCATTATCACCGATAACCAGGGAAATCAGGTCTGTACGGCAGACGTCCTGCCGGACTGCATTATCCATAAAATGCCCGACCGCCAATGGGAGGGCTTTTATGAGAAAGCAATCCAAAATGACGGAACCTATCTGGAACGGTTTAACCGCAGTGTGTTTCGCAACAACCGGTATGACAACCGGATGTTTGAGGGGGTCGTGCCGCCCAGAGACGACGGCATGATGGAAAGCATGGTTTACACCCGGCTGACCGCCGGTCAGGACGGGATCCAGTATGTAGTGCTTTTAAACTCCACCATCTCGCCGGTGAGCGCCACCGTCTCAGCCATCCGGGTGCAGATTCTGCTGATTACCGCCGTTTTGCTGGTGCTGGCGCTGATATTGGCGATTATCATCTCCCGCCGGATTTCCGCGCCTATTGTTAAAATCAATCAGGCGGCCAAGGTGCTGGCCACCGGCAAGTACGACGTGCATTTTGAAAGCAGCGGCTACCGGGAGATCGCCGAACTGGCCGATACGTTAAACTACGCGGCGGTGGAGCTTTCCAAGGTGGAGGGCCTGCGCCGGGAACTGATTGCCAATATCTCCCACGATTTGCGTACCCCGCTGACCATGATTACCGGCTATGCAGAGGTGATGCGGGATCTTCCCGGGGAGAATACGCCGGAAAACGTGCAGATCATTATCGATGAGGCCAAGCGCCTGACCAGCCTTGTCAACGACGTGCTGGATCTGTCCAAGCTCCAGTCGGGAAGCCAGAAGATGAATTTTGAGCGTCTTGACCTGACGGCCACCATCCAGCAGACAATGGGCCGGTATCAAAAGCTCACCCAGCAGGACGGCTATCAGATCCGCTTTTTCCATGAAGGTAACGCCGTGGTGGCGGCGGACGAGCTGCGGATCTCCCAGGTGATTTATAATCTCATCAACAACGCCATCACCTACACCGGGCCGGACAAAACCGTCACGGTCACCCAGACGATTAAAGACGGCTGGGTAACCGTGGAGGTCACCGACACCGGCGAGGGGATCGAGCCGGACAAGCTGCCGCTGATCTGGGACCGGTATTACAAGGTGGACAAGGAGCATAAACGCGCCCAGATGGGGGCCGGTCTGGGGCTTTCCATTGTCCGCTCGGTGCTGGAGATGCACCATGCCCGGTACGGCGTGCAAAGCACAGTGGGCAAGGGCAGTACCTTCTGGTTCTCCCTGCCTTTGGTTGGGGAAGCAAAGCGGCTTCCGGGACAGGAGGAGCTACCCGAATCAGAGAAAAATCCGGATGAGGGCGAACAGTCATCATGATAAAAACGGGACTGCTATCAAAAGCAGTCCCGTTTTGGCGTTTATGAGAAAAGGGCATGGATAGACGCCTGAAGTATAGGCCTAGGCCAAATGGCGGTCCAGCCACGTTAAAACATCCTTTGTCACCTGTTCTTTGTCCAGATCGTTTAAAATCTCATGGCGGGATTCAGGATACAGGGTCATGGATACATCCGAAACACCGGCGTTTACCAGGCGGTCTTTTATAAGGCACACTCCTTTCCCATACTGTCCCACCGGGTCCATATCCCCGGCAATCAGATAGATGGGGAGATTTTTTGGGACGGTATTGGCCCAAGCCTTCCGGCTGACCAGAGTAACCATGGTAAACAATTCATGAAAGCCGTTGGCGGTAAAGGTAAATAGGCAGTGCTCATCTTCCCGGTAGCGGCGGACCACCTGCCTATCCCGGCTGATCCAGTCGGAAGGGGTTTCCACCGCTTCATACCGGCTGTTATAGCTGCCGAACGCCAGGTTTTCCAGAAAATGCGCCCGGTAATGCTCCCCTTTTAGAGCGGCGATGAGACCCGCTAAGGAAATCCCCAGACGGCTTCCCGGCACCGGGCCGGAGGTGCCGCACAAAACAGCGCCGGAAAGTTCCTCCCCAAAGCGGGAAAGGTAAAGCCTTGCCACAAACGAGCCCATGCTGTGACCGAACAAAAAATAGGGAACGCCGGGATAGCGCTGTTTGACCATCTCAGTCAGGGTGTGAAGATCCTCCGGCAATATCTGGTGCGCCCGGCCGCCGGGAAAATACCCTAATTCTTTTCTGCTGGCTGCCGAATGACCGTGCCCCACATGGTCATTGCCGCACACCAGATATCCCCGGCGGTTTAGATCGGCGGCAAAGGCTTCGTACCGGGTCAGGTATTCGCACATGCCGTGGGAGATCTGTACAATGCCCCGGGGTTCTCCCTCAGGGGGATACAGGTAGTAAGCGATTTGACTGATGTTGTTGGCGCTTGTAAAAAAACCGGAGGGCTGTTTGAGTGGCATAGAAAACGCTCCTTTATTCCGTATATAATTATGATTGCCTTTCTACAGGAAAAAGTCAAGGGAATCTTGCGGAATTACGGCAAACCCGGTATGATAGAAATAGATTTTTACCGGCGGGGAGGGAAAAACGTGAAGATTAGACGGCTTTGGCAGTCCGGCATTATGCTTTTGTGTGTGATGCTGGCCGGATGCAGCCCGGCAGCAGAGAGCGGCAGCCCGCTGGCGGAAGTTTCCTCCCAAATGATGCCGCCATCTTCCCCGGCGACGGAGGATGTTTCCTCCGCCGCCGGGGAGGAACAAAACCCGCTGCAAAAAAGAGCGGAGGAGATCGTGGCCGGCATGACGCTGGAACAAAAGGTGGGCCAGTTGTTTTTAGCCCGGTGTCCCACCCAAAACGCTGCAGAGGACGCGGCGGCCTATCATCTGGGCGGGTATATCCTGTTCGCCCGGGATTTTGAGGGGAAAACCCCGGATACGGCCTTAGCGTCCATTCAAAGCTACCAGGCGGCTGCGGAGATCCCGCTGCTCATCGCCGTGGACGAAGAGGGCGGGACGGTCAACCGGGTGAGCCGGTACACGGCGTTTCGTGAAACGCCCTTTTCATCCCCCCAGACGTTGTTTAAACAGGGAGGATACGGCCGGATCCGGGAGGACACCGCCGAAAAGGCGGCGCTTCTAAAAAGCCTTGGCATCAACGTCAACATGGCGCCGGTGTGCGACGTATCCCAAAATCCGGCGGATTTTATTTACGCTCGTTCCTTCGGTAAAGACGGGGAGCAAACCGCCCAGTATGTAAAAACGGTGGTAACCGAGATGGAGCAGGATAAACTGGGAAGCGTGCTCAAGCATTTTCCCGGCTATGGGAACAGTGCCGACACCCATACGGGGATCGCCCGGGACAGCCGCAGCTATGAGACGTTTGAGGAAGAGGACTTCCTCCCCTTCCGGGCAGGGATCGCCGCCGGCGCGGACGCGGTGCTGGTGGCCCACACCATCGTGGAATGTATGGACGCTAAGCGTCCGGCATCCCTTTCTCCCAAAGTGCACCGGGTGCTGCGGGAGGAGCTGGGATTTGAGGGCGTCATCATAACCGACGACCTGGCCATGGAGGGCATCCGGGATTTTGCGGGGGATGAGTCCGCGGCGGTGATGGCCGTCCAGGCGGGAAACGATCTGATCTGCTGCACCGATTACCGTGTTCAGCTCCCCGCGGTGCTGGACGCCGTCCAAAAGGGGGAGATCCCTCTGGAGCAGGTGGAGGAATCGGCGGCCCGGGTGATTAGCTGGAAACTCTCTCTGGGGATCCTCACCTAGCTTTAGCAAAAGGGGTTGTTGCAAAATTTTTCATTTTGCAGCAACCCCTTTATGGCATCAGAACTTCCGTTTTCGGTGAATGACCTTGTTTTTTTTGCGCTTTTTGTTATACATAATCATAAAGGTCAGATAAGCGGCGAACAGTACGATGATAACGCCGATTAACAGCTTAAACCAAAAAGAGGAGAAAAAGCCTTTGACCCCGTCCCAAGCCATCAGGATGGTGCTTCGTTTCGCTTCCTCCGAGGCCACCAGGTTAACCGTTTCAAATACGTCGTCCGCCAGTTTCAACTTGACCTGACAGATCACCTGCCCTTTTTCGATGGGAGCGGTGACGCTTTCAGGGACTTCACTTACATCCCGCTGGATACTGGAAGGATCCACAACGGTGGGAATCAGCGCCTTCACGTCCTGCTCAGGGGTGAGCAGCATGTGATCCCTGTCCCAGGACTGGTTGACGGTGATTTCCGCCACCGTCTCGGTGGTCTCCATCACCGTTTTGATCTGGAAATTGTCAAAGGCCCAGTCGTACAGATTGATGGCGTCAACATAAGACATGTTCCGCGGTTCGGCGGCGGCGCCCATAGTGATGAGCAGATAATTATAGCCGTCTTTGGTGGCCATGGAAACCAGATTTTTTCCCGCTTCGTCGGTGGTACCGGTTTTAATGCCCTTGATATAAGGATAGTAATAATCACCGCCCCGGCCTTTGCTCATCATAGAGTTGGAGTGGTAGATGTTCCGGGTGGAATCGTGCTTGTTGGTAGCCGCCATGGTGTATTGGGGGGTACAGGCAATCTCCAGAAAAGGGCTCAGAGTCATGGCGTGTTTGGTAATCAGATACATATCGTAAGCGGTGGTGTACTGATCGGGGCTGTGCAGGCCGTGGGCGTTGACAAAGTGGGTGTTTTTGCAGC
The DNA here is from genome assembly GCA_944386475.1 of uncultured Clostridia bacterium. Taxonomy (GTDB): domain Bacteria; phylum Bacillota; class Clostridia; order Oscillospirales; family Ruminococcaceae; genus Metaruminococcus. The sequence goes on along the minus strand of CALXBH010000060.1, from coordinate 10,256 downwards.
CCAACTCCGCCGCCTTGGCGTTCATTTTATCCACAAAATTCTGGATGCTGCCGTCGCCGAAATAGTCGGCCAGAATGCTGCCTGCCTCGCAGGCGGAGGGGAGCAGCAGCGCGTACAGAAGATCCCGCAGGGTTACCTCTTCATTAGGGCGGATATCCGCTGTGGAGGCGCCCAGCCCGTAAAGCTCGTCGAAAATATAGGGAGGTGCGGTGATGACCGTGCTGTCCAGATCTGCGCCGGATTCCAGCACTAAAATCGCCGTCATGATTTTGGTAAAGGACGCAGGGTACATCTGCTTGTTTTCGTTTTTCCGGTACATGACCGTGCCGGTGTCCAGATTGACCATATACGCCGCTTTGCTGTCGATGGTTTCGGTGAGCTTAATGCCCGCATAGGTGTATTCACTGTTCTCGTTTTCCCCTTCGGCGCCTGCGGGCACCGTTAAAAAGGAGAAAACCATTACAATGGTTAAAAGAAGGGCGGTGACCCTGGGCCATTTGTATTTCATGGTGCACATCCTTTCCCTTTGTCTATGATAAAAATCCTCTGATGAAGGAAGAAAAATCCATATATCCAGATAGTAATTAGTATAACATACTTTTTTAAAAATCAAAACACTAACCCCAAAATGTCATAAAATTTTAACGGTTTCGCAGATAGACTTTTCATGAAAATTTTGGCCTTTGACAAAACCTGCCTTTACTCTACAATCAAAAAATGATAAAATAGGAATCGTTCCAGGCAATCTGCTTGGGACAACAGGCCCATTGACGGAGGATGTTAAACAGTGATTTACATAACCGGCGATATGCACGGGGATTTGGAACGCTTTAAGGCCCCGGCGATTAAAAAACTGAAAAAAGGCGATACCCTGTTAATCTGCGGGGATTTCGGCTTTTTGTGGAACGGTGGAAAGGAAGAGGAAAAGATCCTGCAATGGATCGGCAAACGCCCTTTCACCACCGCTTTTATTGAGGGATGTCACGATAATTACGACCTGCTGGCCCGGTACGAGGCGGCCCCCTGGAACGGTGGAAGCGCCCGGCAGATTTCCGGCAACCTTTATCAGCTCTGCCGGGGCGGCGTCTTTGAGCTGGAGGGCAAAACTTTTTTTGCTTTCGGCGGCGGCGACAGCATCAATATGGACCGGGACGAACGCCTGGCCAGCAACAAATGGTGGGAGGCGGAGCAGCCTGAGGAGGAAGAGGTCCGCCGGGCTCACGAGGCGCTCAGCCGGGTGGATTATACGGTGGACTTTATCCTCACCCACGACGTCCCCACCAGGCTCAAGGGCTTTCTTAACATGGACGACAACGAGCTGAGTTTGATCCACGCGTTTTTGGAGATCCTGGCAAAGAACGCCACCTATAAACAGTGGTTTTTTGGAAAATACCATCTGGACAAGGTGATCGCCCCGTATTATCACGGGGTGTTTCGCAGCGTGGTGCCGGTGGATTCTCCTGCTGGAAAGGACAAAAAACGAAAATAATTTATAAAAAGAGCTGTAAAACAGTTGTTTTGCAGCTCTTTTTTCATTGATCGGGACATGCCGGCATTTTTTAAGGAAAACATTTATATTTGCGGCAATCTGCCGTAGACAGGATGGTGAAAACAGATTATGCGATTGGATATTTTATCTTTTGTCGTGCCACATAGCCGCTGATATTTTTATCATAGGGCGGATATGGATAGTTTAGCTGCTGTGCTACCTGGGAGGAAACCTCTCTAAATAATGCCATACATTGTTCTAAGGATTCCCACATGTGTGCATAGGTATCCATTCGATAGGTAGACATCAGCCGGTCCCACATTTCGCCGGGAATATAGTGCCTTAAAAACTTGTAGTTTTTGCCAAGGCTGAAACAAAAACCCTGCTTTGTTCCAACCAGCCAGGAAATCATACGAAGTAATTCTTTGCGCACAATATCGTTTAGATGGTCGATAGCAAACAGAATCTCTTGGCGGCACAGGCCTTTTACCACATAAGGAGTGGTATTCCAAAATTCATTGCAGCAATCATCAAACATTCGTTGTGTCGGGCGCTGCAAATGATATTCAATATCTGTAGGCACTGGCGGATGCTGAATAAGGCCATCCTTGTCCAGCAACAATTTTACCAGTTTATTATGGGCAAAGTACTCATCAGTCATGTCCATTGGCAGTAAGGTTAGATCCATTTTTACATCATCGTTAAACAGCATAAGGTAGGAAAACCCTTTTTCTTCCGGAGGAAAAAGCTCCATATCTTCGGGCTTTTGCATCATCAGCCTTTCACCAAAGATCTGAAGCCATTCATCCTTTTCAGTAAACCCCTGCATATCTGTAACAAAAAAAGTAATATCATAATCTTGAAAATCATCCGGCGGAATATGGACATTTGCCCGGGAGCCCTCCAAGGTTACGATGCGGATTCGTTCATCGGATTTTGCAAAATCCAAAATTGTATCATATATCTGTTTTTCCGATCTCATAGTACAGCCTCCTTATTCCACCGGCCAGCCGGCGCCTATTCCCTGAAATTATAATAGCGCAGATATTTGTATAATTTATTAAGTGCCCGCTTGATCGTTCGGGACACAGTGGATTTGTTTACCTGCAAAAGACCGGCGATCTCAGACATATTCCGGTGCTCGGCAAAATATAAAAGCACCATCTCCCGCTGCCGGGGGGTCAGGTCGTTTTGGATCACCTGCCGGAGCAGCCGTTTGGCTTTGGCGATTTGCCGCCGGTTGTCGCTGTCCTGCCCGGCGCTGATCTCCTGCAAATAGTTTTCCATCAAATCAAAAGAAAGCTGTTTCCCCATTTTTCCTCCTTTCCTGGACAAATATTCAAGATTTGTTCATTTTTTATTAACAGAACATATGTTCTTTATCTGATAAAATAAAAACGGAAATTCCTTCCGTTCCTCTTTCATTTTATCACACAGGATGTGTGATGTCAAGGAAAACGGCGGACATTCCTGCGCATTTGCGTATTGCAAAAAGGGGGAGATGCTATATGCTGCACGAACGTTTGCGCCGCCTGCGGCTTTTAAAGGGGATGAGCCAGGCGCAGCTGGCGCGGGCTTTAGGCGTATCCCCCAGCACCATCGGAATGTATGAACAGGGCCGGCGGGAGCCGGACCACAACATGCTGATACGCATCGCCAAGCTTTTTGATACAACGGTGGATTTTTTGCTGGGTGCGCCCAGCAGGCGGGACAAAAGTTTTGAAGAGCTTTTAGGAGAGTTCAAACGCTCCCTGATGCAGCAGGAGGGCCTGATGTTTAACGGCGTTTTGCTGGAGGATGGGGACGTGGAGCTGATCGTGGACGCCATCCGCCAGGGAGCGCAGCTGGCCGTCTCCCGAAAGCAGCCGGAAAAAGGTGAGACAAAAAAGACGCCGGCCGGCTCCCGCAGGAAAAAGGAGGGGAGATGATGGATATTGCCGGACAGGTACAGACGCTGGTGAGCGCCTATGAGACCGAAAACCCGCTGGAGCTTTGCGCCTGCCTGGATATTTCGGTGCTGGATGTGGAGCTTCCTAAAAAGCTGCACGGCTTTTACAGCAACATCCTGGGACAGCGGATCATCTATTTAAGCCGCGCTTTGACCGAACCGCAAAGGCGGGAGGTCTGCGCCCACGAGCTGGGGCACGCTTTGCTTCACCCCAAGCTCAACACCATGTTTTTGTCCAAAGCCACCCATCTGGCCGGGGAAAAATACGAGTGGGAGGCGGATTATTTCGCCGCCTGCCTGCTTATACCCGACAGCCTGTTTGAGGAAGAGACCACTGTGGAGGATGTCGCCGCCCGGTCAGGGGTGTCCAAAAGGCTGGTGCAGATGCGGGCGGACAAGCTGGCAAGACGCCGGGAGGGTTGACGCGGACTTTATGCGTGGCGAAGCTCTTTGGGCAGGGCGTCGGGACAGGTGCGTATGTAATGAAACAAATACTGCTGGGCGACACCCTTGACCGGGGAATCTTCAAATGGGAAGCCCTGAGGATAAAACGAGCGCAGCGCCCGGTTGATCCACACGTCCACCGGAAAAGCCTCCAGCCGGTGGAAGCCGTAAAGCAAGGCGCATTCCGCTACTTTTGGACCCACGCCCCGGATCTGCCGGAGCTGTTCCCGGGCTTCCTCCATGGGCAGGGTGAAAAGGGAGGAAAGATCCACAGTGCCGGAGACTACCTTTTGGGCGGCGTCCAGCAGATAGCCGGCCCGAAAGCCCGCCCGCAGGGGAGAAAGCTCCTCCAGTGAGCAGGCGGCCAGCCTGTCCGGGGCGGGAAAGCCGTGCCGGCCTCCCTCCAAGGCGGGGCCTTTTAATGCGCAAAGCCGGGCGATGATCCCCTTGATGCGGGGGATGTTGTTGTTTTGGGAGATAATAAACGAGCACAAAGCCTCCCAGGGATCCTGGCGCACCAAGCGAATTCCTCCGGCGTACCGGCAGGCCTCTTTTAAGACCGGGTCTTTGGAAAACGCCGCCTGGTAAGAGGCGTAGTCGGCGTCAAGGTCCAAATACGCCCGCCAAAAGCCCTCATCCTCTTTTGGGGTGCCGGAAAATATGAGCCGGTCCCCCTGCTGGGAGATCACGGCAAAATGGTTTCCCGCCACGCCGGCAAAGCTTCCGTCCGGCTGTTTGTCAAAGCGGAAGCACTGGCCGCAGTCCAGGGTATCACCCAGGGAAAAGCCGGTTGCGGTCAGGGCAAAAGAGGGGACAGGTAAGGTGGATAAGGGCATGGGAAACTCCTTTCAAGCGATAAAAACCGACGAAAAAACGTGTTTTCATTATAGCATAAATGTGCTATAATAGCCAACAGAGCAAAACGCCGTGCTAGTGCACGATGCTTGCTGGTACACTTGTTTCTATATCAGAACAATATACATCCGTCCGGACAGGAGGAACCTATGGCAGACAGCATTTACACCATACCCATTAATGAAATATTTGAGCCTAAAAAAGGCTGCCCCATCTGTGCGATCCGGGACACGCTGGAACAGCGGTGTGTGGAGTACATCATGGGGGCGGCGATGATGGAGCCCGATGTTAGAATCGAAACCAACCGTCTGGGCTTTTGCAAGGATCACCTGGGGATGATGCTGGCCCAGCGCAACCGTCTTTCCCTGGCCCTTACCCTGCAAACCCATCTGGATGAGATCCGCAAAAACGTCCTCAACGGCAAGCGGGAGATGTTCCATAAGGGCGGCAAGGCCAAATCAATCTCCAAAATCAACAGCACCTGCTATGTGTGCAACAAAATCGACGGCGCTTTGGCGGAGCTTTTGGACACCATGTTCCGCCTGTACGAGCGGGACGAGGATTTTAAGGCCCTGTACGGGGAGCAGGAGGCGCTGTGTCTGCCCCATTATGAGCTGGTGTGCTCTCTGGCACCGGAAAAGCTGTCCAAAAAATTTTTGACCTCCTTCTTAGAGGATTCCACCCGGCTGGTGACAGATTATATCAACACCCTGTATGAGGATGTTTCCCATTTCTGCAAGATGTTTGATTACCGCAACACCGGGCCGGAGGCGGACTGGAAAAACGCCAAGGATTCCATCGAGCGCACGGCGTGGTTTTTAACCTCTTACCATCCGAAATAAAAAGGCCGTTGTTTGTTCTATGGAATACAAACTGACAAAGGAAGCGTTATAAAAATGAAATTAGGAATTATCCGATGCATGCAGACAGAAGATTTTTGTCCCGGAACAGGAGATTTCCACGCTGTTCAAAAAAAACAGGGCGCCTTTGAAGGCGTGTCGGAAGAGATTGAGCTCATTGGTTTTATTGGCTGCGGCGGCTGCCCTGGGAAAAAATCTGTTTTGCGGGCAAGAGAACTGGTCAAGCGGGGAGCCGACACCATTGCCTTTGCAAGCTGCATCCAGAAAGGATCGCCTATTGGCTATCCCTGTCCTTTCGCCGTAAAAATGAAAGAACTCATTGCCAAAGATCTGGGGGATAAAGTGACGCTTTTCGATTATACCCACTAATTTTAGTATAACTAAAAACGCCTTGCTGCGCTAACAGCGCAGCAAGGCGTTTTTTGCAGTGGGGGCAAGCATATATACCGATTTTTGGAATACCGCAGGCGTTTCAGATGACCGTTTTAAGAGGCGGTGAGAGCGAGATCAATGAAATAATATTAACCCAGAATAATTCCTATTTCCTTCAAAGGGTTTTATGCACAAATCATTGCATATACAGCCAGTAGCGGAAAACAGCCGGACAACTTTTCCACCGCGTCTAAAAAAGTCCAGAGGGCGTAAACTAGGGAGTTTTCCACTTTTTCAACCGAGTTTTCAACTAATCTCCCGTTTAGTTTTCCACTTTGTCAACAGAGTTTTCAACAGTATATTAACAGAAAATCAAATACTCGTCGTATAAATGTAAAAAACTCCCTTTTGTCTGTCAACTTTCGGTCAAGTCAAAGGACTGGCGGGCTTTTTCCTGTATAGACGGCGGCAAAACCGTCAAGATTATCAGGGAAAGGCCGGCAGGTCAAAATCAAACGATAGGGGCGATTGCCAGATGAAAGGCGTCAATAAACAGATCATTGAAGTTGTTAACACCGAGAACGAGTGCTTTGAGCGGGCGCTTTTGTTTGTAAAGCCGGACAAACTGCATTTATCCCAAAAAGAAAAGCTGCGGGAGGCCGGGCGGTATGTTCGGCGGCTTAGTAGAGAGAGGGGAGAGGAAAGCCGCGAAAGCAAGAGATACCGCTTTTTAAAGCCGGCGGCGGGCATTTTAAAGTTTGCCGGTGCAGCAGCGATAGGGGCCGCCGCCGCATTCCTGCTAAAATAGCGGAAATGCGGCAAATATAGACAAATGTGCAGGATATCTTGCAAAATCCCCGCTTTGTGGTATAATAACCACAGAGTCTGTAGAAGAGGGGCAAGCCCCCCTTCTAACATTCCCCCAGCAAATCCCGGCATTGCGGGATTTGCTGTATTCCGAAAACCGGCTTTGCAAGCAGCTATGCCGCTTTTGCCCACTGAAAAATCGCGGTTTTGCATCTGTAAGATGCGAAATGCGGACCACGCTTTATGGCCCGCAAGCGATTTTTTAAGATTCATTGTAAAATGATAAATTTTGCAATGAATCTTTGCACATCTGTCGCCGGTTTTTGACGATCTATCTAATCAATGTTGGCTTTCGACAGCAAATGAATCATCATATAGATAATAACCGCAAAGCAAATTTTCGTGCTAAAGCACGAAAATTGGGAGTTTCCCTTGCCGGCCAATCAAAACGGCCAGCATTTGGCCGGATGGCCAAACCGGGAAACATCCCGGTTATATACGTTATCTTTACGGCCAGGGCGATTCGCTCACTGGAAAAATCGCGGTTTCGCATCTGGCATCTGTAAGATGCGAAATGTGGGCCGCAATTTACAGCCCGCAAGCGATTTTTTTAAGGTTCATCGCAAAATGATAAATTTTGCAATGAACCTTTGCACGTGTCCGCCTGCGTGACAATATTTATAATACCTTAGCATCTGCAAAGGCAAACGCCAAAGCGTTAGCCTCCTAACTGGGCAACCGGCGGGATCACCCATGATCCCATTCGCGTTTGGCACTTAGGGGATCATCACTTTATAAAACGGCGCTGTCCCATTCCCGAATACCCAGCCTGACCGGCGAGGACGGAGGAAGGCCATGTATGAAATACCCAGGGGGAAAATCAAGCGGTACGAGACTGACGGCGCGGCCATAACAGCCGTAGTTGCCGTACTGTTTTATTTCTTGTATCCGTTGGTGGGAAACAATTCCCTAACCGGTCTGTTTTTCCCTGCCAACAGCAGCGTGTGGGAATATACAAAGCTTTTGGTAGTGCCCTATCTGCTGTATGGGATCGTGGAGTTTTTTATTTTAAAGATCCGGGATGCCCGGCGTTTTTTTGTGGCCAAGGCGGTTGGGCTATGGAGTAGTGCGGCGTTGGCAGTGGCGTTTTTGTATACTTATTCCGGGATGTTCGGCGTTCGCCTGGCGGCAGTGGACGTCATCGGCGCGGTCCTTTTGGCGGCGGCTGGATTTTTCATCTCGTACCGTTTGCTCTGCCGGGACGGCAATGTGGGAAAATACTGGCTTGTGGGCATCGGGGCGATCCTGCTGCTGATCCTGTTGGAGATCGTGTTTACTTATACGCCGCCCCACATCCCGCTGTTTGAGGATCCGGCCACCGGACGGTTCGGCATAGGCTGAGTGGGGAAAGAACAAGCGGGATTTTTGAAAAAACATGTCATTTACATAAAAACTATGGTATAATAGCTGTATACGGGCTATTATAGATTGTTTTTAAGGCGCCCGCCAAGGCAAGATTGCCAAGGCAAGGTTGCCAAGGCAAGGTTGCCTTCCCCCCTTTTTTTCAGGGGCAGCTGGCGCAGTCATCAAGTAATCCCATTCGCACGCTGTGCTCATGGCATAATAGCCGCATTGGTTATTATGCTATTTTTATTGTGTGAAGGCCGCATCCTCCCGTTTTTGACGAGGATGGCGGGCGGCTTTTCTTACTGAAGATCCCGCCGGTGTAGCCGGCGGCTTTGCCGGCCCCTGGGCAGGGACTTCCGGCGGAAAGGAATTTTAATTATGGAGCAGCATCACAAGGATTCTAGCGAGATTATCGCCGGGCGCAACGCGGTGACAGAGCTTTTAAAAAGCGGGCGCACCGTGAATGTTTTGTACGTCCGCCAGGGCGAACGGGGAGGAACCGCCGCCAAGCTGATTGCCATGGCCCGCCAGGCGGGCGCCGCTATTAAGCAGGTGGACGACAAAAAGCTTGACGCACTGGCGGGAGGCATCCACCATCAGGGCGTGGTGGCGTCCGCGGCTGCGGCGGAGTACGCCACGGTGGAGCAGATCCTCGCCCGGGCGGAAAGCCTGGGAGAACCGCCTTTTGTGGTGATCGCCGATGAAATCGAGGATCCTCACAACCTGGGGGCGATCATCCGCACGGCGGAAGCCGCCGGCGCTCACGGGGTGATCCTGCCCAAGCGCCGCAGCGCCCTGCTGACGGCGGCGGTTTACAAAGCAAGCGCCGGCGCTTTAAGCCATATGCTGGTGGCCAGAGTCCCGAACCTGGTAGCGGCGATGGATGACCTCAAAAAACAGGGGATCTGGATGTACGCCGCCGACATGGACGGCCAGCCCTGGTGCGAGGTTTCCTACGACGGCGGCGTGGGCTTGGTGATCGGTTCGGAGGGCAAAGGGGTGACCCGATTAGTGCGGGAAACCTGTGATTTCGCCGTGAGCCTGCCCATGCAGGGAAAGGTAAACTCCTTAAACGCCTCGGTGGCGGGAGGGATTTTGATGTACGAGATCGCCCGGCAGCGTCTGGGCCGGCAGGCGGTCAACCGGTAAGGAAACATCCATGGAAATATCCATGTGGAAGGGGATGAGTAAACGTGAGGGATTTAGAAGATCAGAAGGGTTTTTCGGTGGATGATATCCTGCTGGAGATCCACGCCAGGGAGCGGGCGGAGTCTGAAGGGGAGAAAAACAATGACGCTTCGTCGGAAGAGGAGCCTGTTTTTCCAGACACCCTGAAGTATACGGCCGGGATTCCGGCGTCCACCACTAAACCGGCGGATAGTACGCCAACGGAAGAGCTAAAGCCAAAGGATGATTTTGTCCTGCATGAAACAGCTAAGACCCGCCGGGTAGAAAACGCTGCCCCGGCGGAGGAAAAAAAGCCGCTTCCGTTGGACGGAAAGGTAGAAGATTATTTTTCCGACGCTTTAAAGCGTCAGGAAAAAGAACTTCTGGACCGGGAAGCTTTTCAAACCCTAAAAGAAAACCGCCGGAAAAAGATCCGGGAGTTTGTGCTGGTGGGGGACGAGGAGGACAACGATCCGGAGGAGGAAAGGGAGCTTTACGAGGAGCAGGAAGAAGATCCGATAGAGGAGATCGACGATTATAACTCCCCGGAAGATGCCCCCGCTGTCGCCCAGGATATTAAGGAGCTAAAAGGCAGCCTGGTTTTGCGGACGGTGATTTTATCGGTGGCCTTTGCCCTCAGTTTCGGGCTGTTTATGGCTAATGCTCTGTTTGCAGACTCCCTTCCGGGCTTTTTGAATGCTAAAAACGAGCCGCTGGTGTTTGCGGGCATCAACATGGTGCTGTTATTGTTTGGGGCGGCGTTTTCCTACACGACAAATTTCGGCGGGCTGGGAAGCCTTGTCCGCCTGCGGCCGGAGCGGGACGCGCTGCCGGCGCTGGCGGCAGTGAACTGTATCATCCAAAACGCCGTGTATATAGATCGGAAGAGCGTCGTGTAGGGAAAGAG
>CALXBH010000059.1 GCA_944386475.1 uncultured Clostridia bacterium | reverse complement strand
GCAGCCTTACAGCTCAACTAGGAGGGAAAGAGCTTGACCCTGCTGTCCTACAGCTATTGTATCACGGGCATCTCTAAGCCTGCTGATACCTGCAACTATTAACTTTGAATCTTATTATACGAGGAGGTTTATTATGCGCAAACGTCTTTTCTCCCTGCTGGCGGCCGTTTTGACCGCAGCCACTCTCCTCTCAGGCTGTCAGGCGGCCAACGAGCTGGAAAACCCCGAAGCGCCCTTTCCGGCCCAGGTGCAAAATGTAGTGATCTCCCAGGCGCCCGCGTCGGTGATCTCTTTGTCTCCCAGCTTGACCGATGTGCTCCGGGAGCTGGGATACGAGGGCAACCTGATCGGCCGGGTGGACGAATATGACCAGCCTGCTGAGATCGGCGCCCTTCCCTCGGTAGGCAGCAGCGCCGAGCCGGATATCCAAAAGATCGTGGAACTTTCCCCGGATCTGCTGTTATCCCAAAACTCCTTTTCCAAAAAAGATCTGGAGACGCTGACCGCGGCTAACGTTCAGGTGCTCTGCATCCCCGCCGCCACGAATTTTGAAGAATTAAAAGCCATTTACACCGACCTTTCCACCGTCTTTGTGGGCAAGGTGGACGGCGCGGCGAAAGGCGAGGCGGTCTATGCCACGGTGCAGCAGGCCCTTGACCAGATTACCGCTAAGCTTCCCGCGGAGAAAAAAAGCTTTCTATACGCCCTTGACGCCGACGGCCTTGTGGCCACCCCGGACACCTTTGAAAGCGCGGCTCTTTCCCTTTTGGGAGTAAATGTAGCCACCGGCGAGGATTACGCCGCCGATCTGGCCGCCGCGGCACAGAGCAATCTCGATGTTTTCTTAGTGGCCGAACCCTATGTGCAGGAACATGTGGCTCAGTCAGAGTCCTTTAAGGACTTTGAGGCTGTCAAAAACGGGCAGGTCATCAGCATCGATCCAGAGCTTTTGCAGGTCCAGTCGTTAGGGATCGCCGACGGCCTGCGGAAGATTGCGGCCCTTCTCTACCCCGACGCGGGGTTTGAGGATACCTCTTCCCAGTCCTCCGTCAGCTCTGAGGCCCAAAGCACCCCGGCGGACACCGAAAGCGGCGAATCACTCTCCTCCGGGACGGAAAGCGTTTCTTCCCAGGAATAAATCTGCATCTGTTTTCCCCCTTAATCCCGCCAAAAGATTAAGGGGGAAATGCTGTCTTTGGCCGTCTTTCCCCTGTGCCAAAGCAGGGAAAGATCATAAAACCACCGCTGTAAAACGCGGTTTGTCAGGAGAATACGGCATGGATATCTACAATGGCGTTTTATGCTTTAAAGGAAACTTTCGGAGCTATCAAAAACGGGTGCTGGATCATACGGAAGAGTACCTGAAAAACAAAAAAGTACATATTGTGGCGGCTCCTGGCTCCGGGAAAACCACCCTGGGGATCGAGCTGATCCGGCGGTTGGGCGCGCCCTGCCTGATCCTCTCTCCCAGCATCACCATCCGCCAGCAGTGGCTTTCAAGGATTACCGAAGGCTTTCTGGCGGATGGCGTGCCCGCCTCCCAGTGGCTTTCCAACGATATCCGGAACATGAGGCCGATTACCGCTATCACCTATCAGGCCCTTCACAGCTGCATGAAAAAAATTTCCGGCGTGATCAAAGACGGCGAGGAGGATGAGGAAGAAAACGAATCCGAGACGGTGGATTTCCGGGATTTTGACATCTATAAAGCTATCCGGGAGGCGGGCGTGCAAACGGTCTGTCTGGATGAGGCCCACCATCTCCGAAGCGAATGGTGGAAGGCGCTGGAGGAATTTTTAAAAAACCTCCCGGAGGTTACGCTGATCTGCCTGACGGCGACGCCGCCCTACGACAGTACGCCGGCCCAATGGAAACGATACACCGACCTGTGCGGCCCCATCGACGAGGAGATCTTTACACCCGAGCTGGTGAAAGAAAACAGCCTCTGCCCCCACCAGGATTATATCTTTTTTAACATGCCCACCAGGGAAGAGCGGGCAGCCGTTAAAGAATTCACTGTTCAGGCAGATAATGTCACCAAGGAGATTTTAAAAGATACCGAATTCACCCGGCTGGTGGCCTCCCACAAAGGAATTCTGGCGCCGGAAAGCTATGGTGAAACCTTTCTGGATAATCCGAAGTACTTTTCTTCTATCCTGATCTTCCTGCGCCATCAAAATATCCCCTTTTCCCCCTACCTCACCGAACTCACCGGGACAAAAGGGCGGCTTCCAAAGCTCACTCAGGACTGGCTGGAAACACTGCTGCAGGGCTTTTTATTTGACGATGCAGACGCGTACCCCTGCGACAGCGCCTATCGGGAACAGCTGATCCGAAAATTAAAAGAGGCCGGATGCATCCGGCGCAACCGGGTACAGCTTGTCAAAAACGAGCAGGTGGAAAAAATCCTTGTGAAAAGCCGAGGCAAACTGCACAGCATCAACCGGATCATCCAAGAGGAATACGCGGGATTGGGAGACCGCCTTCGCCTTTTAGTGCTCTGCGATTATATTAAAAAAGAGTATCTCGCTCAGGTGGGAAGCGAACAAAAAGCGGCGGAAGAAATCGGCGCCGTCCCGATCTTTGAGCATATCCGAACGGAGCATTTTCCGGGACTGCGGCTGGGTGTGCTCACCGGCAGTACCATTATCCTGCCGGAGGACACATGGCCGGAACTAAAGGAACTGTTAGCGCCATACGGCTGTGAGGTTAGCTGTACACCGCTAAGGGATACGGGATATGGAACCGTCTCGGTAAAGGGAGGGGGCAGCCATACCGTCGAAGCGGTCACTAGGCTTTTTTCCCTGGGAAAGATCCATGTGCTGGTGGGAACCAAGTCCCTGCTGGGGGAAGGGTGGGATTCCCCCTGTATTAACGCCATGATCTTAGCCACCTATGTCGGTTCTTTTATGCTCAGCAACCAGATGCGCGGCCGGGCTATCCGGGTGTGGAAGGACGATCCTCTGAAAACAAGCAATATCTGGCATTTAGCCTGTATCCTGCCTCCGGATGGAACAGATGGGCAAAATCCCCTGGGGGACTACCAAACGCTTTCCCGACGGTTTGAGGCTTTTTTAGGGGTTTCTTATCAGGCGGATGTGATCGAAAACGGGATCGAACGGCTGGGGCTGACCGCTCCGCCCCAAAACAAGCGGGATATCGATGCTTTTAACAAGCAGATGATAAACCGCGCCAAGGATCGGGAAGGGCTGCGAAGCACCTGGGAAAAGTCTTTGCGCGTTGTTTACGACAGCATGACCGTGGAAGAGGTGCAAAAAGTAGACAAGGAACTTGTCAAAGCTCCGGCCTTTATTTTTCAAAATGCTATCGCGATGACCGCCGGAAGCGCCATCCTGTTTGTACTGGATCTCCTTACCCGGCTGTTTATTTCAGCATCTAATGCCTTTTCTTCTTTATTGGAGGTAATCGCCGCGGCCGCTTTTCTCTTTTTGCTGTATGGCATGGGGATGTTAACCTATAAGCTCGTCTGCTTCAGCACGCCTCAGCGGCGGATGAAGCGGGCGGCGGAGGGAATGTTTAAAGCGCTGGAAAAATCCGGGAAGCTGGAAGACCCCGGAACCAGCCGCGCCGTCATCGAGGAAGCGGGCGCCTTGGTATCCGTTTACCTTAAAGGAGGAACCACCCGGGACAAAACGCTTTTTGCAGACTGCCAGGAACAGTTCTGGGGCGTTATCGACAATCCCCGGTATATTTTAAAGCGAAAAGGCAAAAAAGGCGGCAGCGAATATTATGCCGTCCCCGAGGAATTCGCCCGCCGCAAAGAGGATGCCCAGCTGTTTGCCTCCTGCATGGGCAAAGCGCTGGAACCCTATGAAGCGGTCTACACCCGAACGCCCCAGGGTCGCAGGCTGCTCCTGAGGGCAAGAACCCGGTCGTTTGTAAACCGAAATGACCGGATGATAAGCGGCAAAAAACAGGTAAAAAGCGAGTTCGAATAACTCTTTTTTCTTTCCCTATGTTAAAGTGGGGGCAGCCGGTTTTTACCGTTAAACTTTGTGAACCTTTTCCTTGACACCCTATCATGGTACCCGGTATAATAAAAAGTAAATGAGTGAAAGTATTTCCTCACCGGATAAATTGCCGGCGGCGGCGGAAAGGATCGATTGCAACAATGAAAAAACTGAGAATCGAAGTATGTTCAGGCAGCGAATGCGTCATGATGGGCTCTATGGACATCATTGAGGCTATTGAAGGCTTGAAACAGGTTAAACAGCAGCTAAAACTCCGGGCACAGATCGAAATCGTCCCCTGCAAATGTCTTGGGCCGTGTAAAAACGAAAACCTGGCCCCGGTGGTGCGGATCAACGACGAACTGATTACCCAGGCTACGGGCGACATTGTGATGTCGAAGATCATTGCAGCCATTAAAGACTAATCCCCTGATTTTTTGATTTCTGAGTGATTATGGAGGTTTCTATGCAGGGAATTTATACATCCGTTACAAAAATCCGCAGACAGGTTTTTGCCGCAGTGGCAAAGCTTGCATACGAACATGACGAATACTCTTCTATTGAAGAGATCCCTTATCAGATTATCCCCGGCGAAGTCGCCACCTACCGGAACAGCGTCTTTGTAGAGCGCGCCATCATCGGCGAACGTCTTCGTCTGGCCATGGGCCTGCCCCTGCGGCGGGCGGACGAACATTCTGCTTTGTCCAAGGGCGTTGAGGAAGCTGCGGTGCCGAAAAAGTTTTTCTCCGCGCCACTGGTTAATGTGATCAGCTTTGCCTGCAACGCATGTCCCACCAACTCTTATGAGGTCTCGAACAACTGCCGCGGATGTCTGGCGCACCCTTGTACGTCGGTATGCCCGGTCAAGGCGATTTCCATTGTCAACGGTAAATCTCATATTGACAAGGAAAAATGCGTCCGCTGCGGCCGGTGCCAGCAGGCGTGCCCTTACGACGCCATTGTTCATTATGACCGGCCCTGCGCCGCCGCCTGCGGCATGGACGCCATCGGCAGCGATGAGCTGGGACGCGCGAAGATCGATCAGGAAAAATGCGTCTCCTGCGGACAGTGCATCGTCAACTGCCCCTTCGGCGCAATTGCGGATAAATCGGAAATCTTCCAGATCATCCAGTCTATTAAACAGGGGGATAAAGTCTGTGCGGCCATCGCCCCCTCCTTTGCCGGACAGTTAGGTCCCCTTGCCACCACCGAAAAGCTCCATGAAGCCTTTAAGATCCTGGGCTTTGACGATGTGGTAGAGGTCGCTTTGGGCGCGGATAAGGGCGCAGTAGCAGAAGCCCATCACTACGCCCACGCTGTGCCGGACAAGCAGCCGTTTTTAGCCACCTCCTGCTGTCCCTCCTGGTCGGTGCTGGCCAAAAGGACACTGCCGGATCTGGTGGAGTGCGTATCCGAAAGCGACACCCCTATGATCGAAACCGCCAAGGTCATTAAAAAGCGGAATCCCAACACCAAAGTGGTGTTTGTAGGCCCCTGTGTCGCTAAAAAGCTGGAGGCCACCCGGAAGCTGACAGCCGGTTATATTGACTTTGTCATCACCTTTGAAGAGCTGATGGGCATGTTTGTCGCCAAGGGCGTGGAGTTCGGCGACTTAAACGAGGAACAGCCTTTAGACGATGCTTCCTCGGATGGACGGGGCTACGCGGTAGCCGGCGGTGTGGCGGACGCTATCGTTAACAACGTCAAAGCTTTCTATCCGGATAAAGAGGTCCTGGTGGACCGGGCAGAAGGTCTTAAAGACTGCAAAAAGATGCTGATGCTGGCCAAAGCCGGCAAGCGCAACGGCTATCTGCTGGAAGGCATGGCCTGTCCGGGCGGCTGCATCGGCGGCGCCGGAACGCTGATGCCTCTCAACAAAGCGGCAGCGGCTGTTAAGCAGTATCAAAAGAGCAGTCCTTATAACCTTGCGAAGGACAACCCCAATATTGATGAGTAAAACCCGTTTGATAAAAGAAAGGAATATCCACATGAAACGAATGAAAAAATGGCTGTGTATGCTGGCAGCCACTGTTTTATCCATGTTGGGTCTGACATCGCTGGCGGGGGCTGCTTCCCCCATGCTGGCAAATCCCTTTACTAACGACGTGATGATGAACTGGCTTCCCATCCTGTTGATTGTTATGGTCATCTGCGTGGTGGCGGCCCTTGTGTGCCTGATTGTGTTCCGCAAAAAGAAATAATGTGATTCTGATAATCCCCTGTGGCCTAATGGCAGCAGGGGATTATTTTTATAATAGATCTTTTTTTGATTCCCATTCCTTTCTATTGACAAGTTTCCCCGCGGGATATATAGTAATAGAGTGTGTAAAACTTATCTGTTGCACAATATTTCCGTCAAGCAGTTAGGAAAGGCAAACAATGGGTTCCCCACTGCAAACAATGGGTTCCCCGCTGCAAACAATGGGTTCCCCATTGTGAGGAAGTTTAGCACAGCAAGGCGCTTAAGGGGCTTTTCCCGATAGCTTCCTTGTTTTAAAAGATATACAAATGAAAGGTGTTGCCAGTATGAGTTTCCGTTTTTTAGAAACCCTTCCCACTCCCGCAGAGATCCGGGAACGATATCCGTTATCCAACAAGGCCAAGGAGATCAAAGCAAAAAAGGATCAGGAGATCCGGGATATTATCACCGGCCGCTCGGATAAATTTTTGGTCATTATCGGGCCCTGCTCCGCGGACAATGAGGAGGCTGTATGCGATTATGTCAGCCGCCTTTCCCGAGTGCAGGAAAAGGTAGCGGACCGGCTGGTGCTCATTCCCCGTATTTATACCTATAAACCCCGCACCAACGGCGACGGATATAAGGGTCTTGGCTTCCAGCCTGATCCGGAGCAGATGCCCGACCTGGTGGCGGGGCTGATCGCCATCCGCCGGCTGCAGATGCGCTCGATTGAGGAGTTCGGCCTCCCCCCGGCAGACGAGATGCTCTACCCGGAAAACTGGGGCTATGTAGAGGATCTGCTCTCCTATGTAGCCATCGGCGCCCGCTCGGTGGAGGATCAGCATCACCGCCAGACGGCCAGCGGCTTTGACGTGGCCACCGGCATGAAAAACCCCACCAGCGGTGACTTCTCCGTTATGCTCAACTCGATCTACGCCGCCCAGCGCCCCCAGCATTTTGCTTATGCCGGCTCTGAGGTGGAAACCTCCGGCAATGAGCTGGCCCATGCAATTTTGCGCGGCGGCGTCAACAAGCGGGGCGTCAGTCAGCCCAACTATCACTATGAGGACATCAAGCGCCTGACAGAGATGTATTTTAAAATGGGGCTGAAAAACCCGGCGGTAATCATCGACGCCAATCACTCTAATTCGGACAAGCAGTATCAGGAGCAGGTGCGCATCGTCAAGGAAGTCCTGCACAACCGCCGGCTTTCGGACGACATCTACAAGCTGGTCAAGGGCGTTATGATCGAAAGCTATCTGGAACCCGGCCGCCAGGATGTATCCGAGCATGTTTACGGAAAATCCATTACCGACCCCTGCCTTGGCTGGGACGACTCCGAACAGCTGATCTACCAGATCGCTGAGATGAGCCGGTAAAATCCCTTTATTTATCCTCCTTTTTACGACAAAAACCGCCTCTGTTTTTAAACAGAGGCGGTTTTATTATTCGCATAGCAATCTTTTATTTGCCCATCAATTTAACCATAACTGCTTTTTGCGCGTGCAGGCGGTTTTCCGCCTCGTCGAAGATCTCGTCCGCATGGGCTTCCAGCACCTCTTCGGTGATCTCCTCCCCCCGGTGGGCGGGCAGGCAGTGCAGCACCATGGCATCCCCTTTGGCCACCTTTAAAACGTCGCCGTTAATCTGATAACCGGCAAAAATCTCCCGGCGCTGGGCGGCTTCCTCTTCCTGACCCATAGAGGCCCACACGTCGGTGAGCAAAACGTCCGCGTCTGCTGCCGCTTCGGGGATATTGGCTGTCACCTGAAATCCGTCAAAATCCGCGGCAAAGTCAAGGACTGCCGGATCCGGGCGGTAGTTATCCGGACAGGCCACCGACACCTTCATGCCGGTCTTTAAACCGCCCACGATCAGGGAGTTGGCCATATTGTTGCCATCCCCGATATAGCACATTTTCAGACCTTCCAGCCGGCCCTTATACTCCCGGATGGTCATCAGATCCGCCAGCACCTGACAGGGATGGCAGAAGTCGGTGAGCCCGTTGATGATCGGAATGCTGCCGTATTTCGCCAGATCCTCCACCTCTTGCTGGGCAAAGGTGCGGATCATAATGCCGTCCAGATACCGGGACAATACCCTGGCGGTATCCTGCACCGGCTCGCCCCGGCCGATCTGCAGATCCCGGGAGCTTAAAAACAGCGCGTTGCCCCCCAGCTGATACATGCCGGTCTCAAAGGAGACGCGGGTACGGGTGGAGGATTTCTGAAAGATCATCCCCAGGGTCTTGCCCGCCAGATGATGATGCTTGATGCCGTGTTTTTGCTCGTATTTCAGCTGGTCCGCCAGATTCAAAATATCGGTGATCTCCTCTTTGGATACGTCCAGCATTTTTAACAGGTGCTTCATGTCCAGTCTCCTTTCCTTACGCCAGTGTTTTCTTTAAGATTTCCAGTCCCTTGTCGATTTCCTCGTAGGTAATGGTCAGCGGCGGAAGCAGCCGCAGCTTTTGTTTGGCTGTTAAAATCAGCAGTCCATTGGCCACACAGGCCTTGGCGGCCTCGCCGGAGGTTTTGGTTTTCAGCCGGATCCCCAGCATCATACCGGTGCCGTCTACCCCCTCCACCTCGGGGATCTCCTCGATTTTAGCCTTTAAATACGCGCCTTTTTCCTGCACTTCCTTTAAAAACGCCGGTTCGCTAACCCGGCGGAGCACTTCGCAGCCGCCGGCGCAGGCCACCGGGTTGCCGCCGAAGGTGGTGCCATGCTGGCCCGGACCCAAAACCCCGGCCACATTCTTCTGAAACAGCACCGCCCCGATGGGAAGGCCGCTGCCCAAGCCTTTTGCCAGGGTGACAAGGTCGGGGGTGATGTCAAACAACTCGCTTGCCAGCAGTTTTCCCGTGCGGCCGACACCTGTCTGCACCTCATCCACGATCAGCAGCAGATCCCGCTCTTTGCACAGCTTGGCCGCCGCTTTAACAAACTCCTTTTCCAAAGGCATCACGCCGCCCTCGCCTTGGATTAATTCCATCATCACCGCGCAGGTGTTCTCGGTGATCTTGCTTGTGAGATCCTCCAGGTCGTTTGCCTTGGCGTAGCGAAAGCCCTCGGTAAAGGGGAAGAAAAAGTTGTGGAATGAATCCTGCCCAGTGGCGGCAAGAGTGGTCACCGTGCGCCCGTGAAAGCTGTTTTGCAGGGTGATAATCTCGGTGCGCTCTTTTCCGTACCGGTCAAAGCTGTACTTTCTGGCGGCCTTGATGGCGCACTCGTTAGCCTCCGCACCGGAGTTTACAAAAAACACCTTGTCATAACCGGTCTTTTCGCACAGCATCTTAGCAAGTTCGACTCCGGGCTTTGTGTAGTACAAATTGGAGGTGTGCTGGAGCTTGGCCGCCTGCTCTGCCACCGCCCTGGCCCAGCCTTCGTCGGCGTATCCCAAGGAGTTTACCCCGATGCCGCTGGTGAAATCAATGTATTCCCTGCCGTCCACGTCCCAGCAGGTGGCATTTTTCCCTTTTTCCAGCACCACGTCAAACCGGCCGTAGGCGCCTACAATATACTCTTTATCCTGTTGTTCATAAGTTGCACTGAGCTTTTCCAAAGCTTTTTCACGCCTTTCTGTCGCCCGAATTTTAGAAAAACATCGTCCCGATGCCCTCGTTGCTGAACATCTCGATCAGGATGGAGTGGGGAATCCGCCCGTCGATGATAAACGCCCGTTTGACGCCCCGGCGCACCGCTTCCACACAGCACTCCACCTTGGGGATCATCCCGCCGGATAAAATCCCCTGCTTGACTAAGAAGGGCACCTCGCTGACGTTGACGCTGGGGATCAGGCTGTTTTCATCGTCTTTGTCCCGCAAAAGCCCGCGGATGTCGGTCATTAAAATCAGGTTTTCTGCCCCCAGCGCCGCCGAAATCCGGGCCGCCGCCGTATCCGCGTTGATGTTGTAAATATCCCCTGTTTCGTCGGTGGCCACGGTGGCCACCACCGGGATGTAGCCGCAGTTTAACGCGTCCTGAATGGGCTTAACGTCCACGTCCACAATGTCGCCCACGTAGCCCAAATCCACCTCGCCCTGATGCTTTTGCACCTTCAGCATGCTGCCGTCAGTGCCGCACAGGCCCAAAGCCCTGCCGTTATGCCGCTGGAGCAGGGAAACTAAGCCCTTGTTGATCTTGCCCGCCAAAACCATCTGGACAATGTCGGCGGTTTCTTTATCGGTATAGCGAAGCCCGCCGATAAACTTGGACTCTTTGCCCACCTGTTTAAGCATGGCGCTGATCTCCGGCCCGCCGCCGTGCACCAGCACCACCTTGATGCCTACTAACGACAGCAGGACGATATCGCTCATCACCGCCTGCTTGAGGTCGTCGTTAATCATGGCGTTTCCGCCGTACTTGATGACAACGACCTTGTTGTAATATTCCTGAAGATAAGGAAGAGCGTCAATTAAGACCTGTGCCTTCGTGCTGTTTGAAATATCCACTTTGTTTCCCTTCTCGTGTTTAAAGTAACCGGCCTTTATTACGTCCTGTAATCGCCGTTGATCTTTACATAATCATGGGTAAGGTCGCAGCCCCAGGCCACCGCCTTGCCCTCTCCATCCCCCAGACGGATGACGATCTTGATTTCATCGGCGCTGAGCACTTCCTTGGCCTCTTCCTCAGAAAAGGCGAGGCCGGCGCCGTTTTCGCACACGTCGATACAGCCCTTAACCGAAGCAAGCTGCACGCCTACCTTGTTGATCGCCAGATCGGCCTCGCTGTATCCCACCGCGCAGAGGATCCGGCCCCAGTTGGCGTCCTCCCCGAACATGGCGGCTTTAAACAGGCTGGAAGTAATCACCGACTTGGCCACGATCTTCGCGTCCTTCACCGTTTTGGCGCCGGACACCACACATTCTAACAGTTTGGTGGCGCCCTCCCCGTCCCGGGCGATCTCCCGGGAGAGGTTCATCATCAGCGCATACAGGGCGTTACAGAACAGCTCAAAGTCATTTTCCTCCGCCACAATCTTGGGATTCCCCGCCTTGCCGGAGGCCAGGATGGAAACCATGTCGTTGGTGGAGGTGTCCCCGTCCACGCTCACCATGTTAAAGGTGTCATCCGCCACCTTTTTCAGCGCTTTTTGCAGCAGGTAGGGCTCCACCGCCGCGTCGGTGGTCAAAAAGCAGAGCATGGTGGCCATGTTGGGGTGGATCATGCCGCTTCCTTTCGCGATGCCCGCCACCGTGCACTCCTTTCCGCCCAGGGTAAACCGCAGGGCGATCTCCTTTTTATAGGTGTCGGTGGTCATGATCGCCTCGGCGGCGTCACTGCTCCCCTCTGCGGACAGGCTGCCTGCCAGCTCAGGGATCGCTGCCTCAATAGGCTCAATGGGGAGGGGTTGGCCGATCACGCCGGTGGAGGCGACGATGACATCCTCCGCCGGAATAGACAGCGCCTTGCCGCAAAGCTCCGCCATGCGCAGGGCCTTATATTCCCCGTCCGCATTGCAGGTGTTGGCGTTGCCGCTGTTGCAGATCACCGCCTGGGCGGTGCCGTTTTTTAAATGGCGCTTGGTCACCGTGATGGGCGCACCCTTTACCTTGTTCTGGGTATAGATCGCCGCCGCCGCGCAGGGCTCGTCCGCCACGATCAGCGCCAGATCTTTTTTCTCCTTGTTTTTCCGGATGCCGCAGTGTACCCCTGCCGCCCGGAACCCTTTGGGAGCGCAGATGCCGCCCTCCACCAGGTCAAAGCCTTCAAATTTTACAAACATATTTGTTTCATTCCTTTGGTGGGAATCCCCGCTTTTCGGGGATTCCGTCGTAAAATGGATCGCGTTAAAACGCGGGGGGAATCATTTTCAGTCCTGCCGACTCGTCGATCCCGCAGAGAAGATTCATGTTCTGGATCGCCTGGCCGGCGTCGCCTTTGACCATATTGTCAATGGCGGACACAACAATCAGCCGTCCGGTGCGTTCGTCCACATGCAGGGAGATGTCGCAGTAATTGCTGAATTTCACATTCCGCAGGTTGGCGACCTGGCCGGGCTCCATCACCCGGACAAACCGCTCGTCTTTATAAAACTCCTGATAGCGCCGGTGGATTTCCTCCAACCCCATCTTCTTTTTCAGATCCACATAGATGGTGGAGACGATTCCCCGGTTGACCGGCAGCAGATGGGGCACAAAGGTGATCTGCGCCGGCTCCCCCGCCAGGCCCGCTAACGTCTGTTCAATCTCGGGGGTGTGGCGGTGGCTGGCGATTTTATAGGGAGAAAACGCCTCGTTGCAGTCGGGATAATGGGTGGTCTGGGATAATCCACGACCGGAGCCGGTGACGCCCGACTTGCTGTCGATGATAATCGACTGCAGCCGGACAATCCCCTCTTTAACCGCCGGAGCCAGCCCCAGCGCAATGCTGGTAGGATAACAGCCGGGGTTCGCGATAATCTCCTTATCCTTTACAAGCTCCCGATGGAGCTCCGGAATGCAGTAAACCGCTTTTTTATGAAGCTCCGGGTCTTTATAGGGGAGACCGTACCACTGTTTGTACTCCTCCTCCGAGGTAAGGCGGAAGTCCGCCCCCAGATCGATAAACTTTTTCCCTGCGTCTACGCATTTGCGGGCTAAAGGCTCGCTTAATCCGTGGGGCATGGCGGCGAAGATCACTTCGCTTTTTTCGATAACCGCGTCTTCATTCTCCAGGGTGTCGTCGCACACGCCGCAAAGATTCGGGTACACCTCGCTGATGGGCTTACCCTCAAAGGAAACCGAACTGACCGCCGCCACCCTGCCGTAAGGGTGGGTGGTCATCAGCCGCAAAAGCTCCACACCGGCATAGCCGGTGGCGCCGATAATACCTACCTCAATCGTCTTCATCTAACAGCATCCTCACTCGCTTAATTTGTTTTTCCACGCTGGAAGGAGAAGGCCCTCCTACCACCCTGCGCTCTTTCACACAGGTGTCCAGATTGATCGCTTTATAAATATCCTCGTCAAAGGTCTCACACACGGCTTTATACTGCTCCAGCGGGAGGGTCTCCAGGGTGTTGCCCGTTTCGATGCACAGTGCCACCAGCTGGCCGGTGATCTTGTAAGCATCCCGGAAGGGAACACCTTTTTTGGTCAGGTAATCCGCGCAGTCGGTGGCGTTGATAAATCCTTTTGCCGCCGCTGCCCGCATGTTCTCTTTTAACACCTTCATGGTGGCGAGCATGGGGGTCATGGTGGTCACACAGAGCTTTACGGTGTCCACCGCGTCAAAGATCGCCTCTTTATCCTCCTGCATATCCTTGTTGTAGGCAAGGGGCAGGTTCTTCATCATGGTGAGCAGGGTGACCAGATCGCCGATGACCCGGCCGGTTTTCCCCCGGACAAGCTCCGCCACGTCGGGGTTTTTCTTCTGGGGCATAATGGAGGAACCGGTGGCAAACGCGTCGTCAAGCTCGATAAACTTAAACTCCCAGGAGCACCATAGCACGATTTCCTCCGACAGACGGGACAGGTGCATCATCAAGGTGGCAATAGCCCCGGCAATCTCGATGCAAAAATCCCGGTCGGAAACCCCGTCCAAGCTGTTGGCGGTCACTCGGGAAAAGCCCAAAAGCTCCCGCACCTTTTCCCGGTTAATGGGATAGGTGGTTCCTGCCAGCGCGCCGCTTCCCAAAGGCATTTCGTCCATGCGCTTGCCCGCATCCCGCAGCCGCCACAGATCTCTTAAAAACATCTGGGCGTAGGCCATTAAATGATGGCCGAAGGTGATGGGCTGCGCCCGCTGCAAATGGGTGTAACCGGGCATAATGGCGTCCATGTTCTCCTCCGCCAGGCGGCAGACGGTCAAAATCATCTCCCGCACCTGGGAGGAAATCTCCTTTAATTCGTCCCGCAGGTACATCCTTAAATCCAGCGCCACCTGGTCGTTGCGGCTGCGGGCGGTGTGCAGGCGCTTGCCGGTATCCCCCAGGCGCTTGGTGAGTTCTTCCTCCACAAACATGTGGATATCCTCCGCCTTGGGATCGATGGTCAGAAAACCATTGTCCAGATCGCTTAATATCCCTTCCAGCCCGCTGACGATCAGCGACGCCTCTTTCCCGTCGATGATCCCAGACGCCCCCAGCATGGTGGCATGGGCGATGCTGCCTTTAATATCCTGCCGGTACATCCGGGCGTCAAAAGAGATGGAGGAATTAAAGTCGTTTACCTTTTCATCCTCTTCTTTTTGGAATCTTCCAGCCCACATTTTTGCCATTGGTCAGCCGTCCCCTTTATCGTATAAATTCGATGTTTAGAAATTCAGTAAAATGAAGATTCGTGCGAGGGGAACACGTCCCCTCACACGAAACGATGATGTTTCTTTTCAGTTCTGACAGCCGGTTATTTCTGCTGGCCGCGTTTTTCATCCAGCAGCGCTTTTACCTTGATGGGCAGGCCGAACAGATTGATAAAGCCCTGGGAATCCATCTGGTCGTAAACCTCATCCTCGCCGAAAGTAGCCACTTCCTCATCATACAGGGTGTAGGGCGAGGTAACGCCGGCGTTAATCATGTTGCCTTTGTAAAGCTTTAATTTCACATCGCCGGTCACCGTCTGCTGGGTGGAATCCACAAAGGCGGAAAGAGCTTCCCGCAAGGGGGTGTACCACTGGCCGTTGTAGACGATGTCCGCGAATTTTAGCGCGATCTGCTGTTTGTAGTGCTGGGTCTCTTTGTCTAAGCAGATAGTCTCCAGCACCTTGTGGGCATGGTACAAAATCGTTCCGCCGGGAGTCTCATAAACACCCCGGGACTTCATGCCAACCAACCGGTTTTCCACTAAGTCCGCCAAGCCGATGCCGTTTTGGCCGCCCAGCTCGTTGAGTTTTTGAATCAGTTCTACGCCGCCCATCTCTTTGCCGTCCAAAGCGGTGGGGATGCCCTTTTCAAAGTGAATGGTCACATAGGTGGGCTTGTCCGGCGCCATTTCAGGAGAAACGCCCATCTCCAAAAAGCCGGGTTTGTTGTACTGAGGCTCGTTGGCGGGATCCTCCAGATCCAGGCCCTCATGGGACAGGTGCCACAGGTTTTTATCCTTGGAGTAGTTGGTCTCCCGGCTGATCTTCAAGGGGATGTTGTGCGCCTCGGCGTAGTCGATCTCCTCATCCCGGGATTTTAAATCCCAGATCCGCCAGGGAGCGATGATCTTCATGTTGGGGGCAAAGGCCTTGATCGCCAGTTCAAACCGCACCTGATCGTTTCCTTTACCGGTGCAGCCGTGGCAGATAGCGTCCGCGCCCTCTTTAATAGCAATCTCCGCAATCCGTTTGGCGATAACCGGCCGGGCAAAGGAGGTGCCCAGCAGGTAATCCTCTTCGTACACAGCGCCCGCCTTCAGGGTGGGGAATACATAGTCGTTGACGAATTCGTCCTTTAAATCCTCGATATACAGCTTGGAGGCGCCGGTTTTCAGCGCTTTTTCTTCCAGACCCTCCAGCTCGCTGTCCTGGCCCACGTCGCCGGACACCGCGATAACCTCACAGTTGTTGTAGTTTTCTTTCAGCCACGGGATGATGATGGACGTATCCAGTCCGCCCGAATAAGCCAGCACTACTTTCTTGATCTGCGTCTGATCGTTTTTCATTTGTTTGTCCTCCTAAAATGGATTTCCGTTATTGACACAGCAGCGCACCGCTGCTTTTATTGACCACGATGTATATTATACATCATTATACCGATAAAACAAGGGGTTTTAAGAATATTTATTCAAATTTAGCGGTTATATACTGTATTTTTATTCTAACAAATGGAATATTGGAGAATATACCCAAAATAAAATTGCCTTTGTGCCCCTGCTGCCTTTGGAACAGCGCACACAAGCGCATCCAATCCTGTAGCTGAAGGTGCACAAAAAACTATTTTTATTATAGCATTTCCCCGTAAAAAAACAATGTTAAATCGCCTGAAAATCCAGCAGTTCCCCTTCATTTCCCCGGTAAAAATGTCGAGAAGCCATCGCAAAGCCGGATATTTCCGCTCCTTTGCGCATATGGATAAAAAAGACTGTATAGTTCTGCCGCTGGAAATCCGCCCCGGAATATGTTAAGATAGCAAGGGGAGTATAGCGCCCATTGTTATTTTTATAACCTATTTTACTAAATTGACGGAAAGGGAGTTTTATCATGCAAAAAAAGCTGATTGATGTTAAACAAATCACTGATAACCCGTTTTCCCTGATCGGCAAAGACTGGATGCTGGTCACCTCCGGCCCTGCAGACGCCTATAACACCATGACCGCCAGCTGGGGCGGCGTAGGGATTTTGTGGAACAAGCCGGTGGCGACGATTTACATTCGTCCCCAGCGGTATACTTATGAGTTTTTGGAGAAAAACGACCGGTTTACCCTCTCCTTTTTCACCGAGCAGTACCGGGATGCTTTAAAATTCTGCGGCTCCAAATCCGGCCGGGATTACGACAAGGCCAAGGAAACCGGCCTGACCCCTGTGGGAGAGGAAGACATCACCTATTTTGACGAGGCGCGCCTGGTTCTGGTGTGCAAAAAGCTCTATTTTGACGACATTAAGCCCGCACATTTTTATACCCCTGAACTGGAGGCAAACTATCCCAACAAGGATTATCACCGGCTGTATATCGCCGAGATCCAAAAGGTGCTGGCATCGGAATAAATATACACTGCTGGCATTCAAATGCTTTCTTTTACACCTTATCGCTAAATGCAAATCAAAAAAGCCTTCCGCGCAAATGAATGGCGCGGAAGGATTTTTATCGTATATTTCATATTATTTGATAATTTAACGGCGGTACATGCAGGTCAGCGATTAAACCAAACTCCACCGATGACAGAAAAAGTGCCTCTGACACAAGAGAATCCCCGGCGGGATATTTTATCCCGCCGGGGATTCTTAGCAGCTTTTCAGTTTACTCCACAGCAGCTGAAAAACTAGTTTTTCTTTTTAGCTTTGATCGCTACAAACGCAGCAGCCGCAGCCAGCGCAAACACGCCAGCGATCGGAAGCGCGCCCGTTACAGGCACCTCGGTGTTGCCGGGATCCTCGGTTCCAGGTGCTTCTGTACCAGGATCTTCGGTTCCAGGTACATCTGTGCCGGGATCTTCGGTTCCAGGATCTTCCGTGCCAGGATCCTCGGTTCCAGGATCTTCTGTACCGGGATCTTCGGTCCCAGGATCTTCCGTGCCAGGATCAGAAGGATCAGTAGGCTCAGAAGGATCGGTGGGTTCAGAAGGATCAGAGGGTTCCTCAGAAGTTACCGCCAAGGAATCTGCATTCTGTACATTGTACAAGGAAATGCCATCCGCGTCAATCGCGTAATGCGCCGTACCTTCAGCAGTCACTTCAAACTCAACAAGTCCAGTAGTTGCCATGCATCCTTCTACTTTAAAGATATCATAGGAAGGATCCATACCAATTTGAACCATTGTCTCTTTGTCCACTTTAACAACAAAAGTTGCATAACCCTCGGCATCTTTCGGCGCTTTCACATAGTCGGCTTTCGTAAACGAAACAGCCGGGCCCATTCTTGCGTCTCCCACTTCAGGATTATAGTAGTAGGCATTGTTAATGCTGAATAATACATCAGAATCTTCTACTTTAGCCAGGTCGTCCTCTTTCACTTTGACGCGATAAGTGGAGACAATACCGTCGGTGTAGTAAACCTGTTGATCGTTCTCATCTTTCGTGCCGTGATAAGTGAAGTTCCAGAATGCCAAAGTTTCAACGCCGCCTGCGGGAACAATAATCGCAGAATTATCGTCGTTACGATATGCGCCCGAACCATCCTGAGGATTTATCGTGCTCACATCCGGCACGGTAAACAGAGGAGTTGCATTGACTTTGTCTTTCTCGGAATCATAACCGATGTGCAGAACCTTATCGCCAATCTGATAGCCTTCTTCATTGGCTACCGCAGGAATCTCTTCCTCACCGGGTTCCGGATTAACAGTATCGTTGAAGGTTTCAACCGCCGCATTCAGCGCCGTCACCATCGCGTCTACTTCATCCTGGGTTGCCTCGGTGTCCTCAGCAAT
>CALXBH010000058.1 GCA_944386475.1 uncultured Clostridia bacterium | reverse complement strand
CGATATATACACCGGTTTTGGCGGCGTGTTCCTCGTCAAAACGCTCCACACCGTTGTTTTTCTCCGAGCCGGAGCCTTTGTAGATCAAAAACGGAACCGGGTCGGAGGTGTGGGTGCGAAGGCTCAGGGGCGTTGCGTGATCGGGAAGCACCATCACCTTGTAGTCGTCATACTGCTTTAAACTCTCCAACACAGGGGTTAAAATCTTCTCGTCAATGAGCTCTAAAGAGCGGACTTTGTTTTGGATTTCATGCCGGTGGCCGCACTCGTCGGGAGCTTCCACATGGATATACACAAAGTCTGCGCCGTTTTGCAGCGCTTCTACCGCCGCCCGGGCCTTGCCCTCGAAGTTTGTGTCGATGTAGCCGGTGGCGCCGGGGACCTCGATGACGTCCATTTTGGCCAGCTTGCCGATCCCTTTAATCAAATCTACCGCGGAGATGACCGCCCCGTGCAGGCCGGTTTTCTCCTGAAAAGAGGGCAGGGACTTGGCCCGGCCTTCTCCCCACAGCCACATGCTGTTGGCGGGGCGAAGGCCCCGATCCATCCGCTTTTTGTTGACCGGATGGTCTTTTAAAAGATCATAGCTTTTTTTCATCATCTCATACAGCTTTTTAGCGTCGGGATGCTCCGGCAGATGGCCTTTCACCGGCTTCCCGGTGATGTCGTGGGGCGGGGTGAGGGTGCCCAGCTCATCGGTGCCGTTGTGCCAGATCAGGCAGTGGCGGTAGCTGACGCCGGGATAGAGATTAAATTCCTCGTTGTCAAAGTGGGACGCCAAAAACGCCACCAGCTCTTTGGCCTCTTCGGTGGAGATATCGTCCGCGCAGTAGTCGAGGATGGTTTTATCCTCGTAGTTTTCCTCCTCCGACAGGGTGACTAAGTTGCACCGGAGCGCCACGTCGGTGGGGGCCAGAGCGATGCCGATGCTCGCCGCTTCCAGGGGAGAACGGCCGGAGTAATACAGCTTGGGGTCATAGCCCATCACCGACAGGTTTGCCACGTCGCTGCCGGGCTTAAAGCCGTCGCCTACCGTTTTCACAAGCCCTACATAGCCGTTTTTGGCCAGCGTGTCCATATTGGGCTTGTTGGCCCGGGACATAGGGGTGCCGTTATCCAGTTCTTCTATGGGATAGTCCGCCATCCCGTCGCAGAGCATAACCACATATTTCATGAATCATCCGTCCTTTTGCCGTGAAATCGTATTTGTTTTGCGTTGTAACGTAACAAAGTATAGCATCTTTTGGGGTAAAAAACAACTGCCCGCCGGGGCGGAATCAGCAAAGATTTTCAAAAATCTCCTGAAACCAGATGTGCCCCGCCGTAAAGGTCTTTCCGTTTAAATAGGAAAGCGCCCCGGCGTCTGATCGGAACTGGAAGGTGAGCTTATAGGAATAAAGGGCCTGATAGGGGAAGCCTTTCTGCCGGTCCTGGGCACTTTTTCCGTATTTCCCATCCCCCGCCAGGGGATGGCCCAGGTAGGCCATATGGGCCCGGATCTGATGGGTGCGCCCGGTGTGCAGGGTGATCTCGCACAGGGAAAAGCCTGCTCGGGAGGCTAATACCTCATACTCGGTGACCGCTGTTTTATAGCCGGGCTTGGAGGTGGGGGACAGATATACCCGGTTTTTCACCTGGTCTTTCATCAAATAGGCAGTCATGGTGGCGTGGGAGGGGGAAGGCGTCCCGTGCACCAGGCAGAGGTAGCGCTTTTCTATTTCCCGCCCTTTGATCTTGTCGTTGAGGATGCGCAGCGCCTCGGCGTTTTTGGCGGCGATAACGATCCCGCCGGTGTTGCGGTCGATGCGGTTGCACAAAGCGGGGGCAAAGGAGTGTTCCTGCCCCGGGTCATATTCCCCTTTGTCATACAGATAGTGCTGGATCCGGTGGATCAGCGTGTCCGGCCGGCCATCCTCATCCTCGTGGACCACAAGGCCCGGCTGCTTGTTGACAAGGAGGATGTTTTCGTCCTCGTACACCACATCGATCTCCCCGGGAGCCAGCAGAAAGTCCTGCCGGGAGGGCTCGTTTTCCAGAATTTCGTCGTTTAAATATAAGCTGAGGACGTCTCCCTCGCTTAGCTTCTGGCCAATGACGCATCGTTTGCCGTTTACCTTGATTTTTTTGGTGCGGATGGCCTTGTATAAAAGGCTTTGGGGGAGCTTTTTAAACGCCTTTGTCAAAAATTTATCCAGCCGTTGGCCGGCGTCGTTGGAAGCAATGGTGATCTGTTTCATACTAACGTCCTTTTAAGGTTTTATCGAGTGGGGTAATGGGCGTTTGCCTTTGCGGATGCTAAGGCGTTGCGGATATCGTCACGCAGGCGGACGATGTGCAAAGATTCATTGCAAAATTTATCATTTTGCAATGAATCTTAAAAAATCGCTTGCGGGCTATAAATCATGGCCCGCATTTCGCATCTTACAGATGCGAAACCACGATTTTTCAGTGGGAAAAAGCGGCATAACCGCTTGCAGAGCCGGTTTTTGACTGAAAATTTTCCGTTGAAAAAGGGGGAATCGGGGGAAAAACGCAGAACAAGGCTTGGCCGCAGTGATTGCGTTTTTCCCTTGAGCCACTCTGTGGCTATTATACCATAGTTCGTCAAAGAAATCGAACATCCCCTTTTCAAAAGACAAAATATCGGTTATAATAAAGGCAGTTATTAAGATGACAGCCGTTTTTCTGTTTGGCAGTGAAAACGGTCGCGCCATCGGAAAAATCAAAACAAAGGAGAAAACAACGATGTTGACACAGGAACGCGTTTTGGAGATTTTAAAGGAAGCGGGCGTTTTGCTGGAGGGGCATTTTCTGCTGACTTCCGGCAAGCACAGCAACAAGTATTTGCAGTGCGCCAAGATCTTCCGTCACACCAAATACAGCGAGGAGCTTTGCGGCGCGCTGGCGGAGCAGTTTAAAGACGCCAACGTGGACGTGGTGATCGGCCCTGCCATGGGCGCGGTGCAGATGGCTTATGAAGTCAGCCGCCACCTGAATGTGGAGAACTTTTTCGCCGAGCGGGAGGACGGAAAATGGTCCTGCGCCGTGGCTTTGTGGTGGAGCCCGGCATGCGCTGCCTGCTGGTAGAGGACGTGGTGACCACCGGCGGCTCGGTGCGGGAGGTTATGGACATTGTGCGGGAAGCCGGCGGCGTTGTGGCTGGCGTGGGTTCCATTGTGGACCGCACCGGCGGGGAAATCGACTTCGGCGTCCCTTATAAGAGCGTGATCTCCATGAAGGTGGAGGCTTGGGAACCGGCGGATTGCCCCCTGTGTAAAGAGGGGAACATTGAGCTTGTCAAGCCCGGCAGCCGTAAGCTGAAGGTAAAATAAATAAACGCTTGACAAGGGGCAGGGGAGATTGGACAACATGGCGGAAAATAAGCACCAGGGCCATCGGGAACGGCTGAAAGAACGTTTTTTGCTGGAGGGAAATCTGGATCATTTTTCGGATCACCAGGTGTTGGAGCTTTTGCTGTTCTACGCCCTCCCCCGGGTGGACACAAACCCTATTGCCCACGACCTGATCGACCGGTTTGGAAGCTTTGCCTCGGTTTTGGAAAAATCGGTGGAAGAGCTTGCAAAAACCGAGGGCATGGGCAAAAACTCGGCGATCTTTTTAAAGCTCATCCTGGAATCGGCCAGGCGGTACTGTGAAGAGCAGGTAGACCCCAAGCTGATTTTAAACACCGCCCAAAAGATGGCGGAATACCTTCGGCCCAAGTTTGTAGGCCGGACAAAGGAAGTCCTCTGCTGTGTGTGCATGGACAACACCTGCCGGGTCATCAGCTGCGAGATGATGTTTGAAGGGACGGTAAACGCTGCCAACATCAGCATACGCGCGATTATCGAGGCGGCGATCTGCCATAATGCCTGCAACATCCTGCTGGCCCACAATCATCCTCAGGGACTAGCGCTCCCCTCCAACGAGGATATCGTCACCACCCAGGACATCAAACGCGCTTTGGAGGCGGTGGATATCCATCTGGTGGATCACATGATTATTGCCCGGGACGATTGTGTTTCCCTGTTGGAAAGCGGATTTATTTAACAGTGTGATTAAAAAAGGTTTGCCTCCCACAAAAGGCAAACCTTTTTGCATATTTTTTCTGCTATCGGAATAAATCCTGCTTTTTTGGCGCAAAGTAAAAACGGGAAAAACCGTTTTTAAAATTAATACGTCAAAAAGCGAGGAGATAACATGGAACAGGATGTACAGTTTTTAAATGAGATTTATCAGGACGCCAAAATGGGGGAGCAGTCGATCAAAAACATCCTCCCCAGCGTCAAAGACAAGGAGCTTTTGCAGCATCTGGAGACCCAGATGAGCGGGTACAGCGAATTTTATAACCGCGCCCAGGAGCAGCTGGCTCAGATGGGCCAAATCCCCAAGGAGAACGGGATGATGGAGAAGATGATGGTGGGCATGAGCACCAAGATGAACACCATGATTGACAGCACCCCTTCCCATCTGGCGGAGATGGTGATCGAAGGCTGCAACATGGGCGTCGTCCAGATGAACAAGCATCTCAATCACTATGAGGAGCAGGCGGACAAAGAGGTTATAAAGCTTGCCAAGGATATGCTGAAGTTTGAAGAACAGGGCGCGGAAAGCTTAAAGTCCTATCTGCAATAAAAGACGTATCATTTGCATCGGTGGAAAAAAGTTTTGCAATGCGGTCTATAAGAAGCTTTTTACCATAAAAAAGTTTCTTTTTCACACAGCTTTAAAATCCCTTCGGTAAAAAAGTAATCCCCATAAATAATAGGAAAATTATGGGATGTGTCATGATATGCCGCTGAACCGTTTTCCAGAAGTTGATCCGTTTCCGGCGAAAAACTGCATCTGCTGCGGGCCAGGGTTTGCAGCAGCCACTGCGCTGTTGTTAGGTATTTTTCCTTACCCGTAGCCTTATTTAACTCAATCAGCCCGCAAGCCGCAATTGCTGCAGCAGTAGAGTCTTCCCAGGGACAGGATACAGGCTGACAAAAGTCCACCGGAAGAAACCCGCTTTCCGGAATATGCGCCAAAAAATAGGAGACAACCTGTTCTGCTGTCTCAAGATAACGAGCTTCCTTCGTATGCAAATAGGAAAGGGTAAACCCATAGATTGCCCAGCTTTGGCCCCGGGTCCATGCGCTACCGTGAGCAAATCCCTGCCCACCCAAGGAGTGTAGCCGCTTTCCCGTGACAGGATCAAAAGCCACGATGTGACATACCGAGCCATCTTTTCGTACAAAGGCTTGACGAACAGTGTCGGCGTGGCTTTTAGCAATCTGAAAGAAGCGGGGATCCTTGAGTTCTTCAGACGCCCAGTACAAAAGCGGCAGATTCATCATGCAGTCAATGATTGCCCACCCTGCGGTTTCACCGCTGCCGTTATCGTTCCAGGAGCGGATAAAACTACCTGCTAAGTTGAACCGGCCCGCCAGATTATTTGCTGCAAGAATGGCCCGGTTGCGGGAGGCAGCAGAACCGGTAAGACGGTAATTGGCCACTGATGTAAGCAGCCATCGAAAGCCGCTGTCATGATCCATGCCTTGCGCCGTCATAAGGTTTTGATCTAGTTTGCTTTCAATTTCCTCTGCGGCAGTACGGAAGATATCCTCTTTCTGGTATCCATATAGCTGCCATAAAAGACCTGCCCAAAACCCATTGGTCCACCAACATATATCTTGTTGGGACATATCGTTAAAGACGCCGTTTGCTGCCGTATAGGGTATTTTTCCCAGGTTTCGTGCAGCTACGGCGCTTTCTTTTTCCAAAATTTTGGAAGCGGTTTCCTCTGCCCATGATAGCTTGTTCATATACTTTCCTCCACAATTCGCCTGGCTAGCCTGTTCCATCTCAGCCTTTCTACAAACAAGCCCGCAGGCGTTCCGCTGCTTTTTTGGTGTTTTCGTGATCGTTAAAGGCGGTCAGCCGGAAAAAGCCTTCGCCGTTTTTGCCAAAGCCGCTTCCGGGCGTTCCCACGATCCCCACCTCGGTGAGCAGGTAATCGAAAAATGCCCAGGAATCCATCTGGTTGGGGCACTGCATCCACAGGTAAGGGGAGTTTTCGCCGCCGGTAAACCAGATGTTTTTCTCCCGCAAAGTGTCCGCCAAAACGGCTGCGTTTTGACGGTAATAGTCGATGTTCGCCTTTACCTGCTTTTGCCCTTCGGGGGTAAAGACCGCCGCCGCGCCTTTCTGAACGATATAGGATACGCCGTTGAATTTGGTGGTTTGGCGGCGCAGCCACATGGCGTTGAGGCTGGCCCCTTCAAAGGTCAGTTCCTGAGGAACGACGGTATAGCCGCAGCGGGTGCCGGTAAACCCGGCGGTCTTGGAGAAGGAGCAAAATTCGATGGCACATTTTCTGGCGCCCTCGATGGAAAGGATGCTCCGGGGCAAAGAAGGATCCTTGATAAAGGCCTCATAGGCCGCGTCAAACAAAATCAGGGCCTTTTGCACTAAGGCATAGTCCACCCACTGTTTTAGCTGCTCTCTGGTATACACCGCTCCCGTGGGGTTGTTGGGGGAGCACAGATAGATAATGTCCGCCTTCTGGGCAGGATCGGGCAGAGGGAGGAAGCCGTTTTGCGCCGTGGCGTTTAAATAGGTGACCGTCCGCCCGGCCATGATGTTGGTGTCTACATACACCGGGTACACCGGATCGGGGACGAGCACCGTATTGTCAGTATCAAACAGGTCTAAAATGTTGCCTACGTCGCTTTTGGCTCCGTCGCTGATGAAGATTTCATGAAGGTCAAGGGAGATCCCCTGCTCGCCGTAATAGCCGGCGATGGCCTCCTTTAAAAAGTCGTAGCCCTGCTCCGGGCCGTAGCCGCGAAAGGTCTCTTTATGACCCATCTCGCTGACTGCCTGCTGCATCGCCTTAATAACGGCGTCGCACAGGGGAAGGGTGACGTCCCCGATTCCCAGACGGATAACCTCTTTTTCGGGGTGCGCGGCGGTAAACGCGCTGACCTTATGAGCAATGTTGGAAAACAGATAGCTTTGCTCCAGCTTTTGGTAGTTATGGTTAATCTTCATAGACGTGATTCCTCTCTGTTATTTCTGATAGGTTTTGGCAGGCGCACGCTTGTGTTCCGTCCGCGCATGGGCGGCTTTGATTTTTTCCACCGCCTGGGGATCGCCGGTGCCGCGGAGGATGTATTCGTCGATCTGCCCATAGGTGACGCCCATCTCCTTTTCGTCGGTCTGTCCCTCGAACAGCCCGGCGGAGGGCGCTTTTTTACGGATGTTTTCCGGCGCGTTTAAATAGTCGAGGAACTCGTATATCTCGGTGACGGTCAGGTCGGCGATGGGGTTAAAGTCATAGGCCCCGTCGCCCCATTTTGTAAAATACCCCATATAAGCTTCGCTGCGGTTGCCGGTACCGGCCACCAGGCTGTTGCGGCTTTGGGCGACGGCGTACAGGGTGGTCATCCGAAGCCGGGGGGCGATGTTGCCGTTGGCCGGAGCGGAGATGGGAGAGACCGCCTCCACCTGTTTTAAAAGCGCTTCTTTCACCGAGGTAAGATCGACTGTTTTCAGTTCGATGCCAAACTGTTGGGCAACCGCTTTCCCGTCGTCCATATCCTCGCCGAAATTCCGCTTGGACTGGCAGGGCATCATGATTCCCAGGGTGTTGTCGCAGGCCTTTTTGCACAAGATCCCCACTAAAGCGCTGTCTTTTCCGCCGCTGTTTCCAAAAACAATGCCGTCTGCATGGGCGTCAGCCAGCAGTCCCCGGATAAAGGCGACGCGGTTTTCCAGTTCTTTCTGATAATCTCTCATTTCTTTTTACTCCTTTTCAGCGAAGCTGCTATAAATTCTTTGAATAGAGGATGCGCCCGGTTGGGACGGCTTTTAAATTCCGGATGGAACTGAACCCCTATGTAAAAATCTTCGTCGGAAAGCTCCACCGCTTCCACCAGACGGCCGTCAGGGGAGGTGCCCGCTATTGTCAGCCCCGCCTGTTCAAACTGGGGACGGAAACGGTTGTTAAACTCATACCGGTGGCGGTGGCGTTCCGAGATTTCGGACTGCCGGTAAGCGCGGTGCATGGCGGTGTTTTCCGCTACCGCACAAGGATAGGCCCCCAGCCGCATGGTGCCGCCCTTGGGGAGATTTCCCTGCTGGTCGGGCATCAAATCGATGACCGGATGGGCGCTTTCGGTGGAAAATTCGCTGGAGTGGGCGTCCGCCAGTCCCAGCACATGCCGGGCGTATTCAATAACGGCAATCTGCATTCCTAAGCAGATGCCGAAATAGGGGACGTGGTTTTCCCGGGCGTACCGACAGGCGGCAATCATCCCTTCGATGCCCCGGGAACCAAAGCCGCCGGGGACGATGATGCCGTCATAGCCGCCCAGCAGCTCCTCGGCGTTGCGCTGGGTGATCAGCTCGCTGTCCACCCAGCCAATCTCCACCTTGGCCCCGTTTTCATAGCCCGCGTGCCGCAAGGCTTCGGCCACCGACAGGTAGGCGTCGTGAAGCTTGACGTATTTTCCTACTAAAGCGATCCGCACCGGCTCGCGGCTTTGTTCGATGCGGGTAAGCATCTGGTTCCACTCGCCCAGATCGCATTCCCGCTGCTCCAGTGAAAGCTCCCGGCAGACGATTTTGCCAAGGCCGTTTTCCTCCAGCATCAAGGGCGCCTGGTACAGCACGGGCAGGGTGCGGTTTTCGATGACGCAGTCGGGCTTTACGTTGCAGAACAGCGCAATTTTCTGCTTGATCATCTCGTCCATAGGCTCGTCCACCCGGGGGACGATGATGTCCGGCATGATGCCGAAGGACTGCAATTCCTTGACCGAGTGCTGGGTGGGCTTGGATTTATGCTCCCCGGAGCTCTGGATGTACGGCACTAACGTCACATGGATGAAAACGCAGTTTTCCCGGCCCACTTCCAGCGACACCTGCCGGATCGCCTCCAAAAAGGGCTGGCTTTCGATGTCGCCGGTGGTGCCGCCGATCTCGGTGATCACAACGTCCGCGTCGGTTTTCTGGCCCACGGCGTAGATAAAGGTCTTGATCTCGTTGGTGATGTGGGGGATGACCTGGACGGTTTCCCCCAGATACTGGCCGCTGCGCTCTTTGGTCAACACGTTCCAGTACACCTTGCCGGTGGTGAGGTTGGAAAACTTGTTTAAGTTTTCGTCGATAAACCGCTCATAATGCCCTAAGTCCAGGTCGGTTTCCGCGCCGTCCTCGGTGACGAAAACCTCCCCGTGCTGGTAAGGGCTCATGGTGCCGGGGTCGATGTTGATGTACGGGTCCAGCTTCTGGGCCGCGATCCGATAGCCCCTGGCTTTTAAAAGCCGTCCCAGCGAGGCGGCAGTGATGCCTTTCCCCAGGCCGGATACAACGCCGCCGGTAACGAATACATACTTTGTCATAATGTAACCACCCCTTCAAAGACCACCCTGGCCGGGCCGGTCATTGTTACCTCCTCGTCGGTGTAGCGGATCGTCAGCGTGCCGCCCCGCAGCTTGACGTCGATATCCGCTCCCTTTGGGCAATAGCCGTTTAAAACGCTGGCCACCGCGGCGGCGCAGGCGCCGGTGCCGCAGGCCCAGGTTTCGCCGCTGCCCCGCTCCCACACCCGCATGGAGAGGGATTGAGAGCCGGTGACTTTCACAAATTCCGTGTTGATCCGCTCGGGGAACAAAGGATGGGTTTCAAACAGCGGCCCGATGCCTGGCAGGTCGATTCCCTCGGGATCGTCGCAGAACACCACGCAGTGGGGATTCCCCATGGAAACGCAGGTGATCTTGTATTCTTCGGAGCCGATGGCAAGGGGCTTCCCAATGATCCTATCCCCTTCCATGAAAACGGGGATTTTTTGAGGAGAAAGCTCCGCTTTTCCCATCTGCACGGTCACGGTGTCCACCTTGCCGTCTTTCAGATGAAGGGCGAGGGTTTTAATGCCGCTTAAGGTCTCCACCGTCAGCGTCTGTTTGGGTACGATGCCCCGGTCGTACAGGTATTTCCCTACGCAGCGGATGGCGTTGCCGCACATTTTTCCCTCACTGCCGTCGGCGTTGAACATCCGCATTTTAGCATCGGCGACATCGGAAGGGCAGATAAGGACAATTCCGTCCCCGCCGATGCCAAAATGCCGGTCGGACAAAGGAATGCTGACAGCTTCCGGATGCTCTATGGGCTGTTCAAAGCAGTTAAAATAGATGTAATCGTTGCCGCAGCCCTCCATTTTTGTAAATGAATATTCCATAAGACCCCGCCTTTCTAAAATGTTATGCATGATTACGGCTCATAGGTTTTTAAAATGTTTTTGGCGATTTCATACTTGGGACACCGAAGATCCATCGCCTGTTTTTCGATGTAGTGATGAGCTTTGTCCTCCGTCATGCCCAGATACTGGATCAAAGCGCATTTGGCCCGGTCTACCAGCCGGATCTCCTCGATTTTCTGCTGGAGCTTGATGTTTTGGTCCTTTAATCCCAACAGCCGCTTGCGGGTGGCGTTTAGTAACTTGATGGCCTGGAAAAAAGCCGTCCGGCTCACCGGCTTGGGGATTACCAAAATGCCGTCGTCCTCCACCTTTTGGGAGACGGTGTCCTCCAGCTCCGCTTTGACCACCAGGATAATGCCGGCGGAGGTGGACTGGGCGGTATACAAAGCCAGCTCGTGGCCGAATTCGTCCTGCAACGGGGCGTTGATAATCACTAGGTCATATTCATATTCCAGCAGATTGCGCCTGGCCTCGCCGCCGCTTGCCGCCATGGAAATCGTTTCAAAGGCGTGAGAGCGCAAAAGCTCCGAAAAAAAGCCGCGGCCTTTTTCGGTGCTGGTCACTATCAGGACACTGTCCATGCTCTTCCCCGCCTTTGCTGCTTATTTTGTGAATGCCGTCCTGCCGCTACACCAGCGGCAGATACTGAAGGGTATACGCCGTCTTATCATCCGCCGCCTGATAGGCTTTCCACTGCTGCTCTTTAATGGAGAAATAGGACTCCAGCAGCTTTTGAGGCAGATGCGCCTTAATAAATGAACTGTTTTTCGCGATCTCTAAGGCCTCTCCCAGATCTTTCGGGAGGGATGCGATCCCTGCTAACTCCTCTTTACTGGCAGCGTACAGGTTAAAGTCGGTGGGGGGACAAAGGGGCAGGCGCTTTTCGATCCCCTCCAATCCCGCGAACAATAAAAGCGCAAACGCCAGGTGAGGATGACAGGAGGGGTCGGGGGAGCGAAGCTCCATGCGGGCGTATTCCCCGGTAGCCGCAGGGATGCGGATAAGCTGGGAGCGGTTTTGATGGGACCAGCTGATATACCCGGGGGCCTCAAACTCACCCAGCCGCTCATAGGAATTGGCCAGAGGGTTTAAAAAGGCGGTGATCTCTGCGGTGCGGTTTAAAATGCCGGCGATAAAGCTTTCCGCCTCCTGGGAATGCTCCGCGATGTCGTTTTTAAAGATGTTAAGGCCGTTTTTCGCTAAAGAAAGGTTGACGTGCAGGCCGCTTCCGCTCTTTCCGGCTAAAGGCTTGGGGAGAAAGGAAGCGTATAAGCCGTTGCGGGCGGCGATGGCCTTGACGGCCACTTTAAAATTAATCAGATCGTCTGCCGCCGTCAGCGCGTCGGAGTAGCGGAAATCGATTTCGTTTTGGCCCGGGCCGTGCTCATGATGGGAGCTTTCGGGCAAAATCCCCATCTGCTCCAAAGCAAGACAAATCTCCCGGCGGACATTTTCTCCCCGGTCTAAAGGCGCTACGTCGCAGTAGCCCGCGTGATCATGGGGCACCAGTATGGGATCCCCGTTTTCATCGGTGCGAAACAGGTAAAATTCACACTCCGACCCGATGCGGCAGGTAAGCCCCATCTGGGCGGCCTTTTGCACCGCGTCTTTTAACACCGTCCGGCTGTCCCCCTCAAAGGGGCGCCCGTCCGGGTGCCGGACAGTGCACAGCAGCCGGATCACCCGGCCGTGAGAAGGCCGCCAGGGAAGGATCGCCAAAGTGGCAGGGTCGGGGAACAGCAAAAGGTCGGAAGCCGCTTCGTCCCCAAAGCCCCGGATGCCCGACGCATCAAAGGAAATACCGGAAGAAAACGCCCGGGGAAGCATATCCGGCATAATGGAGATGTTTTTCTGGCGGCCGAACAGGTCGCAAAAAGCAAGCCGGATAAACTTGACGTCGTTTTCCTCGGTAAACTGTAAAACTTCGGATTCTGTGTAATTCATGGCGGCCATGCCCTTCCTTTCCTGTATGGGGAATTTTTTCTTCCACACTGTCTTCTATTATACACGATTTAGTTGGCGGTATAAAGTTGTTTGTAAGGATTTTTTGTGTCCGGAGTGAGGATGAAGAAATGGCTTTTTAAAATAGGCTGGGGATCTTTGTCAAAATAGCCGCAGTATTCCTCCACAATAGGGGCGAGCTGCTCCATATCGTTAGCGTCCGCCTCCCGGGCGTCCACCTGGGGAGGGAGGTCGCCGGGGAGCCTGTCGCACCGCAAAAAGATCTTGCCGCCGTGCATCCCCGTGCCGCAAAAACGCCCTACCGGGGCGCTGCCGTCCGAATGGAGTCCCAGCACAGCGATGACGCCGCCGGCCTGGTATTCCCCTAAAAAGCTGCCGGCTTTTCCGCCGATGACCAGCAGCGGCCATTTGTCCTCATATGCTTTCATGTGGATGCCCGCCCGATAGCCGGTGTCGCCCTCCACAAAAATCTTGCCGCCCCGCATCCCGTAGCCGGTGGCGTCTCCCGCACAGCCGTGGATAATGATGGCCCCGTCATTCATGGTGTCGCCCACTGCCTCCTGGGTGTTGCCGAACACCTCGATCCGGCAGCCGTTTAAATAAGCGCCCAGCGCGTTGCCGGGGGTGCCGTAGATTGAAAGGGATTTTCCCTCCAGGCCGCTGGCGATATACCGCTGGCCGATGCAGTTGTCGATGACGATCTCTTTGGAATCCGCCTCCCGCACCTGGCGGTTTAATTCTTTAAAATGCATCTGCGATGCGTTGATGTTCATGCCTTGACTCCTCCTAGCATTTCTTTTCTTTCCTTCTTAGAAAACGCCATCAGTTGGGGATGGTCTTTTAACAGGTCAAAATCTACCTCGGAAAGAGGCGTTCTGTTTTTAATCAAAGAGGTATAGATGCCTGCCCGGGCGATATCGCCGATTAAAATAAACCCTTTAAGCACCCCATCCTTGACAACAAGCTTTTTGTACGCGCCTTCCGCCTGTTCGGTGAGCGCTTCGCCCTCATAGCTGCCGGCGGTGAGGATGTGCAGGCCGAAAAAGCCGATGGCGTTCATGGGGATCGCCTTGTCATAGGGTTTGTCATTCCCCGCCATGGAAAGGCCGGCGCATTCGCCCTGCATATACGCGTTGGGGAGGAGGGCCAGCACCTTTTCCTGCCCGGTAGTGATATCAAGGCTTTCCGCGCAGTCCCCGGCGGCGTATACGTCGGGGAGGGTGGTGCGGCAGTGCTCGTCGGTAGCGATTCCCTTGCGCACGTCGCCCCCCGCTTTTGCCACCAGGGCTGTGTTGGGGCGCACGCCTACGGCGATGACCAGTACGTCAAAGGGGAGCTTTGTCCCGCTGCTCAGGATGGCGGCGGAGGGCTCAAACTTCGCGACGCTGTCCGACAGCACGCAGTGGATGCCGTGATTTTCCAGGTGGGTTTTCATCATCGCGCCGCCGGTTTCGTCCAAAATGCTGGGGAGCACCCGGTCGGCCAAGTCCACCACGGTGATGCTCCTAGCCCGGCCGGACAGCCCCTCAGCGCATTTTAAACCGATCAGTCCCGCGCCCATGATGAGCACGTTGGTGTCTTTGGTGACCTCTTTTTCCAGCCAGTGGGCGTCGTCCAGGGTCATAAAGGTGGTCTTTTTATCCACGGTGTTAAGGCCCTCAATGGGCGGGACAAACGGGGAGGAGCCGGTGGCTACCAGGAGCTTATCATAGGATATGGTTTCGCCGCTTTCCAGGGTGACGGTTTTTTGTTTGGCGTCCAAATCCGCCGCCGTTTTTCCCAGCAGAGCGGTGACGTTGTTTTTTTCATAGAAATCATCCGGGCGGTATTTCATCCGCTGCTCATCGGTTTCGTCCTCCAAGAGGTAGGAGATCAGCGGCCGGGAATAGGTGTGATAGGGCTCGCTGGCCACCAGCGTGATCGTTCCCTCCCGGTCGGCGCTCCGGATTCCCTCGATGCAGCCCACCGCGGCCGCAGAATTGCCGATGATCAGATATTGGGTATGTGTTTGTTTCATGGTATCAAACGCGCCTTTCTGTTATCCCGGTGTACCGGGCAAAATTCGTTTTTTCCGGCGGGGAGCTTACCGCTCCTCGTAGACAATGGCCCGGTTGGGGCATCCTTTGACGCAGGCGGGCTCTCCGCAGGCATTTTGCAGGCAGAGCTCGCACTTTTGGATTACCTTGCCGCCCTCCGCCGGCATGACCGCCCCGTAGGGGCAGGCGAGGATGCAGGTGTAGCACCCTACGCATTTATCCTGATCCACCGTGATCACCCCGTCGTCGATTTGAAGGGCCCCGGTGATGCAGCTTTTGACGCACACCGGGTCGTCGCAGTGGCGGCAGTTGACGGCAAAGTTGATGCCGTTTCCTTCCTCCACCTGGATGCGGGGGTAGATTTTTTTATCCTTCAGCGCATCCACCATATTGTCCATGCCGGAGTTGGCAAAGGCGCAGTAATATTCGCACAGATGGCAGCCTAAGCACCACTGCTCGTTGACATATACTTTTTTCATGGCTATCATTCCTGACCTTTCCTTATTCTCCGGCGTGCTTGATGCCGAGGATATCCAGTTCTTTTTGATTGAGGCCCACGCCCCGCAGCATCAGGCGGTTGCCCTTTAAGGCCTCGATGGAGTTGATGCCCATGCCGCCCATGATCTCCTTGATCTCGTGGGTCCAGGCGGTGACCAGGTTCACAAGGCGTTTGGAGCCCACGTCGGGGTTTAGGCGCTTGACAAGCTTAGGGTCTTGGGTGGCGATGCCCCAGTTGCATTTGCCCGCCTGGCAGGAGCGGCACAGATGGCAGCCCAGCGCCAGCAGGGCGCTGGTGGCGATGTAAACGGCGTCCGCGCCCAGGGCGATAGCCTTGACCACGTCGGCGCTGGAGCGGATGCTGCCGCCCACCACCAGCGAGACGTTCCCGCGGATGCCTTCTTCCCGCAGGCGCTGATCCACGCTTGCCAAGGCAAGCTCGATGGGGATGCCCACGTTGTCCCGGATGCGGGTGGGCGCGGCGCCCGTGCCGCCCCGGAAGCCGTCGATGGCGATGATGTCCGCGCCGGAGCGGGCGATGCCGCTGGCGATAGCCGCTACGTTATGTACCGCCGCGATTTTGACGATTACCGGCTTTTTGTACTCGGTGGCTTCTTTCAAGGAATACACTAACTGCCTTAAATCCTCGATGGAGTAGATGTCGTGGTGAGGGGCGGGGGAGATGGCGTCGGTGCCTTCGGGGATCATCCGGGTGCGGGAAACGTCCCCGGTGATTTTGGCGCCGGGCAGATGGCCGCCGATGCCCGGCTTTGCCCCCTGGCCCATTTTGATCTCAATGGCGGCGCCGGCTTCCAGGTAATTCTTGTGGACGCCGAACCGCCCGGAGGCCACCTGGACGATGGTGTTGGGGCCGTACTGATAAAAGTCCTCGTGCAGGCCGCCCTCGCCGGTGTTGTAATAGATGCCAAGCTCCTTGGCGGCCCGGGCCAGGCTGGCGTGGGCGTTGTAGCTGATAGAGCCGTAGGACATGGCCGAGAACATAATGGGGGTGGAAAGGGTAAGATGAGGGCCGATTTCGGTAATCAGGTTGCCGTGCTGATCCCGCTTGATCGAAGGATCACGCTTGCCTAAAAACACCCGGGTCTCCATAGGCTCCCGCAAAGGGTCGATGGGGGGATTGGTCACCTGGGACGCATTGATGAGCATTTTGTCAAAATAAACGGGAAATCCCTTGGGGTTTCCCATAGAGGACAACAGCACGCCGCCGGTTTCCGCCTGGCGGTAGACCTCGGTGATGGCGCTGGAGGTCCAGTTGGAGTTTTCTTTAAAGGTGTGCTCGCTTTTGACGATCTTCAGCGCCCTGACCGGACACAGGGAGACGCACCGGTGGCAGTTGACGCACTTGGCGTCATCCACGGTC
Organism: uncultured Clostridia bacterium; assembly: GCA_944386475.1. Classification (GTDB taxonomy): domain Bacteria; phylum Bacillota; class Clostridia; order Oscillospirales; family Ruminococcaceae; genus Metaruminococcus. The sequence continues at coordinate 6,733 of CALXBH010000058.1, read as the reverse complement.
ATCACGTCGTGCTCCGGATTATACCGGTGCGCCTCGTTGGCGCATTGGCGCTCGCAGACGCGGCATTTGATACATTTATTAAAATCCCGGACAACCTCGTATTCCGGATAAAAATAATTCACTGGCATAAAGATCACAACGCCTTTCTATCATAATCAGTGGTTATCGGAGAAACGCTTTATACAGTTACGCCATCGTTGAGCCGGACGATCACCGGTTCGCCGCCCCGGGGGGACCACACCCGGTCGGGATGGGGTTCGATCACCCGGATGGCGCTTTCCTCGCTGGCGATATATACGGTCTCGTCCTTTTCGCCCACCACCATGGAACGGAGCTTAAGCCGGTCGTTTAACGCCATCATGCCGCCGTTAAAGCCGAGCAGGATGGAAAAAGGCCCGGTAATAAGCAGGCTTGCGTATTGATACCGCAGGTAGTTCAGCTTTTTCTGCTCTTCGGGGGAACGGGTTTCAATGGTGGACCAGAAAGGCGCCGCGATGACGGCGGCGGTTTCTTCCAGGGTGAGTCCCTGCCGGCGGTTTAAAAAGTCGATAATATAGGTGATGACTTCGGTGTCGGTCAAAAGGCTGCATTTGTAACCGAACATCTCAATATACCGCCGGTTGGCGTCGTAAGAGGAGATCTCGCCGTTGTGGACGATGGAGTAGTCCAGCATGGCGAAGGGATGGGCGCCGCCCCACCAGCCGGGGGTATTGGTGGGATACCGCCCGTGGGCGGTCCAGCAATAGCCTTCGTATTCTTCCAGGCGGTAGAAGTCGCCCACGTCCTCGGGGTAGCCCACCGCTTTAAAGACGCCCATGTTTTTGCCGCTGGAAAAAACATAGGCCCCGGGGATCTGGGTGTTGATGCGGATGGTGCACCGGGCCATAAATTCCTTTTCATTTAACTGGCTATCCGCCAGCTTGGTGGGAAGGGGATTGACAAAATACCGCCAGATTAACGGCTCGTCGGTGATGCGGGGATTTTTGCGCACCGGGATCTTCGACAGGTTGATGACGTCAAAGTGGCGGTCTAAAAACCGCTCGCATTTTTCCCTGGCTTCCACATCGTCATAAAAAATATGAAGGGCATACTGATTTTTATATTCGGGATAGATGCCGTAGCCGGCAAATCCGCCTCCCAAGCCGTTGCTGCGGTCGTGCATAACGGCGATGGATTTAATAATGGATTCTCCCGACAATTTCCGGCCGTCCTTGGCGAAAATACCGGAAATCGCACAGCCGGATGGAATCCTTACCTGACCTTCTTTAAGCATTGCGCTTCCTCCTTTTTGTTTTTCATAGCAAAAAGGCGTCCGTCAATAAAGGCCATCTTCTTTTTTAGAAAATGTCCTTCATTGACGAACGCCTTTGTTCATCTTTCATTTATTATACGGATTTCCCGGCTTTTGTCAAGATTTTTGATGTCTATTTTGCAAGATAAAAATATTTTCTTGCAAAATAGACAATTTGGAAGGTTTAAAATCCACTGTGTGGTTTAAAAATGAATAAGAATCGAAAAAATCCTTCGTTTTTTCAAAAAAACAGTTGACAAAGCTTTTGGGCCGGCCTATAATAAGCGCATAGACAGCAAAGGCGCTGTAGGTAGTTTGATACCTACGGCGCTTTTTTTGTTGCCAAACTGGGGCCCGCAGACCGAGCGGGACAAACGAAAGGATGAACCGCAATGAGCAAAACGTATATTCCCGAAGGATATGATTCCCGGTACGCATTAAGCGTGTTGGAAACCGAGGCGGCGATCTGTAAAATTAAAGCTGCCTTTGAAGGGTATCTCAGCAAAGCGCTCAACTTAAAAAGGGTTTCGGCTCCTTTGTTTTTGGATCCGGCCACCGGGCTTAACGACGATTTAAACGGCGTAGAGCGCGCTGTCAGCTTTGATATTCCCGAGACGGGGACCACCGCCCAGGTCGTCCACTCCCTGGCCAAATGGAAGCGGATGGCGCTGCACAAATACGGATTTATGCCGGGCAGCGGATTATACACCGATATGAACGCCATCCGCCGGGACGAGGAGCTGGATAACCTCCATTCGGTATATGTGGACCAGTGGGACTGGGAAGCGGTATTGGGCGGCGGCGACCGCAACGAGGAATACTTAAAAACCACCGTGACAAAGATTGTGGACGCCATCTGCAAGACGCTGGAGGATATCAAGATGGATTATCCTTACCTGCCGGTCTCCCTGTCCAGGAACGTGAGCTTTGTCACCACTCAGGAGCTGGAGGACATGTATCCCGCCCTTTCTCCCAAGGAGAGGGAAAACGAGTACTTAAAAGTCCACAAGACCGCCTTTATCATGAAGATCGGCGATGTGTTAAAATCCGGCATCAAGCATGACGGCCGCGCCCCGGACTACGACGACTGGTCGTTAAACGGCGATATCGTGTTCTGGAACGATGTTTTGGGCTGCGCCTTTGAGGTCTCCTCCATGGGCATCCGGGTGGACGCAAAAGCTTTGGACGAACAGCTGACCAAAGCGGGCTGCGACGACCGGAGAAAACTCCCCTTCCACCAAATGGTGTTAAACGGCGTTCTGCCCCTGACCATGGGCGGCGGCATCGGCCAGTCCAGGATCTGCATGCTGTTATTAGGCAAGGTGCACATCGGCGAGGTGCAGGTCTCTATGTGGGACAAAGATACCATGGACGCCTGCCGTGCGGCGGGGATCCAGCTGTTATAACAGGGATTACAAGACGGGCATCAAAGCCTTAGCGGATGAAAGGATGAAGTAAGCAATGAAAGATCTTCCGAATGTGTTCGGCAGCATGGTCTTTAATGATAAAGTGATGAAAGAGCGGCTGCCCAAAGAGACTTATAATGCGCTCAAAAAAACCATGGACAACGGCAAAAGTCTGGATCCCAGCATCGCCAACGTGGTGGCCAACGCCATGAAGGACTGGGCCATCGAAAAAGGAGTCACCCATTTTACCCACTGGTTTCAGCCGATGACCGGCATCACCGCGGAAAAGCACGACAGCTTTATCTCCCCCACCAAGGACGGGGGCGTAATCATGGAGTTTTCCGGCAAAGAGCTGGTCAAGGGTGAGCCGGATGCCTCCAGCTTCCCTTCGGGCGGCCTGCGCGCCACCTTCGAGGCCAGAGGCTATACCGCCTGGGACCCCACCTCCTACGCCTTTATTAAGGACGATACATTGTGCATCCCCACGGTGTTTTGCTCCTACGGCGGGGAGGCGCTGGACAAAAAGACCCCGCTGATGCGCTCTATGCAGGTGATTAACAAGCAGGCCCTGCGCATCCTGCGGCTGTTCGGCAACACCACCGCCACCCGGGTTACCACTACGGTGGGGCCGGAGCAGGAGTATTTTTTGGTGGACAAAAAGCTCTACGAACAGCGGGAGGACCTTGTCCTGTGCGGACGCACCCTGTTCGGCGCCAAGGCGCCGAAAGGGCAGGAGATGGAGGACCACTACTTCGGAACCATCAAACCAAAAGTTGCCGCGTTTATGAAGGAACTGGATGAGGAGCTTTGGAAGCTGGGGATTTTGGCAAAAACCGAGCACAACGAGGTGGCGCCCGCCCAGCACGAACTGGCGCCGATTTTCGGCAATACCAACGTCGCCACCGATCACAACCAGCTGACCATGGAGATGATGAAAAAGATCGCCCAGCGCCACGGGCTGGAGTGCCTGCTTCATGAAAAGCCTTTTGCCGGCGTCAACGGCAGCGGCAAGCACAACAACTGGTCGATCTCCACCGATACGGGCGTGAACCTTTTGGAGCCGGGGGATTCCCCCAGTGAAAACGCGCAGTTTTTGCTGTTCTTGTCCGCGGTCATCAAAGCGGTAGATGAGTACCAGGATCTGCTGCGCGCCTCGGTGGCCAGCGCCGGAAACGATCACCGCCTGGGCGCCAACGAAGCCCCTCCGGCAATTATCTCGATCTTTTTGGGCGACGAGCTGACGGATATTCTGGAATCCATTGAAAAAGGCACTGCCTACAACAAAAAGGAACAGGTTGTCATGAAGGTGGGCGTTCACACGCTGCCCCGGTTCCCCAGGGATTCCACCGACCGAAACCGCACCTCTCCCTTCGCGTTTACCGGCAACAAGTTTGAATTCCGGATGCTGGGATCGAGCTTGTCCATTTCCGGCCCCAACTTTGTGCTCAACACCATCGTCGCCGAAGAATTAAGCCAGTTTGCGGATATTCTGGAAAACTCCGAGGATTTCACCGGCGATCTTAATAAACTCATCAAAAAGACCATCAAGGAACACAAACGGATCATCTTTAACGGGAACAACTACTCCGATGAGTGGGTGGAAGAGGCGAAAAAGCGCGGGCTTTTGAACCTGACTTCCACGGTGGACGCGCTGCCCTACTTTATCTCGGATAAAAACATCCAGCTGTTTACTAAGCATAAGATCTTTACAGCGGCGGAGATGCACTCCCGTTATGAGATTTTGATGGAAAACTACTGCAAGGTGTTAAACATCGAGGCGCTGACTATGGCGGACATGGTGAAAAAACAGATTCTGCCGGCGGTGCTCAAATACGAGGATCTGTTAAGCGAGTCCGCCCTGCGCAAGCAAAAGCTGGCAGGCGCCCCCAGCGCCGAGCTGGAGACCGAGCTTCTCAAAAAGCTCTCTTCGCTGTCCGCCTGCCTTTATAAAAAGACCGCCGCGCTGGAACAGGCGCTGGTGGACGTCAAATCCTTTGGCGACATCAAAGAGGAAGCGGACTTTTATAAAGACCATGTCTTTGCAGCCATGCAGGAAACCCGCGCTGTGGCGGATGAGCTGGAGACCATGGTAGGGGAGGAGTATTGGCCCTATCCTACCTACGATAAGCTCTTATTCCATGTGGGATAAAAAACAGCGGCTTATCTACCCCCATCCCCATAACGCCTATACCCCCATACAGGCGACCAGATGCTATGCTGCTTTTTAGCTACTGCTATTTTTTAACCCGGAGACGGCTGCCGTCTCCGGGTTTTATGCTGTTTGTCCCAGAATATTGCGTCAGGATTTTCAATTGTCTCTGTTGGACCGGATACTCGGTGGATCAGCCGCAGACAGCTTATAGAACCTTCTCGAAAATGACAAAAACATGGATAATTTTAATAAATTTAAAATATATGTTGAAAAATTATTATATAAATAGTATAATACAAATAAAGTAAACGTTTGCTGCTGGGGCTGTGCCGGTTTACCGGCAGCAGAATGGAGGGATTTTATGGAAAGCAGATCCAGAATTATCAAATCTCATAGAAACAGAAAAATCACCATGCGGGTCATTCCCGGGCACTTTGCCACCAACCACTCCCACATCAACTACTGCCTGGACTTTACTGCTGTTAAGCATACCAACACCATGGCCAGAGAGGCCGCCAGGGAAATGGCTGCGGAGTACAGCAATTCCGTCCCGGTGGACGCGGTGGTTTGCATGGAAGGATGCGAGATTATCGGCGCCTATCTCGCCAGGGATCTGGCCCGGGCGGGGTTCCACTCCCTCAATGAGGGGAGCGACATCTGCGTGGTCACGCCGGAGCTTAACTCCAACGGGCAGCTTTTGTTCCGGGACAACACCCAGCCCATGATTTGGGAGAAAAACGTCATCCTGCTGTTGGCGTCGGTCACCACAGGAAAGACCGTCAACCGCTCCTTGGAATGTATGAAATACTACGGCGGAAGGGTCGTGGGGATCTCCGCGATTTTCAGCATCATCGACAAACAGCAGGATATTAAGATCCATCCCTTGTTTACACAGCTGGATCTGCCGGATTACCGCTCCTATCCGTTCCAGGACTGCCCGGACTGCAAGGAAAAACGAAAAATCGACGCGTTGGTCAACAGCTACGGATACTCCAAATTTTAAAAAGGAGGGCGTTTTAACGCCCTCCTTTTTAACAGGGTCAACCCTTTGCGATGTTGTAGAGCTATTGCTTTTTGTGCCCATGGCACATGGAAGAACTGGGGCACCCGCCGCAGCTACCGCATCCGCAGTTACAGGCGGTTTTCCCTTTTTGTTTGTCTTTAATCAGCTTGACGGCAATCGCGGCTATAATCAGCAAAAGCACAAGGCCGATCACCATTGTTGCTCCGTATTCCGCTAAAAATGAAAGCATGGCGTCATCCTCCTTTGGTGGACGGTTATAAACATATAGTTAGTAATTACTAACTAAAGGATACTAAAAAAATCGGGATTTGTCAAGAAGAAAGGGGAGACTTTTTAATTGCAAGGGTTTTCATTTCGTTAAAATTGTGGTATAGTAATAAAAATAAGCCGTTTATCTGTTTTTTGTTTGTCAAAACATGGATATTTTGTAAAAACAGCTATAAAAATCTGCAAAAAGCGTTTTGTTTTCCACAGGCTGAATAGCCAGGCGGCCGACGAAGCAGCGTAAAAACCAAACGACATTTGATGGCAACTGGTTATTAACAATATTCGTTATACACAGTCCAAACAATAGGGAAACAGAGGATTATCAGAACAATCGACAGGGGGTAAAACCATGAAAATACAGGAATCTGCTGAGAACTATCTGGAGACGATTTTGATTTTACAGCGGCGCAACGGAAACGTCCGCTCTATTGATATCGCAAACGAATTGGACTATACCAAACCCAGCGTCAGCGTGGCAATGAAAAATCTGCGGGAAAACGGCTATATCCACGTGGACGGCGCCGGATACATTACCCTGACTGAAAAGGGAGATCAGATTGCCGAGACCATGTATGAGAGGCATACCATCCTCT
>CALXBH010000057.1 GCA_944386475.1 uncultured Clostridia bacterium | reverse complement strand
CGTGTTCACCAAGATCATCGAGCGCAATACCACCATCCCCACCAAAAAGTCCCAGGTGTTCTCCACCGCTGCGGACGGCCAGACCTCGGTGGAAATCCATGTGCTGCAGGGCGAGCGGGAATTTGCCGCTGATAACAAGAGCCTTGGCATGTTCCGTTTGGACGGCATTCCGGCTGCTCCCCGGGGCGTGCCTCAGATCGAGGTCACCTTTGATATCGACGCCAACGGCATCGTCCATGTATCCGCGAAGGATCTGGGCACCGGAAAAGAGCAGAACATCACCATTTCCAGCTCCAGCAACATGTCCAAAGAGGATATCGACAAAGCGGTTAAAGATGCGGAGCGCTTTGCGGAAGAGGATAAAAAGCGCCGGGAGGAAACCGACCTGCGCAACAACGCGGACAATCTGGTGTTCCAGAGCGAGAAGACCCTGGCGGACATCGGCGACAAGGTGAGCGAGGGCGAGAAAAAGGATCTCCAGGCCAAGGTGGACGCGCTGAAAGAAGCTTTAAAGGGCCAGGATATCGAGGCGATCAAGACCAAACAGCAGGAGCTTGAAAAAGCCTTCTACGAGGTATCTACCAAGCTGTATCAGCAGGCTGCCCAGGCGCAGCAGGCGGCCCAGAACCAGGCCGGTCCTCAAGGCGCGGCCGGTGCTCAGGGCGCGCCGCAGGGTGATCCCAACGTGGTGGACGCAGACTATAAAGAAGTAAACGACGACGATCAGAACAAAAAATAAGCGTTTCGGTTATTGTGGTAACGCGGCTGAGGCTTTAGGGGTTCCCTAAAGCCTTAGCTTGGGTTTAGGGACACAAATCCTTTGCCCGTTCTGATTTGTATTTTGAGCAAAAGGTGGGTCACTGACTTTGGCTGACAAGAGAGATTATTACGAGGTCCTGGGCGTGAGTAAAAACGCCACCGAGGACGAGATTAAAAAGGCGTACCGGCAAAAAGCGAAACAGTATCACCCCGACCTGCACCCCAACGACAAAGATGCCGAGGCAAAATTCAAGGAGGCCGGGGAGGCGTATGAAGTCCTTTCCGACAGCCAAAAGCGGGCCCGTTACGATCAGTTCGGCCACGCGGGCGTGGATCCCTCGGCGGGAGCAGGCGGCGCCGGTTACGGCGGAGCGGGCGGCTTCGGCGGCTTTGATTTTGGGGATCTGGGAGATATTTTCGAAGATTTCTTCGGCGGTTTCGGCGGCGCTAGAAACCAGCGCACCAATCCCAACGCCCCCCGGCGGGGAAATGACCAGCGCGCGGCGGTAACCATTGATTTTATGGAATCCTGCAAAGGCGTGCAGAAAGAGGTTTCCTACTCAGGAATGGACACCTGTGAGGAGTGCGGCGGCAATGGCTGCGCCAAGGGCAGCTCTCCTGCCACCTGCGGTGAGTGCGGCGGCACCGGTCAGGTGCGGGTGCAGCAGCGCACCCCCTTTGGGGTTATGACTTCTACCAGACCCTGTTCCAGATGCGGCGGCACCGGAAAGATCATTAAAAATCCCTGTTCCAAGTGCTCCGGCTCGGGCCGGGTGCGCAAGACGAGAAAGCTGATGGTGGACATCCCCGCAGGCATCGACGACGGACAGACCATCGCCATCCGCGGCAAGGGGGATGCCGGCTTAAACGGCGGCCCTGCGGGAGACTTAAATATCACTGTCACCGTCCGGCCGGATCCCATCTTTAAGCGCCGGGGATACGACATCTGGGTGGAAATCCCCATCACCTATGCCCAGGCGGTTTTGGGGGATGAGATTACCGTTCCCACCATCGACGGCAAGGTGAAGTATAATCTGGGTGAAGGCACCCAGCCCAATACGGTGTTCCGCCTGCGGGGAAAGGGTGTGCAGCAGTTAAACGCCCGTGGCCGGGGCGACCAGTATGTGGAAGTAGTGCTGGAGGTGCCCAAAAACCTCACCAAACAGGAAAAAGAGGCACTGCGGAAATTCGACAGCGAGCTCAACGAAAAGCACTATGAAAAGAGAAAAAGCTTTTTTGACAAATTAAAAGACGCTTTTGGCGGATAAAAAACCGCCGGAGTGTAAAAAGGGCCGCTTGGCATTTTGCCAAGCGGCCCTTTAGCTATGCCTTTAAAATCAATAATCTCCCTGATTGATGTCGCCGGCGGCCTCCACGGCGGCCACTGCGCCGTCGGCTGCGGCGGTCACCAGCTGACGGACGGATTTGGTGCGGGTGTCTCCGGCGGCGAACACGCCTTTGGCGCTGGTGCGGCAGTTCTCCCCCGCGACGATATATCCGGCTTCGTCCATCTTAACAAGCCCCCGGAACAGTTCGTTGTCCGGGGAAAGGCCGATGGCCACAAACACCGCCGTCGTGGGGAGGGTGATCTCCTCCCCGCCGTTTGTGGAGGAAAGGACGACTTCTTCCACCTGGCCGTTCCCTTTGATCTCTTTAACGGTGTAAAAGGGGAGGATGGTGATGTTTTCCCGGGCCTTGACCGCGTCTACCGTGACCTTGTTGGCCCGGAATCCATCCCGCCGGTGGATCAGGGTAACGGTTTTGCAGTTGTTAGCCAAAAACAGCGCGTCCTCCAGGGCGGTGTTGCCGCCGCCTACAATACACACATCCTTCCCCTTATAAAAGGCGCCGTCGCAGGTGGCGCAGTAGGAAACGCCCCGCCCGGCGAGCTCCTCTTCTCCCGGACAACCCAGTTTGCGGTGAGAAGCGCCCGTGGCGATGATGAGGGCCTTGGCCTGATAAGTCTCCCTGGCAGTGACAACGGTTTTGGCGTTTTCGGAAAGCTCAATCTTTTCCGCCTGCTCATAGACCACCTCGGCCCCCAGGCCGGTGGCCTGCTGGAACAGGGCCTCCACAAAATCAAAGCCGGATATGGATAAAATGGCGGGATAGTTCTCGATCTGAGGGGTGTTTAAGATCTGCCCGCCCTGGATTTTATTCTCCAAAACCAAAACCGTAAGCCCGGCGCGGAGGGCGTAGACAGCTGCCGACAGCCCGGCGGTGCCTGCACCGAAGATAATGACGTCATATTCTTTCATGAGGTTCACTCCTTTTTATGATGGGCGCCCTTTTGGCGGATAGGCCGCCGGGCAGCAAATAGGGTGTTTCCATTCGTTTGGCCGGATTTTATGGGGAAAACGCCGGAGAGCACGGAGCCTCCGGCGTTTTGTCAGGCGTTTTGCTGGTGCATCATGGCGAGATAGGCGTTAATAAAGCCGTCAAGATCCCCGTCCATCACCGCATTAATATTGCCCATTTCGTAGCCGGTGCGGTGATCCTTCACCAGGGTGTAGGGCATAAAAA
>CALXBH010000056.1 GCA_944386475.1 uncultured Clostridia bacterium | reverse complement strand
AGGGCGGGGGTAGAAATGACCCGAAGTTTGTATTTGAGGGACTTGTCCACCGTCGCCCTCCCCGCGGAGGGCGTGGGTAGAAATCAGGGAAGAATTTAAAAATATTCAAGAGGATCGAGCGTCGCCCTCCGCGAGGAGGGCGTGGGTAGAAATATAACACACGGGGGCGCCGATACAGCCGATGCAGTCGCCCTCCGCGAGGAGGGCGTGGGTAGAAATAGGCCGTCCTGTATCATGAGATGCGGTTTTAGCCGGGTCGCCCTCCGCAAGGAGAATGTGGGTAGGGGAACACTTGCCGCCCGTATCAAACGGGCGGCATTTTGCATGCTATAAACGCCAAAACTGTGTTTTTTGTAACAGCTTCTTTAGGGAATGATGGAAAAATCCTATAAATTGACCCTGTATTTCCAATGTTAAAAAGCTTAAAACAGGCGTTTTTTTAATCAAAATCCTATTTTTGGCTGTGAAATTCCCAGCAATCTCATATTGTTCATCAGGTATAAAACCAGTATAATCAGTCTGGTTAAAACCTGATAATTTATAAGAAGGGATAGGATAAAAAGTGTCAAAAATAAGAGCCTTGCTGACAGTATTATTGATGACATGCGGACTCTTATTAGGAAGTGTGACAGCTTCGGCAGCGGAGATACCATCGCCCAGCCTTTTGGCCGGGGATACCGCCGTCCGAAAGGGACAGGAGATCGAATTTACCTTTTCATTAGACAGCTATGCGGGAATCAAAACCGGGATCAATGCCCTAAAAGGGACGCTGGAATATGACCCGGATGTTTTTGAAAAGCCGACCCAGGAGGATTTTGAACTTTTAAACTCCTGGGAAAGCATTCAATTTAATCCGGAAAATGGACAGTTTGCCCTGATCCATAGGGCAGGCAGCAAAGAAGCCGGAGAGGTATTTACCCTAACGCTGACGGCAAACGAAACCCTCCCGGCTGGGGAGACTTCTGTGGGCATCAGCGGCCTTACCGTGTCCGAGGGGGAAGAAGACCTTTCTGTGGACAGTGTGCAGGTAAACATAAGCGCTGTTTCCGAGCAGTCTCCTGTGGAGCAGCCGGATACCGGTGATGGACAAACCAAGCCGGAGGCTTCCGTAGGCGGCGAAGAATCCCCCTCCCAGCCGGAAAACAGCCAGGAACCGGCAGGCCCTGAGACCGGGGAGCTTTTTCCGGGAACCGCCGTGTTTTCCCTGTGCGCGGCAGCGGCGTTTTTGCTTGTAGGAGTTTTGGTTGTTTTCCGTAAGAAAAAAGGGCGCACCGGCGGCGTCAAGATGCTGTCGATAGCTATTGCTATCACCGCAGCGGCGGCATTAACAGCGGGCAGCGTATACGCTTTAGGCTCAAAAGGGGAGCTAAACGGCGATGGAAATGTGGATTACACCGATGTAAAGCTGCTGCAAAAGCATCTGATCGCCCTTGAGCTGCTGCCCCAGGACAAATGGAACGCGGCGGATCTAAACGCCGACGGGAAACTGACGGTCACCGACCTGTCGCTGCTGGTGCGGAAAATTGAGAAAACCCTGGATTATCAGGTGCAGATCACCTTTGCGATGGATCGATTTTATTATGAAAAGCGGGAGGAAGTCATTCTTACGTTCTCCGCCAAGGTCTCTTACGGTGCAGAAATCGAGCAGGTGACTATCGGCGGCACGGAATACGCAGTACAGAAAACAGAAGACGGCCTGTATACCGTGCATCTTACAGCGGCGGACACTCCCGGCGTGCAGAAGTTTACTATGACCGAAGTGCGCCTTACCACCGGCCGGCAGGTGACTGTTAACTATACGGAAAAAATCGATGTGTTAAAAGAGGTTCCGGCGGTGGAGCATTTCCTCGCGGAGGAGCGGGCAGATACCGCGCAGATGAAGGTTTCCTTTACGATGAAGGATATGGATTCTGCTCTGCGCACCTCCCGCATGGAGGTGCGCAAAAACACCGGGGACGAATATGCCCTTGTGGATACCCATAAAGTGCTTACCGGGGAAAACGAGTTCCTTTTGGACTTGGAAGAAGGTGCGGCCTATACCCTGCATATTTCGGCACAGTATGACCGGGCCTCCAACGAACTGGAGATACAGGAAGATCACAGCGGAAGCTTTGCCGTGATGAAAGAGGTACAGCTTAACATCGACTACCAGTTTACCTTTGGCAACATAAACACATCGGCGGAGGATGGAACCAACGCCGGGCAGTTTAGCAAACATCAGCCGGTGGTTTTGTGGTTTGAAAGCGGCAACACGACAAAGTTTACACCCGAGCGGGCGGTGGTAAACGGCGAGAGCTATCCCGTACAGGCCGCGGAAAACGACCGATACCGCGTCATTTTGCCTGGCTTTGCCCAGACAGGGGAAGCAGTCATTACCGTGGAGCAGGTTATTTTGGAAAACGGGAAAGCGTTTTCTCTGGAGAAGGACAACCAAATCGCGGTGACGATTTTAAAAGAGCTTCCTTTGGCTACAGGGCTTTCTGTCAGTGAGGACGCTGCGAAAGGACGGTTTCATGTTGCGTTTCAGTTGTTAGATCCTGATAATTCCCTGTCCGGCCACAAGATCCTGATTCAAAACGCAGAGGGGAACACGGTGGGCGAACTGGCCTTTGGTGCAGACGACCTTTTGGGAAACAGCATGAGCGCGATTGTTCCGCTGACGGACACCGGCCTTACTTCCGCCTATACGGTGCAGGTTGTAGCGGACTGTGACCTGTCGGCGGACGGATCGGGGATGCAGCGGCACAAGGTTTTAGCTCAGCAGACGGTTAAAGCTCAGCCCAGAGCGTTGGTAATGTCGGGCCAGCCCGGGGAGCCTTATGGGGAAAAGGGCGGCCCGGTGACGCTTTTCTATGAAATTTCGGACAACGTGGAGGCGGCGCTTGTCAAGGCGGTTATAAATCATATAGAGCTCCCGGCAAGTGCCGAGACGGATGGGAGATGGCAGGTGACAGCGACAGCGCCCAGCAAGGCGGGAGAGCAGACATTCATCCTTTCCCAGCTTGTGTTTGCCGACGGGACTATTGTCAACGTAAATTGTGATGTTATGGTGGAAGTGATGAAGTCCGCACCGGCAGTAGAAAGCTATCAGACGGAAGATATTCTGGAAAAGGACCAGATGAAATTTACTTTTGACCTGCAAGACGGTGACCAGTCCTTCCTTTCCGGAAAAGTACAGCTTGTGGAAAGAGACAGCGGCGCCATAGTGGCGGAAGAGGCGATTACACAGCCTGAAACGCAGGTATTTACCCTGGCTGTAGAAGAGCAACAAGAATACACCTTCCGGGTTTTGGTATCGTGGAAAAAAACATTGGATGGAAGCCGGCAGGTTGCCGACCAGATCCTGTTAGAAAAAACCGTTTACCTGGTGCGGGATTACGGCCTGCGCTTATCCGAGATAAAAACCCAGTCCGAGCAGGGGGTCTATACCCCCTATTACGAGCCGGACAGTACGGTGAAGCTCATCTTCCGGGCGGAAACGGCTACAACCCTTCAGGCCGAACAGGCCCAGGTAAACGGTGTCCTATACCGCTTGACGCCGGTGGAAAAGGATGTTTATTCGTTGACAATAAAAACCGGCTCGCAGCCGGGGGCAGAGACCTTAGCTATCCAGAAGATCGTGCTGGAAAACGGAAAAGAGCTTTTAGTGGGCAAGGAAAATTCCGCGCAGATCGAGGTGCTCAAAACCGCTCCAGCAGTGGAGAGCTTTACCTCAGAAAAGACGGCCAAGGATGAGCTGAAGGTGCAGTTTGTGCTAAGCGACCCCCACGGCGCGCTGCAAAACGCCTTTGTACAGATCGCGGAAAAGGACGGAGCAGCGCTTTTGACAGCGCCGGTATCCCCAGGAAACAATGAAGCGGCAGTCCCGCTGACCGGGCAGGACAACTATGTCATCAAGGTGACCGCCAGCTTTGACCGGGACACCAACGCTTTGGACGATCAGTCCAACCACTACACCGACGAGGAGATTTACACAGCCTCTGTCACAGCCTCCCGGGACGCGATTCAGTTTAAGGACGTCACTGGTGTGGGGCTGTACCGGAGAGAGGGAGATAATCTTCAGGAAATCACGGTGCTGGACGTCACCGGCGGGTTCCCCTCTGATTTGAAAAATTATTACGCTGTGATCCAGATGGAGGATATACCGGACTTTTACGCGGGGATCAAGGAATTCCGCCGGGATGCGCAGTCGGGCAGGGTGTATGCGGTGATCGACCAGGAGGATGTGATCCTTTATGGGGAAAACGGCGAAAGGCAAAATAAATATGCCTTCCCTCTGGCTTACAAGGACGAAACAGGGGAGCATCCCCTAGTTAAAAGCGCCAAAGAGCTGTTTGACCAGATGGCCGCCGCGCCCGGCGGAAGCTACAAGCTCACCGAAGATCTGGATGCGTCGGGGCTCTCCCCGGATGCTCCCGCCATCGCCGGGACGTTTACCGGTGAGCTTGACGGGAACGGCTACAAGATTATAAACCTTCCCACCTCCCTGTTTAACACCCTAAGCGGGGCGAACGTCCACGACCTTGTCATCGAAAACGCCCGGATCACCACCTCTAAAAGCGGGATTTTAGCCAATGTGATTCAAAACCAGTCGGTGATCGAGAGGGTGTTTATTGTAGACTCCAGCATCTCCAATGGAGTCGACGAGCTGGGGGCGTTTGCGGGGAACCTGCGAAACGCCACCATCCGGGAGAGCGCTTCCATAGACGTGACGGTAAAAGGACTGGTGGCGGTGGGCGGCATCGCCGGGAAGATAAGCGGTGGAGCAGTGATCGAAAACTGCTATGTGACCGGAAAGGTGCAGGGCACCTATGACCATCCCACCCTCGGCGCGCGAGTAGGCGGCATCGCCGGGTGGCACGGAGGCGGCAGTATCCGGTACTGCTTTACCCAGGTGCAGGTGGTAGCCCCGGCGGCCAAGGGAAACGGAGGCATCATCGGCGGCCCCAACACCGGCAGCCCGGTGCTGGAAAACTGCCTGAGCATGAGCACCGGCGCCGGGTACCGGATCGCGGGATTTGACGTGTTGACAAACGCTAAAAATATCTATGAGTATACAGGCTCCGGGAGTATGACCAACATCACCGAAGCTAACCGGGAGCAGATCAAAGAGACCGACGCTGTTTTTGACAAAAGCTTTTACCGGGATACCCTTTCCTTTGACGAAAACCTTTGGGAGCTGGATTTGCTTGTCTATGGCAAACGTCCGAATCTAAAGGCCGCGCCGGGGGCGGACAATAATTTTGAGATCCCGGGCTACACCCAGGTGCTGAAGGATGAAAACTATCGTCCCGAACGGGAACAGGCGTATGCCAACATGGCGAAGCTGATGCCCTTTTCGGATACCCGCCTGTGGGTGGAATACGCAAACCAGCTGGAAGATACCGACCCTCTTGTGCAGCAGGCTGTAGCGTATGTCCTGCCGCTGGATAAAAACGGCTCCTTGGTAACGGGGATCCACCGCGGCGGGCTGGACCGGGTGCAGAAAATCCGGCTGGTGTTTGAAAACGACAAGCGGCAGGACTATATAGTCTCCTGGCAAAAGAACATGGGGGATATCGTCGCCGTCTATCAGGTGGAAGGGAGGGCCCTCCGGTATCAGTTTAGCCGCTATATTGGCGTTCTTGATCCGGCTCTGCTGGAGGATATCGTGAGTACCGTCTCTGCCTACGATTACGCGGCGGATATCGCCGCTTTGACAACCGAGGAGGAAAGCAGGCTTTATGCCGACTATTATAACGCGCAGGTAAAACCGGGCATCCGGGAGCTTACAGAAAAAATCCTTTTGTCCCAGGCGGAGTATCCCACCTATTGCGAAAGCGAAGTGGTGCAGAGCCTCCTCCGGGAGCGGATAAGCGATGGGGAAACGTGGAAAAAGCTTTTATATGGCTATAACTATTATGACAAGTGGTATCATCTAAACTATGACGGTGTGATTTTAAGCGATCTGCTGTTTTTTAACGGGGAGCTTTTGGCAGAGAAAATGACAGCTCCGGTACTGACAGAAAAACTCCTGACAGCGGCATCGGATCAACGGGAGACCCACCGGACGGTGGTGTTTTATAACAACGTGCTGAAAAACTACACAGAAGAGGCGTTGATGGATTTTCTGGGCGGATTGTCCTACCGCATCGCGGGATATGATGAGCCCAGCGACTGGTTTGCCGGTCAGTTTGCCGGGATTTTGAAGGAACAGCCAGCGTCGGGCGGCGCCGAAGGGATCCGGTACCGGATCTGGGATATTTTATCCGGCCTGGACGACGGAAGAAAGAGCATCATCCTGCCGATTCTGACGGCGCCTCAGGAGGATATGTATGTAATCTCCCTGCCGTCCCAGCTGATGATCGGCAGCCTGAACCGCTATCCCACCTATCTCATCAAAGACGGAGGCGAGCGGGAGCGGATGCAGGAGATCATTGACATTTATGCGGAGAAAATGGGAACCTTTTACGGTGTGTCCTCCACCTGGATGAGCGGGGCCGCCGACAGGCTCAACAGCTTTGTGAACATCCAGTACGACACAAGGCTCAACTTCCCTCAAAGCGAGGCCGCCGATGCAGGGGATCAGGACAAGAACAAAACAAGAGACCCTGTTATGAAATGGGTCTATGAGGCTAACAACACCATCAGCGCGAAAAATGGAAGCGCAGCCTTTGCAGATGGATCAAATGTGTATTGGGTGCTGGAAGCGGCGCTGGGGACAAGCGATTATATCTTTTTTACCTTTAGCCACGAAACCGCTCACAACCAGGATGGCCGGTATTTTTATGGCGGCGCAGGCAGGCGCGAAGGAACTGGAGCCGAGGCCCATGCGGACGGGAATATCGCTCAGGAGATGCGGGACGGCTGTATGGTGTTTAACATCTCCAAAATCAACGATCTCGGCGTCGAGATGACCAACAATTTCAGTTTCGAGAGAATTAATTCGCCGGAGAAGATCAAGGACTATTACAGCAAGATGTTTGAAACCGGGTATGTGCTGGATTATCTGGCCGCTCAGGCGTTTTTACGGCTGACCCCGGAGCAGCAGGCGGCGGTGGCAGTTCAGGCGGAGCATATCCCCGGAGGGAATGCGTCGTTTAGCACCGCATACAAAGATGTTACTGTGGAGCAAATCAAACAAATGGATTTACAGGATATCGAGGATCTGTGGAAAAACAAAATCTCCATACGAAATCTAAAAAAGGGGTCCACAGAAACAGTGGGTACTGCCACAAGCGGAAGTTACGGCTTTGAATCCTTCTACTATATGAACTGGTATCAGTCCCACAATGACAGTGGCTCGCCGGATACCCATTCCTTTAAGCGGCTGGGCATGGAGATGCTGGGCGTAGGCGGCTATGAGGGCGGCTATCAGATTTATATGTCGGCTTTAAGCGAAAATGACCTGGACGCCCTGCAGAAGATCACAGGGGACAAGAACATCACTTGGAAGCAGTATAAGCAAAACCGGTTCAAAAACGTGGCGGACAACCTAAGTAATATCCCGTATTTTGATGCAGAAACGGTGATCGGGCAGTTTAAGGAGGCGTTTGAACGGGATGCGCAAAACGGTACCCGAAGCGAAAGCATCGCTGTGAAACGGATGCTTTACGGCATCGTCAAACGGGCGACGGGCGATTTTGCCGACGGCGGCATCTATCAAAGTCCCAGGGCGATCTCGGTCACCTCAGCAGAACAGCTCATTCGGTTAGCCGGTGAAAATCCCTACGGGTATTACCGGCTGGACGCAGATCTCGACTTTACCGGGATCACCGCGGGTGGGGGAAGCTATATCCCCAGCCGGTTTATCGGGATCATCGACGGAAACGGCCGCCAGATGACAGGAATGCAGTATCCTTTGTTCGGGGACTTGCAGTATGCCCAGGTGAAAAACCTGACCATTGCCGCCCCTGTGTACGCGGCCGGAGCCCAGGCGGTGCTGGCCGTAAAGACAAGACAGGCGGTGGTAGGGGATCTGACCGTTACAAACATAAACCGGCCGCTTCCTTTCGTGAAGACAAAAACGGATGGATACTATGAATACGGCAGCATAATGACAACAGCGGACAATGCCGGATAAAAATGAATACAGCGGCGCCCTATAAAGGGGGCGCATCGCTGACGAAAAAAGGAGTGGTGCAAAACGGAAAGTTTTGCACCACTCTGCTATTTCAGCTGCCTAACAGATACCCCCTGGCCGTCAGCTTTGACAGCCAGGGGGTATCAATGCATATTGCCGGAAATCCCTTAGGAGGACTTTTGCCGCGCCGAAGATTTTCCCGGCGTGCGGTTCCAGTGAAGGCGCGCGGTCACAGTGGCGACAACGCCGGCAACCATTACCAGCATAAAGATTTCCACCGGCAGCATCACCAGGTTTTTAAGCGCCCGCAGGGGGAGTCCTGCGAAAAAGGCCTTGTTGTAAAGTAAATACAGCCAAAGGCTGTTAAGGCCTACATTTAAAAACAGGTTGATAGTAAACTTGGCGCAAAAGGCCCGCAGGATGGTCACCTGCTTTCGATAAAACACCATACCCCAGACAAGGCCGCCAAGGATTGCGGTCAGGGTGAAGCCGGGGAAATAAGAGGCTCCGCCGGTGTTTACCAGATACTCAAGGATATCGGTGGCGGCGCCGCCGATCATGGCGACCACCGGGCCGAACAGCATGCCGATCATGGCGCTGCACAAAAACCCGAAGTCCACCCGAAGATCAGGGGTGAACTGGATGCGGATGTTTAAAGCAGCCATCACCACATTTAGGGCGATCAGCATACCGGCAACAGCCAGCGTGCGGGGAGATTTCAGCTCCCGGGCGGAATCCCGGAAGAGCCGCAGAAATTTTTGCATAAAAAATACACCTCCATCATGTTGCATACAGGTTGCTACACGCAGAGGCGTTATCGTCCTCTTATCATGTAACAGCGGGATGCGACGCCTGCACCGCAAACAGGAAAACCCCTGTCTTTCGTCCGCCGGACAACTCCCCGTTCCGGCAGCACTTTACGCGCAGACATCTACTCTGCTCATGTTTTTGAGTATGAATTTATTGTATCACATAGCCTTTCTATAGGCAAGGGAAAATAGCGACAAATTCTTATAACAGCATCCGGTTGTTTTTGGCTTATCAGCTGTGGAAAAAAAGAAAGTCATAAAGGGACGGGAGAATCCGGTTTAAATGCTCGGTTAGCATTAGCTCCTGCTCCTTTTTCAGCCGTTTTGGGGGAGACTGGATCACTATGATCGTCTGCCGGGCGCTGCGGCGGATCAAAAGGACGCCGGGGCGGGGGTCCGGGCAAAAATGAAAAATAAGGCTTTTTTCCGCTCCCAATAAATTCAAAGCGCAGGGGGCGGCCTCCGGCCGGTGGCATGGGATAAGGCGTGTAGACACCTGGTGTTTTCCATCCAAGGGGAATATTCTGCGGCGGAAAAAGGAAGTGCAGGCGTTTACAAACCATTCGGTTTTTCCCATAAAGGGTATGGAGCAAAGCCCCTCACTGCCGGAGGAAAATCCGTCGGTTACAGCGGCCACCTGGCCGCTGTCCGCGTCCTGAAATAAAAAAGCACAGCGCCGGAAACGCTCCGGTTTTTCGCAAAAATGTTTTGCCCATTTTTTCAGCTGCTTTGCAGTGGCAAGGCGGCGGGGCATCCCTGGATAAAAGGCTTTTAAAACGCTGGGCAGCATGGTGCCGGCGACCGCCAGACATCCTTCAGTGATGGCGTTTTTCTCTAGCCAGCGGATCAGGGGGCCCAGCGCTGTCAGGCTGTTGTCGCTTCCTGTAAAGGCAATGCCGGTTTTTTCGTTCACGTTTTCCGCCTCCTAACACCGGCTTGTTACCTTATCATACGGTAAAATGGGAAAGAAGGTGCGGCAGCGGAAAATCCACCGGTTCTCTTGAAAACAAATTTGAAAACAGGAGGTTTTATGATATAATAGATTTGTAGAAGGGGGGCAAGCCCCCTTCTAATCATTCCAATGCCGAAAACCGCCGCACATGTCACCGGTTTTTGACGATCCAAGCGTTCCATGTTGGCTTTCAATAGCCAATGAATTATTATATGGTATAATAATCACAAAGTGGTTCGAGGGAGAAACGCAGTTGGAAAAATCGTGGTTTCGCATCTGTCCGCCTGCGTGACGATATCCATAACGTCTTAGCATTTACAAAAGGCGCAAATTGTAAATTATCCCATTGATTTGATACCTGATACAGCAATTCCATTTACAAGGAGTTAAAACGGGAATGACCGCAGATTATATACTGGAAAATACAGTCCGGCAAGGGGAGCCCTCCAAAAAAAGAAGGCTGCCGGGAATCGGGCTGCGGATCATTAAATCCTCTATAGCGGTGCTTCTTTGCTTTGGGGTGTATTTCCTCCGGGGGCAAAGGGGAGTGCCGTTTTACTCGGCCATCGCGGCGATTTTGTGTATGCAGCCTTATGTAGCCAATAGTTTGAAGGTAGGGGTCAACCGGATCATCGGGACGCTGATCGGCGGCGCCGCGGGAATCCCGGTTCTGCTTTTGGAGCTTCGCTTTTTTCCGGGAGAGGGAAATCCTTTTAAATACGTTTTGGTATCCCTTGTGCTGATTCCGCTGATTTACATTACTCTTCTTTTAAAAAAGCCCTCTGCTTCTTATATCACTTGTGTGGTGTTTTTAAGTGTTACCGTCTCCCATGTCACCGACCCGAATCCTTATCTGTTTGCGCTAAACAGGACGCTGGATACTTTGATTGGTATTTTTATCTCCCTGGGAATCAATGCCCTGCGGATCCCCAGACGGAGAAACAAAAAGCTGCTGCTGGCGGTGAGTTTGGACGGCGCGCTGGCGGGAACGGATGGGAAGATAAGTTCTTATGCCAAGGTGAAATTAAACCAGTTGGCCGGGCAAAAAGCGCAGATTACTTTAATAACCCGGCGCACCCCGGCCACCTTTCTCCCTATGGCGGAGGGGATAACCCTTTCTCTCCCGGCGGTTATTATGGGCGGGGCCGCGCTCTATCAGGTGGGGGAGCGAACATACAGCCATTTAAAAACGCTGTCTTCCGATGCCGCCCGGCAGGTGGTGGAGGAAATCTCCGGGCAGGGATATCACTGCTTTGTCCATTCGGTGATCCATGATGTGCTGCACATCTATTACGGGGAGCTCGAAAACCCGGTGGAACGGGAGTATTATGCCGCCATGCGGGGAACGCTTCACAAAAATTATGTGTGCGGCGCCCTGCCGGAACAGCATGACGCCTTGGCGGTGATGACCGTGCAGCCCGCCCCTCAGGCGGAAGCGTTGGCCAAAAGGCTTATGCAGCTTCCCTGCGGGCAGGAATTAAAGATAGTGTGCACGCCGGACGTCCGGGAAAGCGGCTACACCTTTGTGGAAGTGTTTTCTGCCAAAGCCTCTTATGAAACGGCGATCAAGGAGATCAAGGAGGAATACGGCTTAACCGCTGTAGCCGCTTTCGGGGGAAAGACAGGGGATGAGGAGCTTTTAAAAGCCGCAGATTACCGGGTTGTTTTGGCGGATGCGCCGGAATCCCTGCGGGCTAAGGCAGACGAGGCCGCAGTCGGGCAAAACCAGCTGGTGCGCCAGATCGCCCGGTGTTTTTACAGCTCCCGGTTCCGCACAGCGGGCAAAAGCCGATAAGCTGTTTTGACTGATCGGGAATACATTCTGCAAAAAGGCAGGGCCAGGCAAAACGCCTGGCCCTTTGTGATAATACTATTCTCCAAACCAGATACGAAGGACTTTCCCGTCTTTTTGTTGGAGCGCTATACTGCAATCCCCGCCTAGTATTTCAACATTTTCATGTGGCGGTTTTTCTCCAAATGTGACAATCCAAATTTTCTCTGTCTCATCATAACTAACCAGACAAAGTTCATAATTTGATATATTTGATTTTACACCTTTAAAGATCTCTGTAGCCACATGAATTGCCACGTCTTTATTGGGGATAACATCTCCCTGATATGTACCTACATCACTAGTCCACTCCTCATAGAAATGGGCGCCTGACTGAAATAATACCTGTTCATGGATGCTGGACACTTGGTTTACCTCTTCTGTTTGACAAGCCGAAAGGAATAAACACATGATACCGCCTAATACGCATAAGCCTCTTTTCATAAAAATCCCTCCTTATGGCGTCGTGGCGTCAGACGGAAAACTGCTTGTTGGCAACACGCTCAGCAAAAGTTAAATTGCAGCAATCTTCCTACTCTATCAAGTCCCATTTTTCTTGTTTCGATAACATGTCGAATTTGTATAATTGCCCTGTTTTTCGATTGATTCTATACCATCCCATTGTGAATGTCTGGCTTAACCCGGTTTGTTCATCAGCAGCACTTACATAATATTCATGGACAGAAAAATATGGCTGGCCGTCAACCTCTGTTTCACCGTCTATTTCGATAATGAGCTCTTCATTGGGCGGTTTTATTTTTTCTTTGGCTATTTCTAAAGCCTCCTCATGGGTTAACAAATTTTCGTTTTCAGAATTTGATATGGTTTGCTCTGAATAGGCGTTGCTGCTGGGATTTACAGTTTCTTTTTGCAAGCTGCATCCTGCTAGTAAGACAAGCATCATGATAAAACACACGGCGATATTTTTCATTTACAACTGCCTCCTTTTAAACTCCAGTTCGGATTACGCAAGAATATCCCGAAGCGCTTGCAGCTCTGTTTGCAGCCTTCTTTTCTGGAGAATTTTTGCGTTGTTGGTGACATATACCGATAAATTATCGGGGACAAAAATTTGTGCGGCGGTTTTACGCAGCTCATCTAAGGTAATCTGCTGATAACGCTCCTTTTCCCATTGGGGAGTCCAGTCCGGCTGTCCTAAAAAGAAACGGCGCCACGCCAGATAAAAATTGAGGTCGCGGGGAGAATCCAGTGTAAATAATTGGTTGTCCGTATAAAAGACGAGATTATCTTCCCAATCTTTTTGACGGATCTGTGATTTGGATGTTTGCAACAGCCCGAAAACAATCGACAGACACTGAGGCAAATCCTTGTTAAAACAGGAAAACACCAAATCCAGTTTTAAATAGTCATCATAACGGTCGATGACGCTGTATATTTCGTCTGTCAGCCCGGTTTGCTCCCGCAAAACCATCGACAAAAGGGAGCCGTCACCGTCCGCTAAAATGGAGGTCAGCAGTCGGACGGTATACTCATCATACAGGGTTAAATCCACATCAAAGCTCAGTACAACGTCGGAAATTTCTCCCCGGTAGGGGAGGATCCGATCCGATTGGGATGAGCGCCTGCCAAATGCGTCGGGCTTGCTTTTTCCATAGGTAAGAGGTTTTTGGGATCGATTAGCCGCCTTTTCAATGATGCCTGCGGCGTATTCCAGGTCTTTTTCCGAAAAATTTCCGGTAAACACACAGCACAGATTATCCGGGCGGAAAACAGCGTCTTTATAGCACTGGATATCCTGTACCGTTAAGCTCTGAACGATTTCCGGCTCTCCTATAATGGGCCATGAGAGGGGAGTCCCCCTAAACCAAAGCCGGCGGGCTTCCTCTTCAAAGGATTCAGAAGGTTTAAAATAGATCTGTTTTAAGACGACCTCTTTTTCCTGACGGATTTCCGATTCCGTCCAGGAAAAATCCGATAAAATCAGCGTTAGGATATCAACGGACTCCCGGATATAGAGAGGGGAAACGGTGATGTCAAAATCAATGCTGTCGGAATAGGTTATCCCTTTCCACACCGCGCCGATGCGATTGACTCGATGATAGATTTCCTGCTGGGAAAACTGATCGAGCCGCCTGAAAAATAAATGCTCCAGCAGATGGCTGATCCCATTTTGCCTTTTTGTCTCCCACAAAGGCCCTCCCTTAAAATAAAACCCAATGTTAGCTTGGTGAAGGGAAGAATTTTGACAAGCGATGATCCTAGCGCCGTTTTTCAATGTATGATCGTTCAGCATTCCAACCGCCTCCTTTTTCATTGCCCGCCTATTCCATAGGCCCGGCGGGATATTCTCTTTCTTTGATTTCATTATAGCATACTATACAGGATAAAACAGCTAAAAAGGCTTGCTTTGGCGGCGATATCGGGGTATTCTTAGAGAGAAAAGAAAAGCGTTGCAAGGAAAAAATGCCCTGCTTTTGGCCTTTTTCACAGATTCTCTGGGGAAGAACCGCTTTTCCTTTAGCTTTCTTTGAAAAATAGCGATAGCCCCTTGCAAATTTTGGAGCCTTGTGCTAAACTATTATAGCAATACGCACGCCCGGCGTAATCCCGGCACGGTGCCCGGCTTTTCGGGTCGCTGGAATTTTTTCGCCGGCGGAGGTTATGAAAAACCAAAATAGGAGGAAGTATTCATGGCAGTAGTATCAATGAAACAGCTTCTCGAAGCTGGCGTTCACTTTGGACATCAGACGAGAAGATGGAACCCGAAGATGGCGAAATACATCTTCACCGAGCGCAACGGCATCTACATCATCGACCTTCAGAAGACGGTCAAAAAGCTGGAAGAGGCGTATATGTTCGTCCGCGACATCGTAGCGGAGGGCGAATCCATCCTCTTTGTAGGCACCAAAAAGCAGGCCGCTGAGTCCATCAAGGAAGAGGCGGAGCGCTGCGGTATGCACTATGTCAACGCTCGTTGGCTGGGCGGCATGATGACCAACTTCAAAACCATCCGGCAGCGGATCGACCGTTTGGCTCAGCTGCGCAAGATGGAGGAGGACGGCACGTTTGACCTGCTCCCCAAGAAAGAAGTCATCAAGCTGAAATTAGAGATCGAAAAACTGGAAAAATTCATGGGCGGCATCAAAAATATGGACCGTCTGCCCGGCGCTTTGTTCATCGTCGACCCCCGCAAGGAGCGCATCGCTGTTTCCGAAGCTCGGAAACTGGGTATCCCGATCGTAGCGATCGTGGACACCAACTGTGATCCTGATGAGATCGATTATGTTATCCCCGGCAACGACGACGCGATCCGTGCTGTTAAGCTGATCTCCGGCGCTATGGCCAACGCCGTTATGGAAGGCCGTCAGGGCCAGGATGCTGCGGAGCCCGCTGAGGAACAAGCTTCTGCTGAGGCTGCCGAGGAAGCTGCGGCTGAATAATCATAGAAGATATGCCAGAAAAACCCCATAGCTTCTTATGGGGTTTTTCCCGGTCTTAGAATACCAAAATCATCCAACTAGGAGGAATATGAACATGGCTGCTTTTACTGCAAAAGACGTGCAGGAGCTTCGCGCAAGAACTTCCTGCGGAATGATGGACTGCAAAAACGCTTTGACCGCCGCGGACGGCGATATGGAAAAAGCGATTGAGATTTTAAGAGAAAAAGGCCTTGCTGCGGCTACCAAAAAAGCGGGCCGCATCGCGGCGGAAGGCATCGTTGTGGCCAACGTGTACGAGGATAAAAACGTGGGCGTTGCGGTAGAGGTTAACTCCGAAACCGACTTCGTGGCGAAAAACGACACCTTTGTGGCGTTCGCGAACACCATTGCGGACACCATTGCCAATGAAAATCCCGCTGATGTGGAAGCGCTGATGGCTTGCAAAGCTGTGGGCACCGACATGACGGTAGAGGAACTGCTCCGGGATAAAATCCTCACCATCGGTGAGAACTTAAAGATCCGCCGCTTTGTGCGGGTGGACGGCCCTGTGGCTGCGTATGTTCACGGCGGCGGCCGCATCGGCGTTCTGGTGAAGTTTGACACCGATCTGGCAGACAAAGACGAGTTCAAAGCTTACGGCAAAGACGTTGCCATGCAGGTGGCGGCCATGACTCCTTTGTATCTGGATCCCGCTTCCGTTCCTGCTGAGGAGCTGGACAAGGAAAAAGAAATCCTGATGGCTCAGATCCAGAACGATGAAAAGAGCAAGAACAAACCCGCCCAGGTAATCGAGAAAATGGTGACCGGCCGGATCAACAAGTTCTACAAAGAGGTCTGCCTCACCGAGCAGGCGTTCATCAAAGACGGTGATGTGAGCGTTGCCAAATACACCGAGAACACCGCGAAAGAGCTCGGCGGCAGCATCAAGATCCAGTCCTTCATCCGGTTTGAGCGGGGCGAGGGCCTAGAGAAAAAGAGCGACAACTTCGCCGACGAAGTTGCTTCCATGATTAAATAAGCAGTTTCTCTTATAAGCACAAACTGCAAAACAGATAAAAACCGGCCTTGCCCCAAATGGGGGCAAGGCCGGTTTTGCTGTTAAAGACTTATTGCTGACGCATAACACGTTGAGAACTTAGCGTGTTATGCGTCGGATTTTACCGGGCCTGAATCCAGACGATCATCTCGGTTTCGCCCCGGTTGGCAAAGCCGTAGTAGGGGATGAATTTCAGGGTTTGCTCCTGCCACAGGGAGTCGTCCACCGGCGCGTACAGCTCCTTGGAGGGGGCCTTGCGCCAGCCTTTTCCCGTCAGGGTGATCCCGTCAAAGAATTCGTCGTATTCTTCCTGCAAAGCTAAAGAGCGATCCACCGCCAGGGCCCGCAGGTCGTCCCCGTTGTCCACCCCTTCTAAGCAGTAGACCACCGGCCCCCGCTGAAGGGCGACCCGGCCCGCGTCTTCCTGCACATGGGAGGACGCCTCCATCAGCACCGGCTTCATCACAAAGTCCAGGATGACTTCTGTTTTGCCGTCGCCGCAGGGGATGTACAGATACCCTTTTTCCGGTGTGCCGGAAAAAGGAGCGCCGTTTACCGAAATGGTGTATTCTTTGCACCAGCCGGGGATGCGCACCGCGGCCTTCCGGCCATTCAGACCGTCACCTTCCAGGGTGATGGCGATCTTCCCGTCGATGGGATACCGGGTGTCCTGGGCAATTTTAACCTCTTTGCCCGCCCAGTCAAATGCCGAGGAGGACTGGATATACTGGTGGACAAACAGGGTGTCGTCGCTTGTGGTGTACAAAAGGTCGCCCACTGAGGCCATAAACCGGGTGATGTTGGGCGGGCAGCAGGAGCAGCCGAACACCTCCACCCGCTGGGTGATGGGGAACCGGGCGGTGGTATCCTTCATGGCGGTGTTCCGGTGGCGGAGCTTGGGGTCGATCTCCAAGGGGTTTTCATAGAAAAAGGCGTTTCCGTCCAGCGTTTCGGAGGATAAAAAGCCGTTGTACAACACCCGCTCCGCAATATCCGCGTATCGGGAATCGGCGTTTAGCATCCACATCCGGCGGGCGAA
The DNA here is from genome assembly GCA_944386475.1 of uncultured Clostridia bacterium. Taxonomy (GTDB): domain Bacteria; phylum Bacillota; class Clostridia; order Oscillospirales; family Ruminococcaceae; genus Metaruminococcus. Next base: position 6,765 of record CALXBH010000056.1, on the reverse strand, counting down.
AAAGATCATGGCGATGGAAGCGCAGCTTTCGTTATAGGCGGTCTTGTTGGGCAGGTCGTAGTCTAAGGTAAAGCCTTCGCCGTAGGCTTCGCTGCCGATGCCGCCGGTGATATACATCCGGCGCTCCACAATGTTGTCAAACAGCGTGTTGCAGGCGTCGTACAGGGTTTGATCGTCCGTTTCGTAGGCGACGTCCGCCATCCCGGCGTACAGATACGCCGCCCGCACCGCATGGCCTTCGGCGGTTTTCTGCTCCCGGACCGGCAGGTGGTCCTGGCAGTGGCGGCCGTTGACATGGCCGTAATACTGCTCCTCGGGATCCTCGCCCCGGTGGTCGATGAAAAACTTGCTCAGGTCAAGATAGCGTTTTTCCCCGGTGTAGCGGTAGAGCTTGACCAGCGCAAGCTCGATTTCCTCGTGGCCGGGGGTGATAAAGGCCGCCGAACGGTCTTTGACAAACACCTGCTCAATGAGGTCGGCGTAACGGCACATGGCGTCCAAAAATTTGGTTTTCCCGGTGGCGTGGGCATAGGCCACCGCCGCCTCGATCAGATGGCCGGCGCAGTAGAGCTCATGATCGGTGCGGTGTAAAAAGCGCTCCTCCGGCTTTACCACGGTGAAAAAGACGTTAAAATAGCCGTTTGGATCCTGGTTTTTGACGATCAGGTCTACCAGATCGTCCACTTTTTTCTCCAGATCGGGGGCAGGGCCTTTTTCCAGCAGGTAGGCCACCGCCTCCATCCACTTGGCCACGTCGGAATCCCAGTAGATGTCCGGCTTGTTGGGCTCTCCTTCCTTCCAGTCAAACCGGAAGGTGGCAAACCGGCCGGTATCCTCAAACCGGCGTTCCACCGTATAAACGGTGGTGTCCCGGTTGATCTGCTGGCGGCGTTTCCAAAAGCCGCCGTTTATATCCACTTTGGTAAAATCAATAGGGGTATACTGTTTCATTGTTTTGCTCCTTTTAAACGGATGAAATCCGCTGGTAAAATAGGTTCTCGTTTCATTATATCGTGTAGCGGTATTTTTTCAAGGCTTTTCATAAAATTTTGCCGGGAGATTTTGGCTTCCTAATGCCAACGGTAATCGACATTTTTTGAGGAATATGCTATGATGAAACCGAACGCATTTAATTTGATGGGACAGGAGATGGGAAAATGGTCCGGCTGGGGATTTTTGTGGACACGATGATCGTCCTTTTGTTTGCCAATGTCCTGCCGGTGGGGCTGTGGCTTGATTTTCCGCTGCCGGCCTATTTTTTGGCTTATGGGATATTGTTTTTAGCCTTTGTGCTGGTGAATATCTTCCCCTTGTGGAGAAAGGATCAATTTACCCGGCTGGGGGCGATGCTGGGCGGGGAAGCTCTGCTGGAAACCGGCATATATGCTTTTGCGATCAATCTGGTGCTGACCATCCTGTATGGGGTGTACCTTCTTTTTGATAAGATCCCCCTGGCGGGGTATATCGTCTATATCCTGCTGTGGCTTTTGTTTGACGCGGTTTTGGCGCTTAACGGCTGTATCCGGGTTTTTATGACCTCGGTGCAGTTGGGAATTAAATGGCGGGTGCTTTTGTTCCTGCTCTGGTGGATGCCGGTGGTCAACCTGTTTGTTTTGTGGAAGGTCTGCCGGAAGGTACAAAGAGAGTACCGGGTGGAGACGGAAAAGAAGGAGCTTAACCTTCTGCGGCAGGAAAGCGAGACTTGCAAGACCAAATACCCCCTGCTTTTGGTGCACGGCGTCTTTTTCCGGGACAGCAAATACTTTCGTTACTGGGGGCGCATCCCGGCGGAGCTTGGCCGCAACGGGGCGACCGTCTATTACGGGAATCAGCAGTCTGCGGCCAGCACCGCAGACGCCGCAGCGGAGCTCAAAGACCGGATTTTGCAGATTGTAAGGGAAACCGGCTGCGAAAAGGTCAACATCATCGCCCATTCCAAGGGCGGGCTGGAAGCGCGCTATGCCGTCAGCCAGCTGGGGATAGCCCCCTATGTGGCCTCCTTGACCACCATCAACACCCCCCACCGGGGCTGTTTGTTTGTGGACTGGCTGTTAAAGCGCACACCCCGCGCCGTTTGCAGCTGGATCACCAGGCGGTATAATAGTACCCTCAAAAAGCTGGGGGATCATGACCCGGATTTTTACGCGGCGGTGTGCGACTTAACCTCTAAGCGGTGTGAGGAATTTAACCGGACGGTGCCCGACGCGCCCGGCGTTTTGTATCAAAGCGTAGGCTCCCGCATGAAGGGCTGGACCAGTGCGCCGTTCCCCCAAAACCTCACCTACCTGCTGGTGAAGGCTTTTGACCGGGACAACGACGGTCTGGTGGCGGTGTCCTCCATGGAGTGGGGAGAAAATTTCCGGATGCTCACCCCGAAAGGAAGGCGGGGGATCTCCCATGGGGATATGGTGGATCTGTACCGCCACAACATCAAGGGCTTTGACGTTCGGGAGTTTTATGTGGAACTGGTAAAGGATTTAAAAGAGAAAGGGTATTAAAACAAAATCCCACTGCGGACTTTATCCGCAGTGGGATTTTTGGCTACAGTGTGGACATTTACCGGCTGCGCCGCTTTTTCCACCGGAGCAAAAAGGCGGAGTTGACGATGACCAGCACCGAGCCTGCGTTGTGAACCAGCGCCCCCACCACGGGATTTAAAATACCGGTGATCGCCAGAATAATGGCGGCAAAGTTTAAAGCCATGGAAAAGGTGAGGTTGCATTTGATGGTGACCATCATCCGCTTTGCCAGCCTTAGCAGGTGGGGCAGCTCCTTGATGTCGTCGTTTACCAGGGCGATGTCAGCGGCGTCCACGGCGATATCGCTGCCCACGCCGCCCATGGCGATGCCCACATAGGCCCGTTTTAAGGCGGGGGCGTCGTTGACGCCGTCGCCGATCATGCAGACGGGCTTTTTCTGCTGCTGGTAGCGGTCGATCCACTTGAGCTTATCTTCCGGCAGGCAGTTTGCGTGCACCTCGTCGATGGAAAGCTCGCCGGCAATGTGCCGGGCGGCGTTTTCATGGTCGCCGGTGAGCAGTACGGGGGTTACGCCGGCGGCCTTGACTTCCCGGATAGTATCGGCGGCGTCCTCCCGCAGGGTGTCCGCTAACGCGATCAGCCCGGCGGCAGTCTGCCCGACAGCCAGGAAGATAACCGTGCAGCCGTCGTTTAAATGCCGCCCGGCCGCCTGCCGGACAGCGTCCGAAAGAGGAATCCCGCTTTGTTCAAGCAGCTGGGCGTTCCCGGCTAAAATGCGCTGTCCATGGATGGAGGCCTGCACCCCCCGCCCGGGCAGCATTTGAAACTGCTCCGCTTGGGGGAGCGCATCGGTGTGGCCCCTTTGATAGCCCTGAACTACCGCTTTGCCCAGCGGATGCTCCGAGCGCTGTTCCACACCGGCGGCATAGGCGTACAGGGCGTCCTCGGAGAGCGCTGGCTGAAAGCTCTTAACCGCCACCACCTTAGGAGTACCATAGGTCAGGGTGCCGGTTTTGTCAAAGGTGATGTTTTTTACCGCCGCCAGCCGCTCCAGGGCGTCGCCCTCCCGGACTAAAAAGCCGTGCCTGGTGGCGTTGCCAATGGCGGCCATGATGGCGGTGGGGGTGGCTAAGACCAAAGCGCAGGGGCAAAAGACAACCAAAATGGTGACCGCCCGGATGATCTCGCCGGTGATGAGCCAGGTGAGGGCCGCCGCCGTCAGGGCAATGATGACAATCCAGGTGGCCCAGCGGTCGGCAATGCCTACGATCTTCGCTTTTCCGGCGTCGGCGGACTGCACCAGGCGGATCATCCGCTGGATCGAGCTGTCTTCTCCCACCTTGGCGGCCTCCATGTCAAAGGAGCCAAACTGGTTGACGGTGCCGCTTAACACCTCGTCTCCCACCCCTTTGTCCACCGGAAGGGACTCCCCGGTCATCACCGCCTGGTTGATAGAGGTCTGCCCAGAGCGGACAATCCCGTCCACCGGCACGGTTTCCCCAGGAAGGACGCGGAGGAGATCCCCCACCTGCACCTGCTCCGCGGGGATGATCTCTTCCCCAGCGCCGGTGAGCCTTCGGGCGGTGCGGGGGGTTAAATGCACCAGCTTTTCGATCCCCGCCCGGGCTTTGGCGACGGTTAAATCCTCCAGTAGGGCGCCTAACTGCATGATGAATGCGACCTCGCCGGCGGCAAAATCCTCCCCGATGACGATAGAGGCGATCAGCGCGATGGAGACCAGCACGTCGGCTTTGATGTCAAACGAGGTGACAAGCCCGATGATGGCCTCCAGCACAATGGGGATGCCGCACAATACAATGGCGATCCACGCCAGGTCAAAAGGGAGCGGGGAAAACCGGAAAATACTCGCCAGCAGGGCGGCGCCCGAGATCACAAGGAACACGATATCCTTTTTGACGCCGCCCCAGTTTAGTAGTTTTTCAAGCTGCTTCAAACAAAAGGCCTCCTCTCCATATACCCCTATGGGTATCATAATCTTAGTATACCTATAGGGGTATATGTTGTCAAGAGGGAAATAAAAATCCCGCTTCACCTTCGGCAGCGAGGATGAAGCGGGGAATTTTAAATCGCTGTGGTGACCAGCAATACTTCTGCGCCGTCAGATCATGTTGGCAAAGCGCTCTACCGCCTTGGTGAAGTTGGCGATGGTCTGATCGGCGTCGCCGTGCTCGATGCCGTCCCAGACGCAGTGGTTGATATGACCTTCCAGCACCACCTGGCCCACCTTGTGCAAAGCGGATTTGGCGGCGTTAATCTGTGCCAGAATATCCTCGCAGGGGATATCCTCGTCCACCATCCGGTCGATGGCCTGCACCTGGCCGATGATCTTTTTAAGCCGCCGGTGCAGATTATCGGCGTCCATACACTGTTTCATGGGCAGCACTTCCTGTTCTTTAAGGTATAAAAATATTATGGGGGAATTTTTCTCCCTTGTCAAGGGGAGATGGGAAAGCCGGAGCCGTCTTGCGTTTGCCCAAATCCCTGTGGTACAATACAATAAGCGGCAAATTTATCGAAAACGACAGGGCAGAGAGGGAAGTACAATGGCGCAGGACACCACTATGACGGGGAAAGTATTAAAGCGGTTTCGCTCCTTTCGGTACACACTGGTGCTGGAGGGGATCTTGGTGGGAATAGCGGCGGGGCTTGTGACCGTGCTGTTCCGGATTGTGTTGGAAAAAGCGGATCTTCTGCGCCAGGACGCAGGGGAGTATATCGGGAAAAACGCCTGGTTTTTCCCGGTGTGGATGGCGCTTTTGCTGGGAGCGGCGGCGCTGGTGACCCTGCTTTTAAAATGGGAGCCGCTCATCAGCGGTTCGGGTATTCCTCAGGTGGAAGGGGAGTTGCAGGGAGGCCTTCGCCAGACCTGGTGGCGGGTGCTGCTGGCAAAGCTTACAGGCGGCGTGCTCTCCATCGGCGCAGGGCTTTCGCTGGGGCGGGAAGGCCCCTCCATCCAGCTGGGCGCCATGGCGGGCAAGGGAGTGTCCCGGCTGTCCCGCCGGCACAGGACAGAGGAAAAGATGCTGATGACCTGCGGGGCCAGCGCCGGGCTGGCGGCGGCCTTTAACGCGCCTTTCGCGGGAGTTCTGTTTTCTTTGGAAGAGCTTCACAAAAATTTTTCGGTGGAAGTGCTTTTGTCGGCCATGTCGGCCTCCATCACCGCCGATTTTATCTCCCGCAACGTGTTCGGCTTAAAGCCGGTGTTCGATTTTTCCGCCGCCCAGATGATGCCCCTTAACGACTACTGGATGGTGCTTGTGCTGGGCGTGCTGTTAGGCTTAGCGGGCGTGCTTTATAACTTTTGCATCAAAAAATCCCAGGATCTTTACGGGAAGATCCCGTGGCCTTTTGTGCGGATCCTCATCCCCTTTGTGCTGGCTGGGATCCTGCTTATAGTGTTCCCCGCGGTGCTGGGCGGCGGCCACAACCTGGTGGAGCAGGTGTCCGGGCATATGGGATTACAGGCGCTTCTTGTGCTGTTTGTCCTGAAATTCCTCTACTCCATGGTGAGCTTTGGCTCCGGCGCTCCCGGCGGCATCTTTTTGCCCCTGCTGGTGCTGGGCGCTGTGGTGGGAGGAACTTTCAGCGGAGCGTTGGAGCTGTGCGGATTTACCCCCCAGCTGGAAAACTTCGTGATCTTAGGGATGGCGGGGATGTTTTCCGCCATTGTCCGCTCCCCTGTCACCGGTATTATTTTAATCAGCGAGATGACCGGGAGCTTTTCCCATCTGCTGACCCTGTCGCTGGTCTCTTTGACCGCCTATGCGGTGGCGGATCTGATGCACTCTAAGCCGGTGTACGACATGCTGCTCTCCCGGCTGCTTAAAAACAGCCGGAAAACCGGGGAAACAAAAGCCGGGGAATACGGCGAAAAAATCCTGGTGGAAACGCCGATCCATTACGGCGCGCCGGTGTGCGGGAAGGCGGTTAAGAGTATTTCCTGGCCCCGGCGGGCGCTGATTGTGGCGGTCAAGCGGGGAGAGGAGGAGCTTGTCCCCCACGGGGACACCGCCCTGCGCGCCGGGGATATAATTGTGCTTTTGTGCGACGAGCTGGACAGCGGCGAGGTGTACACGGCGCTAGAAGCGCTGTGCAAAAGCGTCAAGGAATCCTAAAAGGCCGGGCCGGTTCAAACTGTGTAGGAGTTACAATGATGTGTGACAGAAGGGGAAAAAAGATAGCAAATAGGAAAGACCTGTGTTAAGGTTAAGTTGCCTAGACAAAACCGAAAGAAGGTCATCCTATTTGCTATGAATAAGATAAC
>CALXBH010000055.1 GCA_944386475.1 uncultured Clostridia bacterium | reverse complement strand
TTCGAGGCAGCATATAATCCACAAGACAAACCGGCTCGGTTTCATCGATCGGCTCAGGCGGCAGAGCATATATAACTTCGTTATTCTGGTAAATCTCCGTTTTCTTCATACTGCCACCTTACCTTTCGTCACGATTTCTACGGCTTCGTTCCAGTTTCCTGTTGTAGTCGTAAAGCAGTTTCAGAATGGTATCGGTCATCTGCTTCTGCGTGTAGTTCTTTGGGAAAAAGCCTCTCAAATCCTGTACCTTAAAGCTGATACGCTCGGCCTGATTGGCTTTTTCCTCCGACATAATCTCATAGATACTGTCTGAGGAAAGCGTGCCCTGCTGCGCCGCTTTTTTCATACGAATACTCTGTGCGTGGGAAGGGGTGCAGTCGTTCAGGCTCATAGCGTCCAGCAGGATGTTCTGCTGTTCTTCGGACAGATAGGAAAGTTCAACGGCGGGACTGAGGGCGATCACGCCCTCGTCCACCTTTTGGAGCAGTTCGGGAATGAGATGGGTTAAGCGGATATACCGGAACACCTGGTCTCGGCTTTCATTCCGTGCTTTGCCGATTTCAGCGGCGGTATCCGACTTTGTCGCAGCTTGCGACAAAGTTAAGTCCGTGCGCTTGCCCTGCGCTTTCATTGCATCCATCTTCATTTTGTAGGCAAAGGCCTTTTCACTTGGGAGTATCCGTTCACGGTGGAGATTGCTGTCCACCACCGCAATCATCGCTTCGTTTCGGTCAAGGGGATAGATCAAAACAGGCACTTCGGAAAGTCCTGCTTTTATAGCGGCGTGTAGTCTGCGGTGTCCGCTAACCACTTCATATTCGTCCGTATTTTCAATCGGGCGGACGATCAGCTGACAAAGTATGCCTTGTTCTTTGATACTTTCTGTCAGCACCTACATATCCTCATCGTCCAGCACCTGAAAGGGATGTCCCTCAAAGGTGCGGAGCTTATCCACCCCGATATTCGCCGCCTTTTTCTTCGGCGGGTTGATTGTATTTATCATCGTTCATACCTTCTTTCTTTGTGCTTCATTGTTACGGCAATTTCCATCTGCCGCTCGGTTTCGAGCAGTTTTTCAAATCTCGGTATCTTTTCGAGAATTGCCCGTGCGATGGACAGTTCTTTTCGCAAAGGCTTGATTTTTGCGGTAATATCCCTCGCTTCGGTGTTCAGCGATTCGCTTTTCTTATGGCGGTTTCGGTTATATATTGACTGCCTTTCCTTTTCCAAAGCGGAGATTTGCGCCCGTGTTTCGCTGATAAAAAAGGCAAGCTCCTGCGGAGAATCAATCTGCTTCTCGCACAGGAATCTGTATTCTTCAAGGGTTTTATCCAGTTTGGCAACCTCCCGCCGCATTTCGGGCGAAAGCAGGCGGGGAGCGGCAGGAGCAATATTGTTGCCTGTGATCAGCTTGCATAATTCGATAATCAGTTCAAACAATACCTGTATGCCGTCCATCTTTTTCATTTTGCGGTACTCGATTTCAAGCAGAAGCAGCGGTGTATATTTCGGCTTATGGAACGGAACATAGCCGACATATCGTTGATTATCCAAGAGTCGTTCACGGATAGCGGCAGGCATATATTCCTTGCCCAAGCGGTCTAAGCGGACTGCCCTCTGCCAGCTCGGCGCTTTGACGGAATAGTGGGCAAAGTGTTCGTCACGCCGTATCTCGTAGCCCATATCTTTGAGGCGTATCTCAAAGGCTTTGAAGTTGGTGGACTGGGCAAGAGCGGTGTCAATATCCGCCTTTAACAGTTCACGGTGCGACACACCGCCGCTCTGCTTCAGCCGGTATTCCTTTTTCTTCCCGCCATAAAATTCAGCTTCTTTTAAAATGCTTTTGCCGTATTCCAGACATACGGCGTCGGAGATTTCACGGAGCCTGTGGTGATCGGAGATATGGTTTTCAAACTTCCTGCCGGTCTTAAAGGATACGGAGTTTACCACAAAATGGTTATGGAGATTATCGGTATTGAGGTGGGTGGTAACAACAATTTCATATTCCTTGCCCCACATACGCCTTGCGGTTTCCAAGCCGATTTTGTGTGCTTCTTCGGGAGTTACTTCTCCCGTCTGAAAGCTCTGATACCCGTGATACGCCACATTGCCCCCTGTTTTACCGAAGCGCTTTTTTGTTGCTGTCATACGCTCATAGGCTCTTTTAGCGTTGCAGTTGATACCGCTGACATGCATACGCTCATCGGTCTTTCTATCATTGGAAACATACTGCAAGGCGGCGTAGAGATCGCTGTCCACATACCTTTTGTCGATGGTTTTATCGGGGTTTTCCGCATAGTCGATCACTTCCTTCAGCCTGCTTTTCACAGGCCAGTATCCCGTTGTCGCCACATCATACCACTATCCTTTCCTTTTGCGGTAAGATAAGTTCGGCGGTTATCTCATCAATCAAAGAGATAATTTTTTCTTCCGTGTCTGCTGAGATTTTGCCTTCGCATACCACACAAAGCTCATCTAATTTATCATTGAAAGAGAAGAATATTTCGGGTAAAACAGCTCTCGGCATATATCCCAAAGCTCGCTGCCTGAGATATTCTGATACAGAGAGACCGCACCTTTCAGCGTTATGCTCAATCATATTTTTCTCTTTTTCGCTGACACGGATAAACAGATTTTTATTTTTAACTTCGTTCATAACATCAGTCCTTTCTTTGATTTTTCAAGGGGTATTAGGGGTGCCCCCTAAAGTGAAATCGGCTCTCAAAGCCGATTGGGAGGGAAACTGTCAATACAGTTTCCCTGCTTGTTACAGCATACGACATCTCTGCTGTCTTTCCCGTGGGTGTTTTGCCGGTCTGCCTGAATGTCGTTTTTCTATTCCTGCCCCGGAGTCTCACCGCAGCGTTGTTTCGCTCTCTCTGCTCACACAAGAGGTCTTGGCAAAATCATATCCCATCCAGCCGGTCATTCAGTTGTAACCGGCTTTCGGGTAACAAAAAAAGCCGGCACACAAATGCGTACCGACTTACCGCCAAAAGGATAAACTTATCCCTTGCGGTAGTGGCTTCACATTCATGTAACCGGCTTTGAAATTCAAAGTCGAAACTGTCCTTTACGCTTTTCTTACTGCCGACAGTCCAAAGCAGTTTCAGAAGCGGCGGCATTTTCTCTTAGCATACCGCAGGCATTATCCGGCTCACAGCCGTCATCCCAAATCTGTGAAGAAAGATATTCAGTTGTCGCTCTCTTTTGATATTTTTTTATTATACACCACAGAACAAATGTTTGTCAATACTTCCTGAATAAGTTTTTGAATATTTTTCAAAAAAGCGGAGATACTATTTTGTTTTATGCCTTGCGTAGTGAAATAGAAACCGATTCACATTTTATAATGTCGTTAAAACCTCTAATTACAACATATAAGAATCGAAAATTAGAGGTTGAAAAAGCCTGATTTCAAGCCATTTCTAAAGCATAAACTTTGAGGGATAAGGTATAAACACCTTACCCCTCCATTTTGCATTTGAAAGCGTTACAGGATCATTTCCTCCATTTTACCCTAGCCGCATCAATGCGGCTATATTCGTTCCTTCATAATCTAATTTATTGCGACTAAGAAAGAAGATCGCAGAAAATATCCCTCCGATAAAATGATGTTTTCTACTCTTTCGCACCAAATATCCGGTTCAGTTCCTCCACGGCCGCCTCGTCTGCAAAAGCCAGAATATACTGGCCGGCACGAATAACGGTTTCACCATGGGGAATAAGCATCGCATCATCTTCATAAATAGCAATCAAGAGGGCGTGCGAAGGAAGTTTGATCTCAGCGATGGTTTTATTGACATTCGGAGAATGATAGTCGACATGGATACGGACAATCGAGTAGTCGCCTTTGGACAGCCGCATCAAGGTCATAATGGACTGATAGTTCATTTCATCTGCAATCATATGACCGATCATGTCGGCCTGATTGATCTTTACATCCACACCCATACCTGCATTAAAAAGCCATGCGTTTTTAGGATTATTAACTCTCGCAATTACCTTTGGCACATCGTATTCAAATTTTGCCATCATTGCCACGGCCAAATTAGTTTCATCATTGCCCGTAGTACAAACCAAGGCGTTACATCTGCGCACTCCGGCTTTTTCCAGCAACAGAGCGTCCGTTCCATCGCCTGTCAGGACATTTTCTTTTTTTAGGCCGTTTTTCTTTAATGCCTGAAGGGCCTTTTCTTTATTTTCAATGACGATAGCATTGTTTCCGTTTTCTATTAGCAATCCAGCGATATATCCTCCGACTTGGCCGCCGCCAACAATAATCACATTCATCGTACACCGCTCCTTTCCACTTTATAATTGCAACATATCCCTGGCCCGCTCCATGCAATCTGAACAAACCGACAAATACAAGATATCGTTATATTCGCAACACATATCTCTTTCCGGCACAAAGGATCGTCCATGACGTTCTACAGCAATCAGACTTATCTTTCCTGCCACATCAAACTCGGAATACTTTTTCCCCTCCAAGCTGGCAGGAATTCGTACCTTTACAAGCTGGACATCGTTTCCCAATTTGCGAATGACACGCCAGCTTCTGTTTCCTTCAAGGTATTCCATGACATTATCCAGTCCAAGGCGGGTAATGGATACTGTATATATCCCCATGGATTCAAACATTCTCGCCCGTATAGGGTCATACATACGAGCGATAACTGTGGGAATATGAAATACATTTTTCGCAATGTTAGCAACCACTGCATTCAGCGAATCGCTGCTGGTACAGCCAATCACTACATCCGCCGAAGCAATTCCCGCCTGTTCCAACACGTCTTTGTCATATCCGACTCCGCAGATTGTTCGTCCTGTAAATTCCTCGCTCAAAGCCAGGAATGTTTCCGGGCTATTATCTATGACGATGACATCATGGTTTTTTCGTGCCAAATATTCCGACACCCGGACACCAAATTTTCCACATCCTATAACTAATGCTTTCATTGCTTTCAACTCCTTTTCGCTCGGCGTACACGCAGTAATTTCTTTCTTGCTTCCTCAATGCCAAACACAATAAACGGGATACAAATTAAGTAAAGCCACTCAATCCAGGAAATCGGCGCCGTATTGAAAATTCCGCTCAAGAACGGAATATACATCAGCGCAAGCAGAATCACTACCTCTATCACTAAGCCGGCATTGATATAATGATTACTGAACAGCTTTCTTTTAAAGACCGATTCATAATCCGTTCGGTTGTTCATGGCCATTCCCATCTGTGCGAAGACCACACCGGCCAGCATCATCGTTGTGGCCTCGGCATAACCGTGCGTCCCCTCCGCAGCCAGTGGTATACCCGGCCAGCCGTTCAGGAAGTTGGCAAGGAAATAACCACCCACAGAAAAGAGTGTGCCAAGCAGTCCATACCAGATGAATCCGACTAAAACAACATTCTTATTGAGCAACCGCTCTTTGGTGGAGCGCGGCGGTTGCTGCATCACACTTGCTTCTGCATGCTCAGCGCCCAAGCCAAGCGCAGGCACCATATCCGTACCAATATCAATGGTCAGAATTTGAAGTACAGTTAGCGGCACGGGAATCATACCGCCGGAAAGCAGATATAAAGTGGGTGCTGCGGCTTCCGGCGTATTGCTGTCGAAAATATATCGAAGAAATTTCCGGATGTTATTGTAAACCGTTCTGCCTTCTTCAATCGCCCGGACAATCGTAGCAAAGTTGTCATCGCTCAGAATCATATCGGCAGCTTCCTTGGCGACATCCGTTCCGGTAATTCCCATGGCAATACCGATATCCGCCTTTTTCAGAGCGGGAGAGTCGTTCACGCCGTCGCCTGTTACTGCGACAATGTTGCCCATCTCCTGCAAAGCGCAGACAATGCGGTATTTTTGTTCGGGCGCCATGCGGGCAAAAACAACCTCGCCTTTTAGCACTTCCTTCAGTACAGTATCATCCATCTCGGCCAGTTCCACGCCCGATATTACCTTGGCATCAGGGCTCTGGATGATGCCAATTTTGCGGGCTATACTCTCGGCAGTCAATCCATAGTCACCGGTAATCATAATGATTTTGATACCCGCACTGCGGCACAGGCGAACCGCTTCTTTTACCTCACTGCGTGGCGGATCTTGCATCGCCACAAGCCCAAGAAAGGTTAAATTCTCTTCTACATTTTCAGGAGTATATTCACGAATCGATTCAGGAAGCGTTTCATCGTCTCTGCGTAACGGACGATAGGCCACTGCCAGGACACGCAAACCATCCCGGGCGTAAGTATCATTTGCCTGCATGATGCGCTGCCGGTCTTCCTCCTTCATCGGGCGGGAAGAAGAACCATCATAACAGCGTTGGCACAGTTCCATAACCTCTTTGGGAGCACCTTTTACAAATGCGATTCGATTGCTTCCTTCAAAAGGTTCTCTGAGCTGATGGATAGTTGTCATGCGCTTTCTGCGGGAATCAAAAGGCAGCTCCATGACACGCGGAAACGTCTGATTCAGTGTATCCAGGTCAATGCCGCCTTTTTGGGCAACAACGCCAAGACACGCCTCCGTCGGGTCGCCCAGCACCGTGTAGCGTTCTTTTCCCTCCTCCGGGGGAAGCAATTTGGCGTTAGAACACAACGCAGCGCCACTGAGCAAAAGCCTTAATGCGTTGCTGTTTTGCGCCGTTACTACAATATCGCCATCCCGAATTTCCCCTTGCGGGGCATATCCCTCTCCGCTTACCGTCATTTCTGCACGCAGGTTCCACAGGTGATTGACCGTCATTTCATTCTGCGTAAGGGTACCGGTTTTATCCGAACAGATGACATTGGTACATCCCAATGTTTCTACAGAAGACAATTTCTTGACCAGTGCGTGCTCTTTAGCCATTTTCTGTACCGCTAAAGCCAAAGATAGCGTTACCGCCGGCAACAGCCCTTCCGGGATAAATGCCACGATCATTCCCAGCGCAAAAAGAAATGATTCCATCCACGGGTCTTTTACTAAAAATACCGCAATCAGGAAAAAGATAAGGCCAATACTGAAAGCAATCAAGGCGATTTGTTTAGTCAGGACATTTAGTTCCTTTTGCAAAGGCGAAAGGCTTTTTTCTGTATTTTGCGTCAGGTTTGCAATTTTCCCAAATTCACTGTCCATACCGGTTGATACAACCAGCACACGGCAGGTACCCGCCGCCGCTGACGTGCCGGAAAACACCATGTTTTCCGCTTCCAAATAACTGCATTCCTGTTGTAAAGCATCGCTGCTTTTACGGATAGGATTGCTCTCTCCGGTAAGCGTTGACTGGTCGGCACGGAAATCATTGCTTTGAAGAATTCGGGCGTCGGCGCTGATGCGGTCGCCTTCTTCCAGAACCATAATGTCTCCGGGGACAATTTCTGTTGCCAGTATTTTTTTCTCTTCGCCATCCCGGATTACTCGAGCGTAAGCGGGCAGCATCTTTTGCAGGGCGTTGGTCGCCTTTTCCGCCTTAAATTCCTGAAAAAAGGAGAAAAGGCCATTGATCAGATTGACGCAGAAAATGGCAATCCCCAACTCTAATGCGCCGGAAAGTATTGCCATAACGCCGCCGGCCCACAAAAGCAATGCCATCAAGCTAGTAAAGTTTGCCAAAAACTTTTTCAGCATGCTGGTCTGCTTCTTTTGCGCTAATTCATTTTTTCCGTATTGTTCTAAGCGCTTGTCCGCTTCCTCTTGCGAGAGGCCCCGCATATTGGAACCCATCAGGTGACAGGCTTCCGCTGGACTTGTGAAAAGTATTTTTTCTTTTATGTCTGGAGTTTGGCTGTCCATATCGCTTTCACCATAATTCCCTTCATATTGTAAAAAAATGACTCTGGTAATTTGTCCGGAGCCTTGCTAATCAAGAAGACAAACATCCATAAATATAACGTGATCTTGTCGTTCCCAATAAAAAGTGCAATATAATATGGCTCTATTAGGAAATAAAAATACCAATTCTAATCTCTGTTAGTATAAAATCATGAGGAGAAAAAGTCAAGTTAATCCCTTAAGAATTCACAGTTTTTTTACTTTATATAATCCGTGACTTTGTCAAACAAAATCGGAAACACAATAAAGACATACGGCTGGATTTTCTTATCAATCATGTTTCCGGTAACTTTGTAGAAATGGTTTTATGGTGGATAAAAAGTTGTATGAAGCAGACGCCAGCAGAATTAGACCGCTATTTTAGTGCGGTCATTTGTCCAAAAATAATCACTTGGTTGACAATTTCTGTTGCACAAATTCGAATGTTATTTATCTGTCCAACCCACTCCATTTGATTTTCCGCCTTTAGCCGCTCGGTCACACCCTCGTGCTCTGCCATCTGCTTTACCAACCGAAGAAACATATTCTCTGCCCGCTCATCAATATCAACAAGATAGCTATTCAGTTTGCCGCTTGTGAGAAGATTAGCGTATGTAATCCTATGGCATTCTTTCAGATACCGTAAATGCCGTTGCCCCCATACTCCAATAGGTCTTGTTTCTTTTTCGGTGGGTAAGACGAGATTTGGCAAATAGCAATCGCCTTGCTGAGTATATGTGCCGCCCATCTGCTCAAATATTGTTTTTTCCATAACCTTAAACCTCCGCCATCTTTATCTTGAATTTCTTAATAGGTGCGTTGACTACTTTGATTAGAACATCATCTACTGCGTCCGTATATCTGTCTTGTGCAAGTAATTTGTTCCGCAGCGCATTAAGAGCATTTAGAATAATTCTCCGTTCACTTTCATCAATCGCTATGTAATATTTTTGATTTCGCATATCTGCTTACCTCCCTCGCCTACATTGTAGCAAGGAAGTTTTTGCTTGACGAATGTGCGATTTTATTTTTGAACATAAAGAAAGACAGCGTAAAAAGCATTTTTGCCTTCTACGCTGTCTCTTGCCTTTGCTATTGCCCGTAAAGTATATTTCAATGTTGTTTTAAATTACTGCCTTATGTGGCGTTAGCATTTGCCGTTCCCTGTTTTTTATGCATCGGAGTCTCCGATTATTCCTGATCGTAGAGTTTCGCGTACCGGAGCAGGAAGTTATACTTGTCGGCAGCGGTCTTTTCAGCCTTGCCGAACAGATCCTCCGCTCTTTCAGGATTCTGGCGGGCCAGCGCGTTGTAACGAACCTCACCCATGATGAAGTCTTTGTAGCTGGCGCCGGGCGCTTTGGAATCCAGATGGAAGGGATTCTTGCCCTCCAGAGTCAGTCTGGGATCAAAGCGGAAGGTGTGCCAGTAACCGGCCTCTACCGCACGCTTGATCTCGGTCTGAGCAGTGCTCATACCGGTCTTGATGCCGTGGTTGATGCAGGGCGCGTAAGCGATAATCAGGGACGGGCCATGATAGCTTTCCGCCTCATGGAACGCCTTGACGCACTGGTTGTAATCCGCACCCATGGCCACCTGGGCTACATATACATAACCGTAAGTCATAGCGATCTGCGCCAGGTCTTTCTTCTTGACCTCTTTACCGGCTGCCGCAAATTGTGCAATCGCGCCGGTAGGAGTCGCCTTGGAGGACTGACCGCCGGTGTTGGAGTAAACCTCGGTGTCGAATACCAGGATGTTTACATCCTCGCCGGAAGCGATAACATGGTCAAGGCCGCCGAAGCCGATATCATAAGCCCATCCGTCGCCGCCGAAGATCCAGACGGATTTCTTGGACAGGTAATCTTTGTCTTTCAGGATCTCTTTCGCCGCATCGCAGCCGCAGTTTTCCAGAACGTTAATCAGCTCTTTGGTAGCTTTGCCGTTGGCTTCGCCCTCATCCACAGTGGACAGGTACGCCTCACAGGCCGCCTTTACATCCTCTTTGTCGGTGTTCTTGGACAGATCCAAAACCTTGCCGATCAAAGCGTTGCGCAGCGCCGCCTGAGCCAGATACATACCGTAACCGAACTCGGCGTTGTCCTCAAACAGGCTGTTGCCCCAAGCCGGGCCAAAGCCGCTCTGTTTGTTGACGGTGTAGGGGGTGGAAGGAGCAGAACCGCCCCAGATGGAAGAACAACCGGTGGCGTTGGCGATATACATCCGCTCGCCGAACAGCTGGGTAGCCAGCTTCGCGTAAGGAGTCTCGCCGCAGCCCGCGCAGGCGCCGGAGAATTCAAGCAGAGGCTGTTTGAACTGGCTGCCTTTGACGGTGGTGTCTTTGAATTTCTCGGCCACTTCGGGTTTCTTAGGCAGGTCCTGGCCGAAAGCGAATACATTCTGCTGATCCAGCTGGCTTTCCAGAGACTGGAGGGTCAGCGCCTTGTTGCCCTTCTTGCCGGGGCAGACATTGACGCAGGAGCCGCATCCGGTGCAGTCGAGAACCGAGAAGGTCATGCCGAACTGATAGCCGGGCATACCGGTCATAGGCATCAGCTTCATGTTCTTAGGCGCCTTGGCAGCCTCTTCGTCGGTGAGGACTACCGGGCGGACAACCGCATGAGGACAGACGAAAGAACAGAAGTTACACTGGATACAATTGTCAGGATTCCACACGGGAACGTCAACCGCAATACCGCGTTTCTCGTAAGCGGCGCTGCCCTGGGGGAAGGTGCCGTCTGCACGATTAGCAAAAGCGGAAACCGGCAGGTCGTTACCATGCTGGGAAGTGATCGGCATCAGGATGTCGTTGACAAACTCCACCAGATCTTTCCGGTCGCCGGTGGCAACAGCAGTCAGGTCGGTGTCAGGAGCGTCTTTCCAGCTGTCGGGGATGTTGACTTCCTTCACATCCGCAAAGCCGCGGTCAATAGCGTCGTGGTTCATCTTGACGATGGCGTCGCCCTTCTTGGAGTAGGAAGCGGTAGCCGCGTCCTTCATGTATTTGATGGCGTCGTCAGCGGGGATGATGTTGGCGAGTTTAAAGAACGCCGCCTGCAAAATGGTGTTGACGCGTCCGCCCAAGCCCAGCTGTTTTGCAATCTCCACCGCGTCCACGGTGTAGAATTTGATGTTGTTCTGGGCGATGTAGCGTTTTACCTGGCCGGGGACGTGCTTGTCGATCTCTTCGTCATTCCAGGCGCAGTTGAGAAGGAAGGTGCCGCCGGGATTGAGATCCTGCACCATGTCGTACTTGGTGATATAGGAAGGATTGTGGCAGGCCACAAAATCCGCCTTGTCGATCAGATAGGTCGCTTTGATCTTGGACTTACCGAAGCGCAGGTGAGAAACCGTTACGCCGCCGGATTTTTTGGAGTCGTAATCAAAGTACGCCTGGGCATACATGTCGGTGTGGTCGCCGATGATCTTGATGGAGTTTTTGTTGGCGCCAACCGTACCGTCCGCGCCCAGACCCCAGAACTTACAGTTGGTGGTGCCGGCGGGGGTGGTGTCGGGGTTTTCATCCTCGTCCAGAGACAGATGGGTCACATCGTCTTTGATACCCAGAGTGAACACCTTTTTGGTGGTGTTTTTATAGGTGGCGATGATCTGCGCCGGGGTGGTGTTTTTGGAGCCCAGTCCGTAACGGCCGGTGAACACCGGAACAGAGGTGAACTTGCTGTCCTTCAAAGCCGCCACAACATCCAGGTACAGAGGCTCGCCCTCTGCGCCGGGCTCTTTGGTGCGGTCTAACACGCTGATCTGTTTGACGGTGTCGGGGATCACATCGATCAGGTGTTTCGCGGAGAACGGCCGGTACAGACGGACCTTCACAAGGCCGACTTTGGAGCCGTGGGCGTTTAAGTAATCGATGGTCTCTTCGATGGTGTCACAGACGGAACCCATGGCGATGATGATATGCTCTGCATCGGGGGCGCCGTAGTAGTTAAACAGCTTGTAGTCGGTGCCGATTTTGGCGTTGACTTTGTTCATATACTCTTCCACAATGCCGGGAACCGCGTTGTAATAAGGGTTACATGCCTCTCTGGCCTGGAAGAAGATGTCGGGGTTCTGCGCGGTGCCCCGCAGGGTGGGATGCTCCGGATTCAAAGCGCGGCGGCGGAACTCGTTGACCGCATCCATGTCGCACATTTCCTTCAGGTCTTCGTAATCCCACATCTCGATCTTCTGGATCTCGTGAGAGGTGCGGAAACCGTCGAAGAAGTGGACAAACGGCACCCGGCCTTTGATGGCAGACAGGTGCGCTACAGCGCCCAGGTCCATAACCTCCTGGACGTTGGAAGAACACAGCATTGCAAAACCAGTCTGACGGCAGGCATAGATATCCGAATGATCGCCGAAGATGGACAGCGCGTGGCTTGCCAGCGCACGGGCGGACACATCGATGACGCAGGGCAGCAGCTCGCCCGCGATCTTATACATGTTGGGAATCATCAGCAGAAGGCCCTGGGAAGCGGTGAAGGTGGTGGTCAGCGCACCGGCGGTCAAGCTTCCATGCACAGCGCCCGCGGCGCCTCCTTCGGACTGCATCTCAACAACTTTGACTTTCTGGCCGAAAATGTTCGTCCGGTCTTCCGTCGCCCATTTATCGGTTACTTCCGCCATCACAGAGGAAGGCGTAATCGGATAAATGGCGGCGAGGTCGGTAAACGCATAGGAAACGTGTGCGGCAGCGTTGTTACCGTCCATGGTTTTCATTTTTCTTGCCATGTTTTTATTTCCTCCTTGACAAAATATACATCCAGTGCAAAACAAGCGGCGCACAAGCCGCCCCCTTTGCCGCCGGGGTAAGGAATTCCACCGGCATGTAAAAACTGCCTGTCTTAAAAAAATCACGCGGACAGTTCTTTTGGACATCACTATAAATTCTAACATTTCCCGCGGCCATTGTAAAGGGATAAACGAATAAAAATCGGGGATTTCTTACAGATTTCTTAGGTAGATTCCCTGTGATGTCCCGGCAGAATTTTGACAGGCATTTAAAGACATCGCCAAAGGCCGGAAATGCGTTGTTTTTGTAAAAAGTTCTGTTAAAATTTGACAAAACCTGTTTCTTTGATTATGATAGGATAAATAGAAAGTTCCACCATGCAAAATTCACTTTCCGAAAGGAGTTCCACCGCCATGGACGACGATGGTAGTTTTATTTTAACAATTATTTTATTTTTTGTATTTGTCCTTTTAAGCGGATTGTTTTCCGCCAGTGAGTCTTCCATTATATCCATTAACGACACCAAGCTCAAAGCCCTGGGAGAACAAGGACACAAAAAGGCCAAACGGATTTTAAAGCTGTTAAACTCCCCCAGCCGGTTTTTGGGAACGATCTCGGTGTGCAGCGCTTTAAGCGCGGCCGCCTGCGCCATCTGTCTTTGCTATCTCTGGCGGGATCATCTCCGCGGCCTTGTACTGTCCTGGATTCCTGAGCCTCGGTGGCTGGTGAGCCCGGTGGCCATGCTCATCTTTCTGTTTATCGGCATCCTGCTGATGATCGTCCTGGGCCAGATGGTTCCCCGGAAAATCGGCGGCAATTCCCCCGAAAAAGTCGCGTTCGCCACCTTGGGGATCACCCGGTTTTTCTATGCCCTTCTGCGGCCGTTTTTCTGGATTACCTCCGGCATCTCCAACCTATTGGTGCGCCTGTTCGGCATTGATCCCAAGCAGGAGCCCGCGCAGGTCACCGAAGAGGAGATCCGCATGATGGTGGACGTGGGCAACGAAAAGGGCGTTATCGAGGAAAGCGACCGGGAGATGATTAACAACATCTTTGAGTTTGACGACCGCACCGCCGGGGACGTGATGACCCATCGCACCGACATTGCCGCCGTGGCAGACGACGCCAACGTGGACGATGTGGTCCGGCTGGCGCTGGAGGAAGGCTACTCCCGCATCCCGGTGTATCACGAGGATATCGACAACATCACCGGCATCATCTATGTGAAAGACCTTCTGCGCCTGGTGGGCCGGGGCAGCACAGAGGCGTTTTCCTTACAGGATTTTATCCGGGATGTGCTGTATGTCCCCGAATCCAACCGCTGTAAAGAGGTCTTCCGGGAATTCACCGCCAAAAAGGCCCATGTGGCCATTGTGGTGGACGAATACGGCGGTACCTCCGGCCTTGTGACCATGGAGGATTTGGTGGAATCCATTGTGGGCAACATCCAGGATGAATATGATAACGAAGAGGAAGAATTCCAGAAAATCGACGACGATACCTTTACCATTGACGGCGGCGCCGATTTAGAGGACGTCTCCAAAATGCTGGAGACCGAGCTGCCCGAAACGGATGATTACGATACCCTGGGCGGGCTTATCACCGACCGGCTGGGACGGATCCCCTCGGAGGATGAACACCCCACCGTCACGGTGAAAAACGTGGAATTTACCGTTTTGCTGGTGGAAGACCGGCGGGTCTCCAAGGTAAAAGCGGTAAAGCTTCCTCCCGAGCCGGAGGAAGAAGCTGAGGACGAAGAATAAACGCTATTTTAAAAAAGGAGCTGCCAGCGGCAGCTCCTTTTTTATATAAACAAATTAGATTTTACGACCGGATATAGGCAACGGGATTTCCCTTGCGGGGCAAAGGCTCCCCCGCCGGGGAAGCCGGATGGCCTAACGCCACCGCCGCGCACACAAATTCCTCCTCCGGGATACCCCACCCGGCCAGCTTCTCGATGACTTCCGGGGTATCCCGCAGCCACCGGAGCTGGTTGATCCAGCAGCTGCCAATCCCTAAGGAATGGGCGGCCAGCAGCATGTTTTGGGCGGCGGCCGCGCAGTCGGCCATGGCGTTGCCGTACTCCCGCCGGTTTGTGAGGATCACAAGCACCGGCGCGCCGTATGTAAAATCATAGCCGCCCGCCTTGGACTGGCGGATGGATGACCGGATGCTTTGGTAAAGGGCGGGGGAATCCTCCATCCCCGAAAACACCTTGCTGACCAGCCCAGCCAGCTCGTCCAGGGCTTTCCGGCCCTCTATCACAGTGAAACGGGTGGTCTGGTTGTTGCCGCCGCTGGGGGCGTAGCGACCCGCTTCCACAACGATTTTTATAAGCTCTTCCTCCAGGGGAAGAGAGGTGTATTTCCGGCAGCTGCGCCGGGTGCGGATAATGTCCAGTATCGATTGTTCCATAAAAACCTCCTGCCGGATTGCTAGTCCTAGCAATGTCTTTGCGTCGGCACCGATATTCCCTGCCGGCTTTATTTTTCGATCTTTTTAAAGGCGGATTTGGGCCTTTTGCAGATGGGGCACACCCAGTCGTCGGGGAGCTCGTCAAAAGGCACCCCTTCCTTGGCCTCGTCATATTCATATTTGCAGACGGTGCACAGATAAACATCTCCCTCTTTGTCCCCGGCAGGCGCCTTATTGCCGAGCTTTTTGTCCCGGTACTGCCGGTAGGTGATCGCCGGGGATGCCGACACCGTCTCCGCCTGTTTGACGGCGCACACAAAGACGGTGTGAGTCCCCACGTCCACCGTCTCTTCCACGGAAAAGCTGAAAACGGCGGAAACTCCCTTTGTCAGCAGGGGGTTTCCCTGCACATCCAGGGTATAGGGGACGCCGTCAAATTTATCCTGTTCCCGCCCGCTTGAAAAGCCAAAGCGGCCGATGTCCTCCAAGGACACCTCCTCGCTGAAAACCGAAACGCCTATGGAACGGGACTTCATCACCATATCGTGGGTGAGATTTTTCTTATCGATCACCACAATACACTTTAACGGCTCATAGGTCACCTGCAAAACTGTGTTGACCACGCAGCCGTTTAATTTTCCCTCCCACGCAGTGGAAGCTACAAACAGGCCACAGTTTAACTGATACATGGACGCATAATCTACCATTTGCTTTTCCGTCCTTTCCATTCCAGCGCTTTACGCCTTATTTTTTAACCATATTGTACGGGATTTATCCGCAAAAGTAAAGAAGTCCTCCAAATTTCTTCCAGCATAACCGACAAAAAAAGCCCCTATTTAGCGGAAAACAAAAAGCGCCGGATCATTTCCGGCGCGCCCCGCTGTCCTGTGGGGCTGTCAGCTGAACGACGGCCCGTCGTTTCCCAGGCCGAAGCTGATGGAAAGGGCTGAATCCACCTGGGTCATACTGCCGTTGTCCAAGCGGCCCATTTTTTCCTTTAATCTTTTTTTATCGATGGTGCGGATCTGTTCCAGCAAAACAACGGAATTTTTTGCCAACCCGCACTTTTGGGCATTAATTTCAATATGGGTGGGCAGTTTAGCTTTATCCTTCTGGCTGGTGATCGCCGCCGCAATCACCGTAGGGCTGTACCGGTTCCCCACATCGTTTTGTACAATTAAAACCGGGCGGACGCCTCCCTGTTCCGATCCCACCACCGGGCTTAAATCCGCATAGTATATTTCTCCCCGCTTGACAGACACTCTGTCCACGCTCCTTATTCAAAATGATCTATCCATAGTGTGGCCGTTTTTGTAAGCCTCTAATCATCCGGCGGCAAAATTTTGGGGAGTAAAAACCGCCGCCATGTTGTCTCATACCATCCTATTAACAGCCTTGCGTTTTTGACAGTCATAGCAAAAACAAAGGGAAAAGGGCGCTTTATAAAGCGCCCTTTTCCCTTTGTTTTATTCGGCGTGGTTTTCCTCGCCCAGCGCCCTGTCCAGCCAGATCGACGCGATATCAATCGCCTGATACAGGCCGTTTTTCTCGCTTTTTTTAACGACCATTTTCATAGGATCCACCGTGGGATCGGTGGACATCATCTGCACCGTTACCTTGTCTGCCAGGACAAGATCGTCCTTTTCCCGGGTGCTCACCACCTGGAGCATAACAACATAGGGGTCAAACATGTTGCCATAATACAGCGTATTGCCGTTTCTCACCAGCGGGCGGCCCTTGTATTCAAAAAATTTTGCCATCCTTGCACCATTCCTTTCTCAGCAGGAACCGGCATCATCCATAACGCCTTTTATCCGGCCAGTTTTGTTTAACGAAAACTTTACACAAGGTAAATTGTATCATATTTTCGGAAAGTTGTAAACCTTCTTTGCCGTTTTCCTAGGAAGCCGTCTCCTCCATATCCCCCAGCGTCCCTTTTGCAGGGAGAAAGCCGTCGGCGGTAAACTCCCCCTGCACATAAATTTCTTTTACCGGACCGGAGGAGCGAGCCAGCTCTTCCAACATCTCCACCCGGCAGGTATAATCATATCGGGTAATGTCCGTATCCACCAGGTTGATAACCGCATTAAACAGCGTCTCGGAGGCCTGCACCGTCCGGGGAGTGATGTGCTGTTTAAAAAAGGCCCCTAAAATCCCCGTTTGCAAATGGACCTGGTCCAGCTCGCCCGCTCCGGGAGTTCCAAACAGTTCATAGGCTCTGTTGCCGTCCAAAAGCTGGTTTTGTCCCTTTTCCTGGGCTGGCAGGCTGCCCTCCCGCTGAACCCGGTTTGCCATGTCATAAGGCAGAGCCATCTCCACGCCGCCCAGCAGATCAAAGAAAGTGCAAAACGCCTCCATGCTGACCCGGACATACCGGTTGATATACACGTTGTAGGCGTTTTGCACTGCCTCCTCCGCCATCTGCGCCCCGCCGTAATCATAAAAGCCCGCCAGCGTATCCGTCCGGATGTTGACGGTAGCCAACGTCTCGGGCGGGAGGGCGCAGACCGAAAGGGAATGATCCGCCGCGTTTAGATACAATAAGGCAAACGCCTTGGCCGGATCCCCCCGCTCCCGGCATCCAATGGCCAGCACCATCAAAGACTGCCCGGGATCCGGCTGGTAGCCCTCGCTTACAGGGCTCTCTTCCGAGGACGCCGCCAGGTTGGAAAATGTGCCCCCCCACATCATCACACCGCCCACCGCCAAAGAAAAAATCATCACCGCCGCCAAAAAGGATAACAAAAATGCCGTCCACCGTTTTTTCCCATTGCTTTTCTGCTGCTCCATTCCGTTCACTCCTATGGCCGACCGCTAAACTCTGCCAATAGTATGAACCGGCAGGACAGGCTTTAGTCACCAGCGCCTGTCCCACAAAAATGTTTCCATTCTGCAATTATTTCTGTGCTGCGGGATACTTGCAATCTCCTGTTAGTCATGCTATACTTTGAATGTTCATAAGCATATTATGAAAAAACGCTACAAAAATTCCGGTGTTTTTTGTGCTGATTTTCTATTTTCCTTAAGAACGCTTGGTGAAAGGAGGATTTCATGACCCGACATGGACGAATGGTGACAACCGTTGTTATCCTGGCTGTTGCCTGTATCCTAATAGCTGCCGGTATTTTTTTGTCCCGCCAGTCTAATGATCAGATAAAAAATCCTTCTCCGTCCATTGAGGCGGTTCAAGCGGCATCTTCGCAACAGGCTGTTATCAATGAAGCACAGCTGATGTCTGGCCCCTACGGCGGAGGCAGTATACAAAGCGCTTCAATAAAAGAAGTTTCCGTCCGCTATCAGTATTCCTCCCAAGGCACCCTTTCTGCTGAGGAATACCCTATTCTTCAAGAAAAGGCAAAAGAAGATACTCTCCACTACTCTATCGACATTTCTATCCCCCAACTGGAAGGGGAATCGGACGATGTACGCACTGTTAACGAAGAAATCGCTTCTGAGTTTCAGGAGATTTTACCGGTAACAAACGACGCAGAACTGCTTTTAACAGAAGCCGGCGCTACCACCCGGTACCACGTCCGGTATTTTACAACACAGACCGACAAAACGGTATCTGTCGTCGTGTGCTCCACAGTTTGTTATGCAGACGGCTCCAACGCTGAAGACTGCCTTGTTTACAACTTTGACAGAACTTCCTGGAAACGCCTTTCTCCTCAGGAAATTCTGACGGTAAACGGAATTGACGCCACCGTCATTGAAAAAATGTACAACCAAAAGTTTTCCGGCAGCAATTATCAGGATTTTTCTTCTCCCAGTTATTATGTGGACGCCAATGACGTGTGGGGATTAATCCCCTCCTCAGCAGGAGTCAGCCGGGTAAAACTGACCACCGATCAGGCGGCAGACGAACAGTACCTGTCCATTCTGGACAACCTGCTCAAACGTCATGATAAACTTACCAATCATCTTTTCCGCACCCAGGAATATCTGGAAATTCCCAAGGGAGAAGTTTTTGACCCTAAACAGTATTATCCCGTTACCGATGCTGAATTTTCCTCTCTGGACCGATACAAAGAATATCTGCGCTCCACCTACACCTTTGATATGGCGGGTGATCTTGCCATAGGCGTCTATTTGTCCGCGCTGGATGAGCCAAATCCGCCGGTCTATGAGCAATACGGACGGCTGTACTTTTGTCAAGCCAGGGCGCCCCAATACGCGGACAGCACCGTGCTGGATTTTTCTAATTACACCGCCAGCATTCTGGACTTTATCGATGACGACGTTTATTTTAATGTTACTGTTCCGCAATTTATTAACGGGGAGAAATTTTCCGCTACCAAGACGGTCACTATCTCCTATGAAGATGGCGCCTGGAAGATCAGCCGCATCAGTTGACAGCGCAAAATAAAAAAGCGCTGCTTTTCTTTCCAAAAATTTTTGTCTGCCATTCCGCAAACGATTTTATAACGATCCCAGCCTGGAAGATGTGATTTGGCGCATTAAATGGGATAACAGCGAATACGTCAAAATGGCCGCCGCAAAATTTTATATTTTGCGGCGGCCATTTTGGATGCGCTTCATAGCATATTTTGGTATCTGTATACCATAAAAACAGGGCGTCCTCCAGCAAGGAGGACACCCTTCACTTTATTTTTATGCCGTATGATTACTCAGAAACTTCTTCCTCGTCATCGGCATCGTCCGGCTCCATTCCGGCGTCGGCACCAATTCCCAAAGAGTCTTCTTTACTATAGTCATCGAGCAGATCATCCTGCTGCTCGTCGTCATCTTCAAAATAGACGCTTTCGTCAAAATCCAGATCGTCTTTCAGCTTTTTGCCCTTTTTTCTCAAAAAGGCCGCCACGACGACCGCAATTCCGACTAATGCCGTTAAAACAGCCAACAGGGAAACCCATACCTTCTTTTTCATAAGATCACTCCTTTTCCTCTTAATCTTTTCCTTTATTATACTCGTTTATCCTTCATATTACAATAGATATTCTTCTAAATATCCCCTGTAATATTCATAAAAATAGCCAAAGCACATATAGGCGCCGTTTCACATCGTAAAATCCGCGGGCCCAAAGTCGCAGGGGTTATCCCCTTTTCCTGTGCTGCGGCAGCCTCTTCCGGCGTAAAGCCGCCTTCGCTGCCTACAAAAAAGGCGATCTCCCGGGTATCCGGCGTCACCAAGGCGGATACCGCCTCCCCGCCCTGTTCGTAAAATAAAAGCCGCCGCTCATACTGGCCGGCATCCTGTAAAGCCTCCTGAAAAGACAAAAGCCCCTCCACCGTAGGGATCACGCCCCGGCCGCACTGCTTGGCAGCCTCCTGAGCAATTTTTTGATAGCGCTCCCGTTTTTTAGCCATGCTCTTCCCATCCGGCCGGGAGATGCAGCGGTCGGTGAGCACCGGGACGATCCGGTTCACCCCCAGCTCCACCGCTTTTTGGACGATCAGTTCCATTTTATCCCCTTTGGGCAGAGCCTGGTACAAAACCGCTTTCAAAGCCGGCTCGCTCCGGCAGGGCTCACATTTTACCACCGACAGATGCACTACATCGTCCATCTTATCGATCACGCAATGGTAGTCCGTCCCCTTCCCGTCGCAGAGGGTCAGCTGCTCCCCCAGCTGCATCCGCAGGGATTTGATGATATGCCTGGCATCCTCCCCGGCAATAACAGCCGTTTCGCCGTCCACAGCATCCACAAAAAAACGAGGCATGTTGTCCGCTCCTTACCGTTTGCCCCCTCTCCTTACCATCATGGAAAACGGCCGTAAAAGGGAGATTTTGTCGTTAAATCGTATATTCAAAAGATTATTATACCAATTGTAAACTATTTTATGCGTTTTTCAGGAATATTCCCATGGTATCACATTCCACCGTAAAAAGCAATGATTCCCATGATTCGGGGCGAAAGGCTCAAACAGGCGCGCCAGACTCTTTTAAAGAAAGGCGCCAAAAGCTATCCCCCGGGCCGGATTTCCGGCCCGGGGATGCAGGAAAAATAAAGCCTCTTACTCTTTCGGGAGGGTATCGCTGAACATCAGGAGGGTTGAGGCGATCCGCTCCCGGTCGGTGAGCTTTTGAAAGGTGCCGTTCTCATAAAGGATATCCAGCACCATTAAAGCGACTGTGTTGCTGATAAAGCCGCCCACGCCCCAATCGATAATAAGATCCCGCATCTGCGGCGGGTAATCCCTGGCGATGATCTCGGCGTTTTCCAAAGCACAGCCGGAATACCGCTTTTTTAGTTTCTCATCCAGTGGGGGGATTTTGTCAAAGAACTCTTCGGCCTTCCCTTTTACCACCATAATATTGACTTTGTTGTCCTCCGAAAGGAACTTCCGCTCCCGCAGCCGTTTAAATTTGTCCTCATTGGCCCGGTCATCCGCAATCGCGCCGGTGATAAATTCATAAAGATACTCGTAATCCGACGTTAAATTGTTTTCCCAATGGCCTTTCCTGGAGCAATACCTGGAATCAATCGACCAGCAAGAAACCGGATATTTTTCCGAAACACGGGTCATGCTTCCGCAGGTCCACATGGACGGGAGGTTTAGCGAGGGTACATAATCCTTGTCGGACTGGGTTTGCTCAATATCAATGCAAGCCACAAAATCCCCGCCGTCTGTTGTTTTGATGCGATAGACGGAGGTGTCCCTGCTGGTGCTTATCCGGCATTTCATGGCTACGCCATAAAAAACCGCCGCCGCCTCCAAAAGCTCCCGGTTGCCGGTAGGAAGATAAATGTCCTTGACATCCAAAACGGCTTGGATGACCGACTGGGCATAATCCTTTGCCAGCAGCTGGGCGATCTCCCATTTTTTCTTTAAGAAGCTTTCCCGCTGCTCCAAAGAATAGGTCTCCGGTTCAAACCGGACATAGGTCGTTAATTTGCCGCCCGCTTTCCGCACTA
This sequence comes from uncultured Clostridia bacterium, assembly GCA_944386475.1. Classification (GTDB taxonomy): domain Bacteria; phylum Bacillota; class Clostridia; order Oscillospirales; family Ruminococcaceae; genus Metaruminococcus. The sequence goes on along the minus strand of CALXBH010000055.1, from coordinate 11,597 downwards.
AAAAACCGTTTCTTTCCAAAAAATCGATCCTGTCCTCGATAAAAACGGGAGTGACGCCCAGTTCCTCGGCTATTTCTTCCTTTGTCCGCGGGACGTGGTACACGCTGTAAACAAGATTGAGATTCAAACGGTCGTCAAGATAAAATTCCGGACCGCCGTTTGGGCCTGGATCACCGTCGTGGCCAAACCCTATGGCTTTTATGGGCTTCATACCCAGCTTTCCTATTTTCCTTTCCATAAAAAACCCCTCTTTCAATTCATGGCGCGCTTTGTTTAAGTGCCATTTCACCGTGCCTGTGGGGATCCCTCGTTCCTTGGCAATCTGTGCGATCGACTTGTTCTCGTAATAGTATGAATAAACAACCTCCCGCCGTGTTTTGGTAAGAAAGGCGATTTCACGGCGCAAGCGCAGCAGTTCTTCCGCCGCCTCCCCCAAATCGTAGACATCTTCGGTGGAAAGATGAACACCGTCCAGGGAGATCCCCTGATGCTTTTTTACCGAGGAGACATATTTGGCATATACGTGCTCGCTGATACGCCAAATATAGCCGTCCAGGTTGTGGACCTCCTTTGCTTTTAACAGGGATTCATATACCTCCTTCACAATGTCCGCACAGAGTTCTTCCGCTTCTTCATAGCCGAAGGACTTTTTTAGGGCAAATCCATAAATTTTAGGGAGGTATTGCGTGACGATCGCATCTGCTCGCTGCTGATTCATACTGATTATCTCCGGTACCGTTTGGCTATATAGTGAAAAGAAAGGAAAAAAGGTTGGCCGTTTTTTGTTTTTGTGGGATATTTTTCTTACTTTTAAAAACATCCTCATTTTACCACAAGGCTATATATAAAAAAACTGCTGTGGAAAAATCCACAGCAGTTTTTAAATAGGCTAAAAACTATTCGATGATCTTGGTAACAACGCCAGAACCAACGGTACGGCCGCCTTCACGGATAGCGAAACGCAGACCCTCTTCAATAGCGATGGGGGTAATCAGCTCAACAGCCATCTTAACGTTATCGCCAGGCATGCACATCTCAACGCCGTCTTCCAGGGTGATAACACCGGTAACGTCGGTGGTTCTGAAATAGAACTGAGGTCTATAGTTGTTCATGAAAGGAGTGTGGCGTCCGCCTTCCTCTTTTTTCAGAACGTAAACCTGGCCCTCGAATTTGGTGTGGGGATGGATGGAACCGGGTTTGCACAGAACCTGTCCGCGCTCGATCTCATCTCTCTGAACACCACGGAGCAGAGCGCCGATGTTGTCGCCGGCCTCAGCGTAATCCAGGATCTTACGGAACATCTCGATACCGGTAACAACGGTTTTCGCTTTCTCGTCTTTCAGACCAACGATCTCAACCTCGTCGCCGGTGTTGAGCTGACCTCTTTCCACTCTACCGGTGGCAACAGTACCACGGCCGGTGATGGTGAAGACGTCCTCAACAGGCATCAGGAAGGGCAGATCCGCTTTTCTCTCAGGAGTGGGGATGTAGCTGTCAACCGCATCCATGAGCTCCAGGATAGGAGCATAAGCGGGATCGCTCAGATCGTTGGGAGCTTCCAGAGCTTTCAGCGCAGAACCCTTGATGATCGGGATATCGTCGCCGGGGAATTCGTATTTGTTCAGGGTGTCACGGATTTCCATCTCGACGAGCTCCAGATACTCTTCGTCGTCAACCTGATCCGCTTTGTTCATGAACACAACAATGTAGGGAACGCCAACCTGACGGGCAAGGAGCAGATGCTCTTTGGTCTGAGCCATCGGACCGTCGGTCGCCGCAACAACCAGGATCGCGCCGTCCATCTGAGCAGCACCGGTGATCATGTTTTTAACATAGTCAGCATGTCCGGGGCAGTCAACGTGAGCATAGTGACGGTTTTCGGTCTCATACTCAACGTGAGCGGTGTTAATGGTGATTCCACGCTCTCTCTCTTCGGGAGCCTTGTCGATCTGATCGTAAGCCATGTACTCTGCTTCGCCTTTCAGGCCCAGAGTCTTGGTGATCGCAGCAGTCAAAGTGGTTTTACCATGGTCAACGTGACCAATGGTACCAATGTTGACATGGGGCTTAGTTCTTTCGAATTTTGCTTTTGCCATTGGAAGTTTCCTCCTTTTATTTTAACAGTTGATTAAAACCTAAGATTACTAGATCATTTTACCAGTAATCGCCGGAAAATTCAAGCATTTTGGCTCGAATTAATCATTATTTTTTGCGCGGCTGTTCATGATGCCTTCCGCGATGGATTTGGGAACCTCAATATAATGGCTGGGCTCCATAGAATACTGACCGCGGCCCTGGGTTTTGCTCCGCAGGTCGTTGGAGTATCCAAACATCTCGGAAAGGGGAACAAACGCATTGATCTCCTGCGCGCCGGTCCGGGCTTCCATACCCTGGATCTGGCCGCGGCGGGAGTTCAAGTCGCCGATAACGTCGCCCATGTAATCCTCCGGAACGATGACGACCACTTTCATGATCGGTTCCAGGATAACGGGTTTCGCTTTGCGCATTGCCTCTTTAAACGCCATAGACGCGGCGATCTTAAAGGCCATTTCAGAGGAGTCGACCTCATGATAAGAGCCGTCGTACAGGGTTACTTTCACGTCTACAACCGGATAGCCGGCCAAAACGCCTGCCTGCATCGCTCCCTGGATACCGGCGTCGACCGCAGGGATATACTCCTTGGGGATCGCACCGCCGACGATCTTGTTGATGAACTCATAGCCCTTGCCGGACTCGTTGGGTTCCACAATGATCTTAACATGGCCGTACTGACCTTTACCACCGGACTGACGGGCATATTTGTGATCCACGTCGGCGGTGGCGGTGATGGTCTCTTTATAAGCGACCTGAGGCGCGCCTACGTTAGCCTCCACCTTGAATTCACGCAGCAGACGGTCGACGATAATCTCCAGATGGAGCTCGCCCATACCGCTGATGATGGTCTGGCCGGTTTCCTCGTTGGTATAGGTGCGGAAAGTGGGGTCTTCTTCCGCCAGCTTCGCCAGCGCAATACCCATTTTTTCCTGACCGGCTTTGGTCTTAGGCTCGATAGCCAGGCTGATAACCGGCTCGGGGAACACCATGTTTTCCAGAATGATCGGATGTTTCGGGTCGCACAGGGTGTCGCCGGTGGTGGTGTTTTTAAGGCCCACCGCCGCAGCGATATCGCCTGCGTAAACCGTTTCAATGTCCTTACGGGAGTTGGCGTGCATCATCAGGATACGGCCGATTCTCTCGTTGTTGTCCTTGGAAGAGTTATAAACGTTGCTGCCCGCGTCCAGGGTACCGGAATACACCCGGAAGAAGCAGAGTTTTCCAACAAACGGGTCAGTCATAATCTTAAAGGCCAACGCCGCAAAAGGTTCTTCGTCGGACGAAGGACGCTCTTCCTCTTCGCCGGTCTCGGGATTTGTACCTTTAATGTGGGGAACATCCACCGGAGAAGGCATATAATCGATGATGGCATCCAGAAGCTTCTGAACACCTTTGTTCTTATAAGAAGTTCCGCAGACAACAGGGACCATTTCATTGGCGATGGTCGCCTTGCGGATTCCCCTCTTGATCTCCTCGATGGTGAGCTCTTCACCCTCCAGGTATTTCATCATGAGCTCTTCGTCGGTTTCTGCAACCGCTTCCAAAAGCTTCGCATGATAATCTGCAGCCTTGTCCTTCATGTCGTCGGGAATCTCTTCCACCCGGATATCCTTGCCCAGTTCATCATAGTAAACATAGGCTTTCATCTCCACCAGGTCGATGATGCCCTTGAAGGTGTCCTCCGCTCCGATGGGGAGCTGGATCGGCACAGCGTTACATTTCAAACGGTCCAGCATCATCTGGACAACGTTATAGAAGTTCGCGCCCATAATGTCCATTTTGTTGACGTACGCCATACGGGGAACCTTATAGGTATCCGCCTGACGCCATACTGTCTCCGACTGAGGCTCAACGCCGCCTTTTGCACAGAAAACAGTCACGGAACCGTCCAGAACACGGAGAGAACGCTCTACCTCAACGGTAAAGTCAACGTGCCCGGGAGTATCGATAATATTGATACGGTGGCCCTTCCAGTAGGCGGTGGTAGCAGCGGAGGTAATAGTAATACCACGCTCCTGCTCCTGCTCCATCCAGTCCATGGTCGCCGCACCCTCATGCACTTCGCCGATCTTGTGGGTTTTACCAGTGTAAAACAAGATACGCTCGGTGGTAGTGGTTTTACCGGCGTCGATGTGAGCCATTATACCAATGTTACGAGTAAGTTCCAGGGATACTTCTCTTGGCATAAATCTTCCTCCATCTTTTTCGGGAAACGCATGGGCAGAAAACTGCCCATGCTCTCAAATCAGGCAATTAACCAGTTTATTATGCCGCATCTGCGCCAAAATAAACCATCATTGGAATACGAGTTACCATCTGTAGTGTGCAAACGCTCTGTTCGCTTCAGCCATTTTGTGGGTGTCTTCCCGTTTCTTGAAGGCACCGCCGGTGCTGTTGATTGCATCCAGAATCTCGTTGGCAAGACGCTCTTTCATGGTCTTCTCGTTACGCTGGCGGGAGTACAGAGTAATCCACCGCAGGCCCAAAGTCTCCCGGCGGGCGGGACGGACTTCCATGGGGACCTGATAGGTAGCACCACCGACACGGCGGGCTTTAACCTCCAGCACGGGCATTACGTTTTCCATCGCTTCCTCGAAAACCTCCAGAGCCTCGCGGCCGGTTTTCTCCTTCACAATGTCAAACGCACCGTAAACGATTTTCTGAGCGACACCCTTCTTACCGTCCAGCATGACGCTGTTAATCAGGCGGGTCACCAACTTGGAATTGTAAAGCGGATCAGGCAAAACGTCACGTTTTGCAATTTTACCTCTTCTTGGCACTTCGCTTCCCTCCTTCACAGAATGATATCATCGGTACTCGAAAGTGATAAAACTTCCGTTGGGCTAAGCAGACGGCAAAATCCTAGATCCTGAAAATCTATAAAAAGCCGCTGTTTTAAGCGCAACTAACAAATGTCTGTTACGAAATTTTATCCTACTTTGAGGCACCAGCTTTTGGACGTTTTGCACCGTATTTGGAACGGCCCTGGTTTCTTCCCGCAACACCCTGGGAATCCAAAGTACCGCGAATGATGTGGTAACGCACACCGGGAAGGTCCTTAACACGTCCGCCACGGATCAAAACGACGCTGTGCTCCTGCAGGTTATGGCCGATACCGGGGATATAAGAAGTAACCTCGGTTCCGTTGGTCAAGCGTACACGGGCAACTTTACGAAGCGCCGAGTTCGGCTTTTTGGGGGTCATGGTTCTGACCGCTGTGCAGACACCGCGTTTTTGAGGAGAATTCTGATCGGTCGCCGTCTTTTTCATGGAGTTATAGCCTTTCAAAAGGGCGGGAGCCGTCGATTTCTTCTCGACCACTTTTCTTCCTTTGCGTACGAGCTGGTTAAAGGTTGGCATATGGCACCTCCTTACATATTTTTTGCCGCTTATGCCCTGCCAAATTGCAGTGTGCAACCGCAGATACATATAAGCACGCTTTATCACTATACCATCCGCCGGAAGCCTTGTCAAGCAAAATTGTGAATTTTTTGTAAATTTAAGTTCTTGCTAATCATCCTGCATAAATAGGCGAAGGAAATCCCCCTGTTCTTTGAAAAAAATACCAGAAGCATAAGCTGCAAAATGTCCCCGCACTTTTTTAAAGACAGCCTATAACAGCTTGCTTTCTTGCTCCGATTATTGTATCCTATTTTTAACAAAAACTTTTCAAAGCTTCTTTCTACAAGAGTACAACAGAGGGGAATGATTTTATGAAAAAATGGAAAAGGAGAATACTTGCCGGGTGCCTTGCCGGGCTCTGCGCTGTTTTCCTGCCGCTGACCGTCGCTCTCGCACGAGCCGGAGGAGGCGGTGGTGGTGGAGGCGGCGGTGGCGGCAGTACGGGTGGAAGCCACACCAGCGGATACGGTTACCGCCGCAGCAATCCAGTCTCCACCATCATCATTTACACCTTAATAGGCGTTGCCGCTTCAGGAGGAGCCGTGGTCTTTTACCTGAAAGTTCACGCCAAAGCCAGGCGAGCCAAAAAGGCCATGAAACAATTTGCTGAGGTTGACCCCTCCTGGGATTACAAGGACTTTCAAAAGCGAATCGAGGACATTTTTTTCGCCGTCCAAAACGCCTGGATGGAACGGAATCAGGATATCGCCAAAGACTTTATGAGCCAGTCTCTCTATGAAGATTACAGTTCAAGATCCCAGTGGATGATCATCCGCCACGAAAAGAACATCCTGCGGAATATGCGGATTATCGAAGCTCTTCCCGTATTCGCCAACGATCTTCCCGGCGACGCCAACGATGTCATGTGGGTATATCTAAAAGCCAAAATGATCGACTATACCGTCGATGACTGCACTATGCAGATTACCGATGGCTCTACCGCCAGCAAAAGCTTTGTGGAATACTGGAAGCTCATTAAGGAAAACGACCGTTGGGTGTTAGATGAAATCCGGCAAAAAAATGAGTTTGATTTAAATCTTGTATAATATCCGCTTAAAAGAGCCTGATGCTTTTTTGCATCAGGCTCTTTTTTGCTATAAAAGTGTAATGGACTTATTTTTAGCCTTCGGCGCTCTCGGTGCTGGTAGGCACAACCTCTACATCCCGGTAGCAGGCCATACCGGTTCCCGCAGGAACCAGCTTGCCGATGATGACGTTTTCCTTGAGGCCCATCAACGGGTCTACCTTGCCCTTGATAGCCGCTTCGGTCAGGACACGGGTGGTCTCCTGGAAGGAAGCAGCGGACAGGAAGCTGTCGGTGGCCAGAGAGGCTTTGGTGATACCCAGCAGCACCGGAATATAGGTGGCCGGGCGCAGATCTTTCTCCCCAGCGTCGATGCGCCGCTGAATCTCCCGATTGATCTGGGCGATCTCGCCCCGCTCCACCAGGGTGCCGGGCAGCAGATCGGTAGACCCGGCGTCGTCAATGCGCACCTTGCGCATCATCTGCCGGACGATGACCTCGATGTGCTTGTCGTTGATGTCAACACCCTGCATCCGGTAAACCTTCTGCACTTCGGTAATCAGGTAGTTCTGAACCTCCTGCTCGCCCTTGACGGCCAGCACGTCATGAGGATTCACAGAACCTTCGGTGAGCGCATCGCCTGCGGCCACCACGTCGCCTTCCTCCACACGGATCCGGTAACCGTAAGGAATAGCATAGGATTTTTCCTCGCCGTCCGAACCGGTGACCACAATGTGGCGGGTGCGTTTGACTTCGTCAAAGCGGACAATACCGCTGATCTCGGTGATGATCGCGCTGCTCTTGGGACGGCGTCCCTCGAACAGCTCCTCCACGCGGGGAAGACCCTGGGTGATATCCTCCGCCGACGCGATACCGCCGGTGTGGAAGGTACGCATGGTCAGCTGGGTACCGGGCTCACCGATGGACTGGGCCGCGATGATACCCACCGCTTCGCCCACAGACACAGGCTTGCCGTTGGCCAGGTTGTCGCCGTAGCACTTGGCGCAGATGCCCTGCTTGCTCTCGCAGGTGAGGATCGAACGAATCTTGATCCGTTCCACCCCGGCGTCCATCAGCTTTTTCGCGTCGGAGGCATCCATCATTTTATCCTTGGAGACCAGCACCTCGCCGGTCTTTTCATCCACATAGTCCTCCACCAGGTAACGGCCGATCAAACGGTCTGCCAGCGGCTCGATCATCTCGTTGCCTTCCTTGATGGCGTATACTTCGATGCCCTCGTGGGTGCCGCAGTCGTCCTGCCGGATGATAACTTCCTGAGAAACGTCTACCAGACGGCGGGTCAGGTAACCCGAGTCAGCGGTACGAAGCGCCGTATCAGCCAAGCCTTTCCGGGCGCCGCGGGAAGAGATGAAGTATTCCAAGATGTTTAAGCCTTCCCGGTAGTTTGCCTTAATGGGGATTTCGATGGTGGTACCGGCGGTGTTGGCGATAAGCCCTCGCATACCGGCCAGCTGCCGGATCTGGTTGATACTACCGCGGGCGCCGGATTCCGCCATCATAAAGATGGGGTTAAACTCGTCGAGGTTTTCGGTCAGCGCGTCGGAAACCTTCTTGGTAGTGGCATCCCAGGTCTTGATGACCAGCTGTTTTCTCTCGCTCTCGGAAATGAGGCCTCGCTTATACTGGGCGCTGATCTTCTGGACCTCGTTGTCCGCCTGCTCCAAAAGTTCCTTTTTCTGGGGCGGAATCACCGCGTCGCAAACCGCGACGGTGATAGCGCCCTTGGTGGAATATTTAAAGCCCTGGGCTTTTACCTTGTCCAAAACCTCGCTGGTCTTGGCGGTTCCATGGATGCGGATGCACCGGTCGATGATGTCTCCCAGCTGTTTTTTGCCCACCTTAAAGGTGACCTCCAAGTCAAACTGGTTTTCGGAATTGGTGCGGTCCACATAGCCCAGATCCTGCGGGATGGGCTCGTTAAAGATAATCCGGCCTACGGTAGCGTCGATAATCTTGCTGATCCGTTTGTCCCCGATGGTCTTGGTAACCCGCACCTTGATGGGAGCATGCAGGCCCACTTCGCCCTCGGCATAGGCCATCAAAGCCTCGTTAAAGTCGCGGAACACCTTGCCCTCGCCCTTTTCGCCGTGTTTGATCAGCGTCAGGTAGTAGGAACCCAGCACCATGTCCTGGGTAGGAACGGTGACCGGACGGCCGTCCGAAGGCTTTAACAGGTTGTTGGCCGCCAGCATTAAGAAGCGGGCTTCCGCCTGGGCTTCTGCCGACAGCGGCACATGAACCGCCATCTGGTCGCCGTCGAAGTCGGCGTTGTAGGCAGTACAGACCAGCGGATGCAGCTTTAAGGCGCGGCCTTCCACCAGCACCGGCTCAAAAGCCTGGATGCCCAGACGGTGCAGGGTGGGCGCGCGGTTTAACAGCACCGGATGGCCCTTGATGACGATTTCCAGCGCGTCCCAAACCTCGGGCTTGGCGCGCTCCACCATCTTCCGGGCGCTCTTGATATTGTTGGCGGCGCCGGTTTCCACCAGGCGCTTCATCACAAAGGGTTTGAACAGCTCCAGCGCCATCTCTTTGGGCAGACCGCACTGGTACATCTTCAGATCCGGGCCGACGACGATAACCGAACGGCCGGAGTAGTCCACGCGCTTACCCAGCAGGTTCTGACGGAACCGGCCCTGCTTACCTTTGAGCATGTCGGACAGGGATTTTAACGGCCGGTTGTTGGGGCCGGTCACCGGACGTCCCCGGCGGCCGTTGTCAATCAGGGCGTCCACCGCTTCCTGAAGCATCCGTTTTTCGTTTCTCACGATGATATCCGGAGCGTTTAACTCCAGCAGGCGTTTTAACCGGTTGTTCCGGTTAATCACCCGGCGGTACAGGTCGTTTAAGTCGGAGGTGGCAAAACGGCCGCCGTCCAGCTGCACCATCGGCCGGATATCCGGCGGGATCACCGGGATGACGTCCATAATCATCCATTCGGGGCGGTTGCCCGAAAGGCGGAAAGCCTCCACGACCTCCAGGCGCTTTAAGATGCGCACCCGCTTTTGGCCCGAAGCGTTTTCCAGTTCCTCTTTGAGCTCCACGGAAAGCTTTTCCAGATCAAGCTCTTCCAGCAGGGCTTTAATGGCCTCTGCGCCCATGCCGGCTTTAAAATCGTCCTCGTATTTTTCCCGCATGTCCATGTATTCTTTTTCGCTTAAAAGCTGACCCTTTTCCAGGATCGTGCTGCCGGGATCGATGACGATGTATTTTGCAAAGTAGAGCACTTCCTCCAGCCGGCGGGGGGAAATATCCAAAATCAGCCCCATCCGGGAGGGGATGCCTTTAAAATACCAGATGTGCGAAACGGGAGCCGCCAGCTCGATGTGGCCCATCCGCTCCCGGCGGACCTTCGACCGGGTGACCTCAACGCCGCAGCGGTCGCAGATCTTTCCCTTATAGCGGATGCGTTTATACTTTCCGCAGTGGCACTCCCAGTCCTTGGTGGGCCCGAAGATTCTTTCGCAGAAAAGGCCGTCGCGCTCCGGTTTCAGTGTGCGGTAATTGATCGTCTCGGGCTTTTTGACCTCGCCGTAAGACCACTCGCGGATCTGATCCGGCGAAGCAAGGCCGATTTTAATAGACTCAAATACGTTAAATTCCAATTACGACCCCTTCTTTCTTATAAATCTTCTTCCCCGTCCATGGCATCGTCCAGAATATCGTCCAGGCCGAAATCCGCGTCTCCTGCATCATCCAGTTCCAGGTCGTCATCCGGCGCGTCTTCCACGCCAAAGCCGGCCAGATCGTCTTCCACCTCCACATCGGTGAAAGCGTCGTCGTCGATCCGGTGCAGGCCCATATCGTCATCATCGTCAAAGGACTGTTTTAGGTCAATCTCTTCCTGGTTTTCATCCAGCACCTTCACATCCAGCGCCAGGGACTGGAGCTCTTTAATCAGTACCTTGAAGGATTCGGGGATGCCGGGCTTGGGTACATTCTGGCCCTTGACAATAGCCTCGTAGGTCTTCACACGGCCCACCACGTCGTCGGACTTCACCGTCAGGATCTCCTGCAGGGTGTAAGCCGCGCCGTAAGCTTCCAGGGCCCAAACCTCCATCTCACCGAAACGCTGGCCGCCGAACTGCGCTTTACCACCCAGAGGCTGCTGGGTAACCAAGGAGTAGGGGCCGGTGGAACGGGCATGGATTTTATCGTCAACCAGATGGTGCAGTTTTAAGAAGTACATATAACCCACGGTGACCGGGTTGTCAAAAGGCTCGCCGGTGCGTCCGTCGTACAGGATGGACTTGCCGTCCTCCCGCAGACCCGCTTCCCGCAGGCAGTCGCGGATATCCGACTCGTGCGCGCCGTCGAAAACGGGGGTCATGATCTTCCAGCCCAGCGCCTTGCAGGCGTAGCCCAGATGGACCTCCAATACCTGTCCGATGTTCATACGAGAGGGAACGCCCAGGGGGTTCAAAACGATATCCAGAGGGGTTCCATCCGGCAGGAAGGGCATATCCTCCTGGGGCAGGATGCGGGACACAACGCCTTTGTTTCCGTGGCGGCCCGCCATTTTGTCACCCACCGAGATCTTGCGCTTCTGAGCGATGTAGCAGCGGACAACCATGTTGACGCCGGGGCTTAACTCATCGCAGTTTTCCCTGGTGAACACCTTCACATCCACAATGATGCCGTATTCACCGTGAGGCACCCGCAGGGAGGTATCCCGCACTTCCCGGGCTTTTTCGCCGAAGATGGCCCGCAAAAGGCGCTCTTCCGCCGTCAGCTCGGTCTCGCCCTTGGGGGTGACCTTACCCACCAGGATGTCGCCCGCACGGACTTCCGCACCCACGCGGATGATGCCGCGCTCATCCAGATCTTTCAAAGCATCCTCGCCCACGTTGGGGATGTCCCGGGTGATCTCCTCCGGCCCCAGCTTGGTGTCACGGGCTTCCAGCTCGTATTCTTCGATGTGGATGGAGGTAAAGACGTCCTCCCGGACGACTTTTTCGTTGATGAGAACCGCGTCTTCGTAGTTGTAACCTTCCCAGGTCATAAAGCCGATGAGCACGTTTTTGCCCAGGCTGATTTCGCCGTTGCTGGTAGCCGG